>JBBRLA010000122.1:0-15861 GCA_038231615.1 Polyangia bacterium | reverse complement strand
GGCCGGCAACAAGACGACCGAAAGACCCCGTGACGATCTTCTACCTGACCACCGAATTCCCCTGGCCCGCGCACAGCGGCGGGCGGGTACACAGCCTGGCACAGCTCCGGTTGCTGGCCTCGCTGCCCGAGGTCGCGGCGGGGGGGATCACCCTGCTCAGCCTCAGCGAAGTCCGGGTGTCCCCGGCGGAGGTCGAGGCCCTGTCGCGGGAACTGCCCGGGGTGCAGGTGCTGCCACCGGTAAGTCACCCGATCCACATGCTGAAGCAGCCCCACCGCCTGGCCCGGGCGGCGTGGCTGCGACTGACCCGGGGCGTCCCCTATCTGGCGGGGAAATGGGACGGCGACGCGATTCGTCACGCCCTTCGCCGACAGCTCACCTTCGGGACCCCGATCATCGACGTGGTGTATATCGATCACCTGGGGATGGCCCGCTATCTGCCCGAGATCCGGCGCCTGTGCCCACGGGCGCGGGTGGTGCTGGAGGAGCACAACGTCGAGAGCGATCTCTTCCTACACTTCGCCGATCGGCAGCGGTGGTGGCCGCTGCGGATGCTGGCTCAGGCGGAGTGGCGGCGGGCGCGGGATTTCGAGGCGGACACGCTGCGGCGGGCGGACGCGGTGGTGGCGATCTCGGCGGATGACGCGGCGGCGCTGTCGCGACTCGCGGGGATTTCGCCCGTGGTGGTGCCGCAGGTGGTGACGTTCACCCCGCAGGATCGGCCGCAGCCTCCCGGGCCGCCGCGGTTGTGCTACGTGGGCAACCTGACCTGGCACCCCAATGTGCAAGGGCTGGACTGGTTTTTTACCCAGGTGTGGCCGCTCCTGCGCGCCCGCCTGCCCGAGGCGGTCCTGACCATTGCCGGCTCCGGCCTGCCAACCACCGCGGAAGGTCGGCCGGTGGTGCCGCCAAGGTGGCTGGTGCCCGGGGTCGAGGTGATCGGCTTCCTGCCGGAACTGGAGCCGCTCTACCAGCGATCCCTGGCAATGATTGTACCGATCCTGTCGGGCTCGGGCATTCGCATCAAGCTTTTGGAGGCACTGCGTGCCGGGATGCCGGTGGTGACGACTCCGGCGGGCGCGGCCGGGCTGCCCCTGCGTGGCGAACACGAGGTGCTGATCGAAAGCGCGCCCGAAGCATTCGCCGCCGCCGCGGTGCGTCTGTGCAGGGACTCCGCCCTGCGGGAGCGCCTGCGCCAGGCGGGGTACCAGTATCTCTCGGGCCATCACTCCCTGGCGGCAGCGCAGAACGCCATGAGGAGGGCCCTGGCTGACGCCGCCGGGCGATTCCCCCTACCCATCGCCCGGCCTCAGCGGTAGCCTTCCCTCATGTCGGAGCGCGCCCCCCCCCATCCCTTGGCCCCGGCTGCTCTGGGCCTGGCCGGGGCCCAGGACCCGGCTGGCGAGCCGCCCGCGGCGTTGGTAGGTCTGGTCGAGAACCACCCCCACCACGCGGCCCTCCTGTGGGGGCGCGAGTTGCGCTGCCTGGCCCTTTCTCGCCCGCTCCGCCGCTACTTCGGCGAGATCCAGGGGTGCGACCCGGCGCAGGCCGGGCAGCTTCTGGAAAGCACGCTGCACGAGCATGCCCGCCGGGTGCTTCATGCCGGGTCCGGGGAAGTCCTGTCCGCCCGGCTCTTCGGCCAGGTCCTCGAGGGCGTGCAGCTTTGCCCAGCGGGGCTGGGCGGGGTGGTGCTGCTCCTGCCGGCGCTGCCCGGCCTGGATGCCCACCGGCGCCCCACCCGCGAGCCGGCGACCCTGCGCAGCATCCTCGACGCGCTACCCCTGCCAACGGTGGTGGCCTTCGGGCCGCGGGGTCAGGAGCGCATGCTGAACGTCGCCGCCCGGGAGATGCTCGGCTCCGGCGCCCGCGACGAGTCCGCCGACGAATCGCTCTTCAGCATCGAAGCCCGCTGGGGCAAGCGCCGCGGCGACGGCAGCCCCCTGCCCGAGGAGGCCCGCCCTCTGCGCCGGGCCCTGCAACGGGGCGAGACGGTGCTGGGGGTCGAGGTCAGCTTCGCCCTCTACGGCGAGGGAGAGATAGAAGAGCGCCGGGTATACTTGGAGAGCGCCGCGCCGATCTTCGGCTCGATTTTTGGCTCCGGCGGGCAGGGACCCGGTGGCGAGTTGCTGGGAGCGGTGGCGGTGTTCCAGGAGATCACCGAGCAGAAGCGGGCCGACCGGCGCAAGGACCAGTTCTTGGCCATGGCCGGACACGAGCTGCGCACGCCGCTTACCGTACTGCGCACCCAGACCCAGCTCATCTCCCGCTGGCTGGACGAGTTGCCCGCGGAGCAGGTGCGAGAGGTGGCCGAGGGCATCGACCTGCAAACCGAGCGCCTCTCCCTGCTGGTCGACGACCTTCTGGACGTCGGCCGCCTGGTCACCGGCAACGTCGAGATCCGCGCCCAGCCCATCGACCTATCGCATTTGACCCGGGATCTGGTGACGCGGGCCGGCGGCGCCACCTCGCAGTATCACTTCGGGGTCGAGACCCCCCGGGAGGAGGTGTGGATCGAGGGCGACGCCCTGCGGATCGAGCAGGTCATCGAGAACCTCCTGGCCCATGCCCAGCGCCGCTCGCCGCCGGGGCGGCAGATCTCGGTGCGGGTCGTGCGTGACGTGGCCGGGGGGGCCGGGGAGGTTTCGGTCCACGACCAGGGCCCCGAGGTGACACCCGGGGACCGCGAGCGCATCTTCGAGCGCTTCCACCAGCCCGAGCGAGCGTCGCGAGCGGAACCGGCGGGGCTGGGGCTGCGTCTGTGGATCAGCAGGAAGCTGGTGGAGCTGATGGGCGGGCGGATCTGGGTGGAAAGCGAGGGCGTGGGGACCGGAGCGGCGTTTATTTTCCAGTTGCCACTTTGCTCCCCGGGGCCTCGGGAGGAAGCTCCCTAGCCGGCAGGATGGGTGGTCGACGCCCCCAGGTGGCCATTGCGCCCCTGGGTCAGGCGCACCGTCGCCGCTGCAGGCGTGACCGCCATCGGCCGCTGCCCCGTGGGGGACTGCCTGCCCGGGCCCTGCACCGGCAGACTGGATGGCGAGGTCTTCGACCCCGGCCTGAGGGACGGGCTGGACAGGGTGCTCTGCAGCGACGCGATCTGTTTGCGCAAAAGCGCCAGCTTGCGCTCGTTGCGAATCGGCTGAGATTCGATGACCACGATGGCCGCCAACAGAGACTGCACCGCCTCCTGCGTCTTGCCCAAACCCTGGCGGATATTGGCCTGGATCTCCAGCAGGTTCGCCATGCGGGGACCATAGCTCTTGCTCAGCGCGTCATCAATTTTCTGCAACGCGTCATCGAGCCGGCCCATGTGCTGATAGAGCTTGGCCAGGCGGGCCGGGGCGTTGAAGTCATTGGGCAGCGCCCGGATCGAGGTGGTGAGCATACGTTCGGCCTCATCGTAACGCTTCAGCCGTCGGTAGCTGTCCAGGCGGTGCAGGTCATAGGTCGAGGCGTCAGCGGGGGTGCGGGCGGCGGCGGCTGCGGATTCCAGCAGGCGCAGGCGAGACTCGGCGAAGCGGTCGGCGGTGACCCCATCGCCCAGGCCGTCGGACAGCTCGATGAGCGTCCCGTAGGCGTCGCTGCGGTCGTCCACCGATAGCGGAGCGCTGGAATCGTCGACCAGCGCCGTCAGGTAGCCCCGCAGCCGCTGCCGCAACTTCTGCCGTTGGTCGGCGTCGTTGTCGTGGTCCAGGCAGGCGGCGGCGTAGGCGGCGAAGTCAGTGGCGTTGGCATTGTTGCCGGTGGCCTGCAGCGAGGTCGCGACCAGTTCGACGCAGGCCGGGTAATCGCTCTTTTCCCGCAGTGCCTGGATCTGCCCCAGGAGGGCCCGGGGGCGCTCCATCACCGATTGCTGCACTACGTCAGCGTAGAGCGGGGCCGCGGCGTCCCAACGTTGCTCCGAGGCGGCGGTGTCAGCATCTTCGAGGAGCTTGTCCACCCCTGCGGGCCGCGCGGTGACGTGCCCCAGACGGCCGAGCAGTTCGGGGGCGGTCATGGCGCCAATCCAGCGGGAGATGATCCGCTCGTCCTTCAGCGCCGTGCCGCTCTGCCCGGGGTCCAGGACCAGCATGGTGGGCCACGAGGCGATCGGGAAACGCTCGACGAAGGCTGCGTTGATCGGGCGATCGGTATCCAGGGCGACGAAGACGAAGCGGTCGGCCATCGGCCGCAGCAGCGGGTCGGTGAAGACGAAGTTGCGCATGCTCTGGCAGGTGTGGCACCAGGTGGCCCAGGCCTCGACGATGAGCAGCTTGCTCTCGCGCTGCGCCCGCATCCGCGCCGCCGCGTAGTCGTCGTGAGAAAAGGGCAGCGCCAGATGAGGTCCCGACGTGACCCCGATGGACGACCGCGCCGCCCCCCCATGCGCCTCGGCTAGACAGGGCGCCAGATGCAGTTGGACGACCGGAAGCACCAAGGCGACAAGGGTTTGGGCGAGTGGCCGCATGCCGGGACCGTACTAGGGTCTGCGCTTTCAAGCAACCGTCAAAACGTGACTTCCATAAACGATTTCTGTGCCTGGCCTGCTTCCGACCTGTCACGGGCCCGCTTTGTTATACAGCCCTCATCTTTTGCAAGAGGTCCAGGAGCCGATGTAGGGGCAACGCCGGGGCCAGATGTCCATCGCGCCCGAGCATCTCGTCAGCCATGCACAACGAGTTGAGGATGGCCTCCTCGGTGGCCTCGATCACGGCTTCGTAGATCGGGTTGGTGGCCCGGTCGAGCAGCACCTCCAGCCGGTGGGTCAGGTTGTCTCCCACGACCTTGCGCGGCACCCGGTTCTTCGTCGAAAAACCCAGCACGATCTCCCCGCTGCCGTGGGCCGCGATCGAGCCCACCCGGCCGATGCCCAGCGCCGCCCGCTTGCACACCCGGTTGATCTGCGACGGCAGAAGCGGCGTATCGGTGGCGATGACCACGATGATCGACCCGTAGTTGTGACGGCGCCGCAGCGCGTCGGGGATGCACGGCGCTTGGCTTCGCTGCGCGCTGCTGTCTGTGCACGACGCTCCGCTTGGCTGCGCGCTGTCAAATTCCCTCCACAAGATGCGCCCCACCGGCACCCCGTCCACGCGCAGGTTCTCCATCACCCCGAAGTTGCTCTGCACCAGCACTCCGATCGTGTACCCGCCCTCTGCCGGGGGCAGCCGCCGCGACGAAGTGCCAATGCCGGCCTTGAAGTCGCAGGTCAGCATGCCCGTGCCAGCCCCCACCGAGCCCTCCGGCACCACGCCCCCGCTGGCCGACTCCAGCGCGTGGTACACGTGGGCCGAGCGGATGTGCCGCCCCGCGGCATCGCTCATGAACGAATCGTCACATTCCCCGACCAGGGGGATGACCACGTCATACTCGCTGCCGATTTGCGGATAGCGGCGAGTCAGCCATTTGACCGCCGCGTCGGCAACCTTGCCCACCGATAGCGTGCTGGTCAGCAGGATCGGCGTCTCCAGCAGGCCCCACTCGGAAAGCTGCGTCAGCCCGGAGACCTCGCCCGCCCCGTTCAGGACAAACGCTCCTCCGATCAGGCGCTCCTCGACGATGCTCTCGCTGGGGATGATGGCTGTGACCCCGGTGCGCACCGGCCCCTTCCCCTGAGACAGCGCCCCCTCCCCCAGGATGAGGGTGGAGTGCCCAACCCGCACGCCGGCCACATCGGTGATGGCATTGCCCGGGCCGGTGGGATAGCGCCCGATGCCGATCCCCAGCTCACGCAGGCGAACCCGTCGCTGGCCGCTCACGGCGTCTGGCCCGGGAAGTCCGTCTTGCCCCCGGTGGCCAATGCCGGCGCCACCGGCGTCGAGACCGGCAGCACCACCGGCCCACTTTGCTGCACCCCCAGCGTCTCCAGCGGCGCCACCGGCTGCGGCCCCCGGGGCGGGTTGCCATTCTTCGGCTGCGGCCCGGTCTGTGCCTCCCGGCGCTTCTCCCGCAGGCGCTTCAGGCCCCCGGAGAGGATCTCCGTGATCAACGTGCGGAAGTCCATCCCCGCGGCCTTGGCGATGAGCACCAGATCAGAATAGTCCGGCGTCAAACCCGGCAGGGGGTTCACCTCCAGCACATAGGCCAGCCCGTGCTGGTTCATCCGCAGGTCCACCCGCGCCACGTCCCGGCAGTCCAGGGCCTGAAAGGTCTCCCGCGCCACCCGCTCCACCGCCTTCAGCTCGATCGCGCTTAGGTGGGCCGGGCACTGGTAGTACACGTGCCGTTCCCACTCCTGCTTGACCTCGTAGTCGTAGACCGGGCGCGAATTGCCCTTGTCCTTGAAGCAGATCTCCATCGGCGGCAGCACCCGCGGCCGGCGGTCGCCGAGCAGCCCTACGGTGAACTCCCGCCCGGCGATGTACTCCTCGACCAGGGCCGGCTGGCGGTACTTCTCGATCAGCTCCCGCACCACGCTGCGCAGCGCCGCCTCGTCATCCACCACCCCCTTCTGGGCGATGCCCTTGCTCGACCCCTCGGCGATGGGCTTGACGATCAGCGGAAAGCGCAACGTCGGCGCCAGGCGCTCCCGCCCGGTGGCCATCACCTGGAACTCCGGGGTCAGGATGCCGTTTTGCCGCAGGATGCGCTTGGTCAGCCCCTTGTCCAGCGCCAGCGCCAGCGTCGCCGAATCGCTGCCGGTGTAGGGGATGCCGCAGAGTTCGCAGAGCGCCGGCACCTGCGCCTCGCGGTTCCTGCCCGAGAGCCCCTCGGCGATGTTGAACACCAGGTCGACCTTGGACTCGACCAGCCGGGAGGGCAGCTCGCTGTTCGCCTCCAACAACACCACCTCGTGGCCCATCGATCCCAGCGCCCCGCGGATCGCCTCGATGGTCTGCGGCGAATCGTATTCCGCCTCGGCGTCGCCCAGCGCCTTGTTCTCCGAACGCTTCACGTTGAACGCGAACCCGATGCGCAGCTTGTCCTGTGCCGGACGCTTCGGCTTGGCCGCCGGCCCGCCCTTCTGCAGGAGCTTCCAGCGGATCGCCGCGCTCCCCAGCACTGCGGCGATGGTCTCCTCGTAGCCCAGGTTCTCCCGCCGGGTGGCGGCGAAAAGGCCGGCGCCTACCTCCAGCGAAGGCAGGGCATTCACCTCCAGGAAGTAGATCCTGCCGTCCTCCGACAGACGGAAATCCACCCGGGCCACGTCCCGCAGGCCCATCGTCCGCACCACCGTGCGCCCCAGGCTCCGCAGCCGGGCACTCACATCTCGCGGCAGGTCCGCCGGGCAGCGCACCTGCACCTTGCCCGAATCGGTGTTCTTCAGTCGGTAATCATAGATGTTGTAGCGCGAGCGCGCCCCCGGATCGATGACGTACTCCACCGGCAAAAGCACCCCCTCCGCGTCCGCCGGCCCCACCCCCTCGACGAAGGGCACGGTAATGTCGATGCCCGGGATAAACTCCTCGATCAGCACCCCTTGCGGGTACTGCTCCAGCATGCGCATCACTACCGTCCGCAGGCTGCGGCTGTCCCTTGCCACCGAATCGTCGCTGATGCCCTTGGACGACCCCTCGTGGTTGGGCTTCACCATCGCCGGCAGCGGCACGTTCAGCGAGCTGTCGCTGCGCGAGATCTCCGGCAAGTCCCGGGGCAAGAGCAGCCGCCCCCGGGGTGACTCGATCCCTCGCGCCGAAAGCACCAGCTTGGTCAGCCACTTGTCCAGCGTCACCGTCAATGTGTACGCGTCCGACCCGGTATACGGATAGCCCAGTTCCTCGAAGAGCGCCGGGTAAAACGCCTCCCGCGCCCTGCCCCGCCGCCCCTCGGCGATGTTGAAGATCAAATCCGGCGAAAACGCCTCCAGCCGGGCCGCCAGGTGAGACGCCGGCCCCGTGACCTCGATCTTACCGACCTCGTGACCCGCCTTCAGCAGGGCCTGGGAGATCGCCTCGACGGTCTCCGGCGTGTCAAACTCGGCTTCTTCCTCGGTGTCCGTGAGCCGGAGGTTATAGGTGAAGGCGATCTTCATGACTCTCCTTGGCCGGCGCCCCCTGTGACGGATAGGGACCCGGGCCGATGCGTTGCTGAACCAGCCTCAGTCGGGAAAAATGGGTCGATCGGGTCTTGGAGGGGTGAAGGAAATCCTACGGGGGACCGAGCCGCGGCCAGATGACCACAAGCTCCTCCGAGGCCAGACGCAGGGCGGGTGCGAGACGTTTTGAGCAGGTACCAGAACGGCTGACGAGAGTCGGCGCCATTTGCTCGTAAGGGTGCGCCTAGTTATCGGTTTGCGCAACACAAGGTCAACCCGTCCCCCCTGTCTTTCTGTCCCACAGGCGTTTGGCACCGCCCTCCCGCCGCCGATGAGGCGGATACAACCCGCATTCGCCTTGACGCAGCGGCAGATCTGATGCAGATCAAAGGGTAGTGAAAGTGATTTTCAAAATGATTCAGCACAAACGTTCGATCCTGTTCTTGGGCACGATGTCTGGCACGCTTTCGGGCCTGGTCCTGGCCACGGCCCTGATGCTGGCCGGCGGTGCCGCTTCGGCCCAGACAACGTACTACACCCCGCGCTCCGTGCTGGCCGACTTTTTCCCCAGGAGCCAGCGGGTCACCTACCGCAAGTTCGACCTGATGCCCGAGCTGCGGGCCCGGCTTTCCAGGCGCCTGGGCACTCCCCTGCCCCGGTCGACCTATACCATCTATGTCGCCCAGACCGGCGAGGCCGTCGATGGCTACGCCATCCTCGACGAGGAGATGGGGGAGCACCTGCCGATCAACTATGCCGTGAAGTTCTCCCCACAGGGAGCGGTGCAGCGCCAGGAGATCATGGTATACCGCGAGCGCTATGGCGAGGAGGTGCGAGACGAGCGGTTCCGCAAGCAGTTCATCGGCAAGACCGTCCGCGATCCCCTGCGCGCCGGGGACGATGTCGTCGCGGTGTCCGGGGCGACCCTCTCGTCCCGGGCCATGGTCGCCGGGGTGCGCCGCGATCTCCTCCTGCTGGACGAGCTGGTCCTACAACAGCGGGCCAAGAACGCCCAGGCAACGCCCGCTGGCGGCGGGGCCCTCGCCAGTACGCACTAGCGGCCTCCCCTCATGAGGCAGTTTTCATCCTCTGGCTCTGGGTTTCGGCTGTGGAACCTGTCCCTGGAGGCCAAGATCATCTACAGCTTCTTCTGCCTGACGTCGCTGCTGGCGTTGGGCTCCTCGGTGCTGCTCTACGAGGACCTGGTGGGCCCAAGCCTGCGGGCCGGGCGCCTGACCCGGGTGCAGCGCTATTACGGCGGCGGCCCCGCGGACGCCGTGCCCGCGGGGGCCCCCGATGGCGACAAGAAGGGCGCCGGCCCCGACATCGCCCTCCCCGAGGAGGTACAGGCGCCGGCCCTGGTGGTCGCCGTGCCCTACCGCAAGTTGCTGGAAGTCACCCACTTCCACCTCTTCACTGTCCCGGTATTCCTGCTCATCATCTGTCACCTTTTCATGCTGACCGGCGCCTCCCCGGCCAGCAAGGTCGGCTGGATTCTCGGCGGCTGGCTTTCGTCTCTGCTGCACCTCGCAGCTCCCTGGGTGATCCGCTATGCCGGCCCACACCTGGCTGTCCTTTACCCCCTGTCCGGCGCTGGACTGTTCCTGTGCAGCGCCGTGCTCACCGGGTACCCCGCCGTGGTCATGTGGCGCGGACAGCGCCGCGGACCCCCGCGCCGCGAGGCACACCCCGAAATCGAGCCAGGAGAGTGACATGGTCATCCGTGGGCACACGCTGATCCTGGGGATGTTCGCCGTAGTGGCGGTGATCGCCGTGTCCGGCTACAACGCCCTGCGCAGCGCCTCCCGCATGCGCTTCGCCATCGGCGTCTACGCCGAGCCCCGGCCCGGCATTACCGAGCCCGGCCTGATTGCCGCGAGCAGCGCGGAGACCGAAGGGGTCATCAGGCTGCCCCTTTACCATCCCATCCTGGTCCGCATCGAGAAGTCCACCGCCGGACGCTCCAGCCTCCAGGCGGTGGCGCTGCTCCTGACCCAGGAGGGCGAGCTGCTCTTTCCGCCCCAGGTCCTTTTGGTCGGCAAGGACGTCCAGGGCCAACCCACCGAGCAGACCCGCTTTCCGCCCCTTTCGCAGACCCCCTCCCAGAGCCTGCTCTCCGTCGTGGTAGTGCGCGTCCTTTTGGCCTCTCCGGCGACCGTGAAAAGGATCACCGATGCAGTCGCCGGGGGTGGACCGGTGCACCTGACCTACAGCCGGCTGTTGTCCGCCGCCCGTTCCCTTTCAGGCCACGCCGAGATGGTGACCACCGAGATCCGGGGGCGCTGAGCTCATCTCCCGACGCGGTTCAGCGCGCCTTCACCTGCTGCGACTCCTTGAGGTCGTCCTGCCAGCTCTGATCCAGCGCCTCGATCAGGGGTCCATCCTCGATGACGAAAACCGCCTCTTCCAGGCGGTTCATCGAAAGCAGGTTCAGGTTCAACGAGCCGATCACCGCCAGCCGGTCATCGATGATCATCGTCTTGGCGTGCATCATCGTCGGCTGATACTCGTAGATCTTGATGCCAGCGGCCAGAAGCTCGCGGTACAGCCGGCGCTGCCCGATGCTGGCGATGGGCACGTCGTTCTTGTGCCCGGGGGCCAGCACCAGCACATCCACCCCCTCCCTGGCTTTCTGCACCAGCAGCCGGATCAGCGATGGGTCCGGGACAAAGTAGGCGTTGGCGATCTGCACCCGCTTGCGCGCCGACTTGATCATCAGGTGGACCAGCCGCTCGCCATCCGCCAGATACCCCGCGGTCGATGACACGAACGCCACCCTGGCGTCGCCATCGGGCTCGAGGGTCGGCAGCTCGACCGCCGGCAGCAGCGAGCCCCCCGTCTCCTGCCAGTTCTGCGCGAACGCCCGCTGCACGTCATTCACCGCCGGGCCGACCAGCCGGATGTTGTCGTCCCGCCACTCGCCGGTCATGCGCAGCCGGTTCCGCAGCGATGGTGACCACCGGCGGCGCTTCTTCGAAAGCCAGTCATCGCGCACCCCGAACCCACCCAGGTACGCGATGCGACCATCGATGATCACGATCTTGCGGTGGTCGCGCTCGAAAAGATTGGCCCGGGTCACCGGACGAAAGACGCGCGCCTCGCAGCCGATGGCTCGCAGCCTGGGCGCGATCCGTTTCTCGAAGTCCGGGCTGCCCAGCGAGTCGGCCAGCACGCGACACTTCACCCCGGCGATCCGCCCGGCAAGGGCCCGAAGGATCTGCTCGCTGGCACGGCCCGGTTCCCAAATATACTCGGCGAAGTTGACGCTCACCCGGGCCTGCGCGATGTCGTTCTCGATGTCCTCGAACACCCCGCCGTTCGATTCCAGCGACCAACGATGGCCGGGCACAAGCCGCGTTCCGGTGGTCTGGAAGAAGGCGGCCTGGAACTAGTCCTTGTCGATCACCGACGGGACCGGTCCACTCACCTCGAACGACGGCCGGAGTCCGCGAAACTCGCACCCCGCCACGACACACAGCAACACCACGATGATTCTCAGCAAGTCCTTGAAGGGTATGCCCCCGACATCCCCCTCGCAAGGGTGAGGTAGGTGAGGACTACAATCCAGATGGCTTGGCGCGCAGTTCCTTTGCCACCTGCCAGCCACCTGAGGCGCTGTGCCGTTCTTCTACCTCGCCGGGGTCATGTCGGTCATGCATACCGAATCGCGGCCGACACACACTCGGCTTCGATGGCGGCAAGCCCCGCGTTCGCAGCGCCACCAGGGTGCCCTTCGCGATGCCCATGGAGATTCCCTCGGCTCGCCAAGTCTTGCACAGTTCACCCGTCCCGAAGGACCTCTTCGGCGGTGGCAGCAGTCACGGCGCGGACCATCCAGCGCGAGAGCTGGTCCGCATCCTGGCAGGTGGAGATCCGCCGCTCGTCCTCGGCGGTCAAATGCAGGCCCCGCGTCCGCAGCGCCACCCGGATGCCCATGGCGATCCCCTCGGCCTGCCAGGTCTTGCACAGTTCGCTCTGAGGTTTGTACTTGCTCATGTCCATGATGCTCACAGATCCGTCATGGTCGATGGAGGGCATGGGGCCAAATAACACGAGACCGAAAGATGGGCAACAAATCGATTGATCGTCCTTCTGGGCACCTCCCTCTCCTTGCCGGCGGCTGTCGTTCCAGCGAGAGGTCGCGTCATTCGGGCAACCGGCTGGCCGAGAACTTTGGGATTTCGCGGACGTTGCCTTCCGAGCTTGCTGCACGTCGGCGATTGCCGACGTTCGGAACGTCCGCGGGGCCGGTTGAGGAGGCGGTCCCGAGGGGTGGACAGCGACGGAAAATATGGAGAAATTGGCGAAGTCCGCGACTACACGGGATCCAGCCCAGGCCCAGCCGGTCCAGCCCCTCGTCCATGACTCCGCCAGCCTCGACCTGGTCGTAATCTACGCCGCGACCTTCCACACCTCGCCGGTATCCATCTCGTGCTTCTGAGTGCCGTGCGAGCGAATCGTGTCGTCGCTCCCCCGCCGGGCAGGCGATCGGCCTGTGTGCTATAAGCCCCCTGTGGTCGCCCCTCGTTTATCCATCGGCCCCTCGGACTTTGCCGCGCTGCGCGAGCCCGGCGTACTCTTTGTGGACAAGACCGACCTGATCCGTCGTGTCCTTCTAGACAAATTCCAGACGCTGCTCTTCCCTCGCCCCCGGCGCTTTGGCAAGAGCACCAATCTGTCCATGCTCCGCTACTTCCTGGGCCAGAGCGACAAGGACCACAGCGCCCTGTTCCAGGGCCTGTCCATCTGGCGCTCGCCCGAGGCCCGGGAGCATTTTCAGCGGCATCCGGTCATCTATCTGACCTTCAAGGACGTCAAGTGTGCCGACTGGCCGGCATGCCTGGCGATGATCGGGGAGCTTCTGGCGGACGCCTACGATCAACACGGCCCCGCGCTCGCCCAGGCCGCGCTGACCGATCGCCAGCGACGGCAGATCCGGGATGTCGTCGAAGGGAAGGCTTCCGCGGTCCAGCGCTCCGAGGCGTTGCGCTACCTGTCCGCCTTCCTGGCCAAGGCCCACGGGGAGCGGGTGGTCATCCTGGTGGACGAGTATGATACCCCCCTGCACGAGGCCTTCGTGCGCGGCTACTACGACGAGGCGTCCAGCTTCTTCCGCGGTCTGTTCACCGGGGCGTTCAAGGACAACGAGCACCTGTTCAAGGGCGTGATGACCGGCATCCTTCGCATCGCCAAGGAGAGCATGTTCTCGGGGCTGAACAATCTGGGCGTCTACAGCCTGCTCAAGAAGGACTTCGCCACCGACTTCGGGTTCACCGAGCCCGAGGTGCAGGACCTGCGGGACCGGCTGGGCTCCTCTCGGGACATGGAGGAGCTGCGGAGCTGGTACAACGGCTACGACTTCGGCGGCCAGGTTATCTACAATCCCTGGTCCCTGCTCTGCGCGCTGGGCAGTGACAACTCGCCACTGCAACCCTATTGGGTGAATACCGCCTCGGATGAACTCATTCGCGAGCTGCTCTATCGCTTCGGCGGCGGAGAGCAGGGCGAGATGGAATCGCTCCTGCGCGGCGAGGGGGTGCGCAAGGTTCTCTTGGAGGACACCGTGCTGCGGGACATCTACCAGGAGCCAGACGCCCTGTGGAGCTTCCTGCTCTTCACGGGCTATCTCAAGGCGCAGGACGTCGAGGTGGTGCTGGAGAACGACCGCAGCCAGACCTGGGGCACGCTCCGGGTGCCCAATCGGGAGGTCAACAGTGTCTTTGGCAACCTCTTTGACCGCTGGCTGAAGCAGGGCCTCGGCGGCGAGTCGGCGCGCCAGCAGATGATCGTGGTGCTGCTCACCGGAGATCTGGAGCGGTTCCAGGAGCACCTGCAACGGCTGCTCGTGGAATCAGCCAGCTTCCACGATGTCAGCGGCAAGCGGATGAAGATGCCGCCCGAGCATGTGTACCAGATGTTCATCCTCGGCCTTTTGGTCTCCATGCCCCGGCACCGGGTGACCGCCAACCGTGAAGGAGGCCATGAGCGCTACGACGTGCTGATCAGCCCCAAGGAAGCGGGGCAGCCTGGCGCGGTCCTGGAACTGAAGGTCAAGAGCAAGGCCGGAGGTGCGACCCTTTTGCCGACCCTGGCAGCGGCGAAAAAGCAACTTCTTTTGCAAGACTACGCCGCCGAGTTGCGGGCCCTCGGCGCCGCGCCGATCCAGCAGATCGCCGTGGCCTTCGACGGCAAGCGGGTGCTGGTGGGCCGTGCGGATGAGCCGGCGCCGCCGCGAAAGCGGGCGCCATCCGGCCCCAAGAAGGGCCCGCGCAAATAGTCCCGCCCGACTACTCGTTCTCCCAGAGTCCGGCATTGGGGCTAGCCCCAATGGTCAGCCGCTCAATTCGCCGCCGCCGCCTCCTGCTTGCCCCGCTCCGTGAGCATGGACAGCCGGGCCAGAAGCGAGGCCTCCTGCTCCGCGTCCCCCCGCTGCCGCGCCAGCACCAGCGCCTGTTTGAACGCCAACACCGCCTCCATCCACTGCTTCAGGCTCGCGTGGGCCTCTCCCTTGACCAAGAGCAACAGAGGCCGCAGCTCGTCCGGGGCGCCTTTCAGCGCCTCATCGGTCAGCGCGATGGCCTGCCGCTGATCCCCGGACTCTCGCGCCAGCGTCGCCAGGTTCAGACGCGCCACCGCCCCCAGCGGGCGGCTGGTCTCGGCGTCCGCCAGCGGCATGGCCTCCCGGAACAGGTTTCCCGCCCGCTTCGGCACCCTCGCCGCCCGCCACGCCGACCCGGCCTTCATCAGCAGCTCGATCATCAGCGTCCGCGGCGCATTCGCTGCCCGCGCCTGCCGCAAAAGCTCCTCATACTGCTCCGCCGACTTGCGGTGCTGGCCCAGCTCCTTGTAGATGTCCGCCAGAACGAAGCGCATGTCCTTCTCCCGCTCGCGATCGACACCGGCCTTCAGTTCCGCCAGCACCGAAAGTCCGACCTCCAGCGCCTCCTGCCAGCCGGACTGCTGGATCAGGTACATGCACAGCCCCATCCGGGCCGTGGTCGCCCATTCGGGGAACTTCCCCTCCTGCGCAATGCGGATCGCCCGTCGCAGGCTTTTCACCGTGCCGGCAGTGTCTTCCTGATACATGTGCAGCTCCGAGATCGCTGTCAGTACGTTGAAGCACGCCTCGGCCCGGAACTCGGGCAGCGGCCACAGATCCACCACGCGCTCGAAGAATGCGATGGCCGCCGGCACGTCCCCGCCGATCTGGTGAAAATGCGCCGACTGCATCAGGCACTCCAGCAGCTTGGTGTTGTCTCCCGCCTGCTGCGACAGGAGGGCGGCCTGCTCGGTGAAGGCCCGGCCCCGTTGCAGATCGCCGAGTAGGTAGTGGCACACGCCGAGCTGCGACAGCACCTCGGCCTGCCTCTTCGGGTCCTGCGCGACCCGCGCCGTCTGCAGCAGCACCGGCTCCATCGCGACCTGGCTCCTGGCCCACTCAAGGCCTTGCTTGTCCTTGGGAATGCGCCGGAAGAAAGAGTCCATCGAGGTCTGCGGCACTCCCTTGATCCGGCTCTTCTCGGGCACGGGTTCGAAGCAGAAATCGACGCCCGGGAGGGCGAACTCCGTGAGCTTGGTGGGATCGTGAATCGTGTCGATCATGTGCAATCCTTGCGCGGTCAATTGCCGTCGGTAACTTGATTTTGGAATCTGCTACCTACCGCAATGCGGCGGCCGTGGCAAGAGCAAAGCGAAAGCGTGTCTCGCGGCCCACCCTTAAGACCCGCACCGCCGCATGGCGACCCTCATGGGTAGCCGGGGCCGTAGCTGAGGCCAAACTTCACCTCGCCGGCCCACAGCCTGCCGCTCCCGCCGAGGCTCTTGTGATAGCCACCGCCCGAGTAGATGCCGTCGTCGTCGAACCATTTGAGGCCCACGAAGCTGATGAGGTTAGGACGAATAACCCACCT
>JBBRLA010000121.1:0-15890 GCA_038231615.1 Polyangia bacterium | reverse complement strand
CGAGGGGCGGCAGCCTATCAGCTATCCTGGTTCGACGCGCACCTGTGGGCCTACGCAGAGTGTCAGGGCTTGCCGGAACTCCTATCGGAAGACTTTCAGCACGGGAGATGGTACGGCACTGTGCAGGTACGCAATCCGTTTGTGGGCCCGCCAGGCTCGAAGTAAGGGGAGGCGGCGGGGATGGCCTTCCAATTGTGCGATAGAGACGAGGTCGGTATTGTCTTGGTAGGTCAATCACCGCGCCGCTGCCCGGCAACAGGCGAGAAGAGAGGGCCGTGCCTTGAATTCCTCGAAAATCGAGATCAGGCTTGGCTCAAAGAGACTCTGGTCAGGCTCGGTGATAGGGCTCGTCATGGAGGATCGACAGGGCGCGGTAGACCTGCTCCAGCAGCAGTACGCGTACCAGACGGTGAGGCAGGGTCAGACGCGAGAGGGACAGGCGGTAGCCCGCCTTGGCCAGCACCTCCGCCGGCAGCCCGTCGGGCCCGCCGATCAGCATCGCGATGCCGGGCACTCCGCTGCCCATCGCCGTGCGCAGCTTCTCCGAAAGTCCCACCGAGGTCAGCTCCTCGCCGCGCTCGTCCAGCGCCCACAGGATGTGGCGCGACGGCACGTGACGGGCGATGTGCTTCTCATCGCGCAGCTCGATCACCTCGACCGGCAGCCGCGGGCGCAGGCGCTTCAGGTACTCCTCGCAGCCCTCCCGCACCCACGCTTCCTTCAGCTTGCCGATGGCCAGGATGGTCAGCCGCACCGGCGCTCAGGGGGCCTTCGCCAGGGGATAGGAAAGCGACGCCTCCAGCCACTCGCGGTTCTCGCGCACGTCATCCAGCAGCCTGGCCGAAAGCCCCTCGCGTTGCGCGAAAAGACGATACCCCGCCCGATCCCGCAGGTAGCCGCGCGCCTTGGGGTGCTGCTGAAAGAGCGCCTCCTGGCCCATGCGCTCGGCCCAGCGGGCGTAGCGTTCGCGGTTGTCGAGCAGTGCCTTGACCAAAAAGGGCATGACCGTCGAATAGTCCGCCTGCATGCTCTCGGTGGTCTGGGTGTACAAGTCCTTGTCCACCTTGCCCCAGGTGACCGCCTCGGCGGGCGGGCACGATGAGAGCGACCCATCGGTGACCGGCGCGGTGACGATCTGCACGTCGAAGGTGTAGCCGCGTACCCCGGGCAAGCCCAGCACCTGCCCCAGCGCGGGCTCGGGCTGAAGGTTGAAGTTCTTGGGCACCCCGCCTCCCAGGATCAGAGTGGCCAGGGAGCGCGCCGGGTGCTCGAAGAGGCCCCAACGGTGGTAGGCGCAGGCTTCGAAGACCTCGGCGTGGATGTCCAGCTCGAAGCCATGCTCCGGCAAAAGCCCGGCCTGCTTCATGGCCCACAGCTTCATCGAGTTCAGGAACACGCTGCCGTCCCCGGGCGCCCCGACGAAGATCGGCAGGGCCAGGCGGTGGCAGGTGGCCAGAAGGCCCGGCTGCACCTGGTTCTGCTGTTCCTGAGCATCGTAGAACGCCCCCAGCACATAGCGCAGTTCGGTGCCGGTCATGCGCCGCTGCAACTCCGGGCGTTGGAGGCAGGCGCTCAGGAAGCGGTCCTGGTCCAGCAGCACCGCTTCGTCGAAAGCCATGTCGGTGACCCGGATGGTGCCCTGGTCGCGCAGGGCGCCGTCGTCGCCGAAGATGGGCACCTCGTGGATCGGCCCGTCCTTGTAGGCGTCGAGGCTGCGGTGCCCGTCGTGGTAGCACACCGCGTCGGTGGTACTCAGGTACGCCACCCAGCCGGTCTCGATCAACGGGATGAGCCATGCCTGGTGCTGCCCCGACACCGTCACCGGCCCGGAGATGGCCAGGGTCAGAGGGCAGCCCGCGCCGATGGCGGCATCCAGGATGGAGTAGATGCGGCGCAGGAAGGCCCCGCCGAAGGCCGGCAGGCAGTGGAGGAAGACCTCCTCCAGGGTCTGGCATTCATCGACGCGGCGGACCACGACCTTATGCCGCGCCGCCGCTTCGGGAACGCCTTCGCCCTTCTCATTGGGGCCTGGCAACGGGCCTGATGGCTGACAAGGATGACGGTTAGCGGACATGGCGAAGGACTATGCCAGAATCCGCGCCCGTCGTCCTCCTACTTCGCCAGGCTGTAGCCGTAGTCTTCCAGGGCGTGGGGGCGGATGCGCTGGTCCGCCGGCACCTGCAAGGGCACGCGCCTGACGTCCACCCACAGGCCCTCAATATCGTAAAACTCCCTCAGAGGATGGTGGAAGACGTGCACCACCACGTCCCCGAAGTCGACCAGGGCCCAGCGCCCCTCCCGCCGGCCTTCCACGCCCAGCGGCACCACCGACCCGTTCCCCAGGACCTCGATCACGTTGTCCGCGATGGCCCTGACTGCCCGGTCGGACTGTGCCGACACGATGAGCAAATAGTCGGTGTAGCTGTTCTCCTGGCTCAGGTCCAGGAGGGTCGGCTCCAGGCCCTTTTTGTCAAGCGCCGCGCTGACGGCCAAAAGGGCTCTCTGCAGGGACTGATCTAGGTTCGGCAATGCTTGTCCGTCCTTTGCCCCATCGCTGGGAACGGGTTGTCCAATCTATGGCCGGATCTGGCCATCTCCCAGAATCACGTACTTGGTGGTGGTAAGCTGCTCCGCGCCCATCGGCCCGTAGGCGTGCAGCCGGGTGGTGGAGATCCCGATCTCCGCCCCCAGCCCCAGCTCGCCCCCGTCGGCGAAGCGCGTCGAGGCGTTGACCACCACGCAGGAAGAGTTGACCTGGTCGGTGAAGCGCTGCGCCTGGCGCAGGTCGGTGGTGACGATGGCCTCGGTGTGGTCCGAGCCATAGTGCTCGATGTGGGCCACCGCAGCGGAAAGACCGTCCACCACCCCCACCGCGCACACCAAGTCCAGGAACTCCGCGTGGAAGTCCTCGTCCGTGGCGACTTTCATCGACGGGACGATCTCCCGGGCCGCCGGGTCACCGCGAAGCTCGACCCCGGCCTGACCCAGCCGGTCGGCCAGTTGCGGGAGGAAGCTTGGTGCCAGCTCTCGGTCGATGAGAATGGTCTCCGCGGCGTTGCACACGCCAGGTCGCTGTACTTTTGCATTGTAGCATATGGACAGGGCCATCTGGACATCCGCGGTTTTCTCTACGTAAACATGGCAGTTGCCACGGTAGTGCTTGATCACCGGGATGCGCGAGTGTTCTGCCACGAAGCGAATCAGCCCTTCTCCTCCGCGAGGGATGACAAGGTCGATGTAGGTGTCCTGCAAGAGCAATGTGGCCATGACCTGGCGGTCTGTCGAGGGGCAAAGTGCGACCGCCTGAAAGGGGAGTCCCGCCCGGCGAAGCCCCTCCGCTACGACTTCGATGAGGGCGGCGTTGCTCCGCTGCGCCTCCGAACCGCCCCGCAGGATGGCGGCGTTCCCCGAGCGGATGCACAGGGCCCCGGCGTCGGTGGTGACGTTGGGCCGGGACTCGTAGATGATGAGGATCACCCCCAGGGGGATGCGCTGCCTGGCGATGCGCAGGCCGTTGGGCCGGCGCCAGGTCTTCTCGATCTCCCCCACCGGGTCGGGCAGCGCCGCCACCTCCGAGAGGGCGGCGGCCATCTTGTCCAGGCGCCCTTCATCGAGGCGCAGCCGGTCGAGCATCGCTGCGGAAAGGGCCTCGCCCTCGCGACCCCCGTCGCCTTTGGGTCGCTGCGCCGCGGCCATGTCCGCCTGGTTGGCCAAAAGGATGCGATCCCGGACCGGCGCGGACAGAAGCAGCCCCGCAGCCTCATCGATGGCCCGGCGGCGCGCAGTGGGCCCGGCCTTGGCCAGCGCCCGTCCGGCGGCCCGGGTGACCCGGCAGAACTCCCGGATTGCCGCCTCGTCCCAGACTGGCCCGGCGGTCTCGCTCACAGCAGCACCAGGTCGTCTCGGTGGATCACTTCGTCCATCTCCTTGTAACCCAGGATGGCCTCGATCTCTGACGAACGCCTGCCGGCGATGGCCCGCACCGCCCCGGCATCGTAGCCGCAAAGCCCACGGGCAAACTCCGCGTTTTCGTTTTCGCTTCCCTGGCCCTGGCCTGCGCAGCACAGGGACACCGGTTCGCCCGCCCCGAAGTCCCCCAGCACCGAAAGAATCCCCGAAGGCAGCAGGGACTTCCCGTCGCGGCACAGGGCCTGCCTGGCACCGGCATCGACCAGGATGCGCCCCTGCGGCAAAAGGGCGTAGGCAATCCAGTGCTTGCGGCTTTGCAGGCGAGACTGGCTGGGCAGAAAGAGCGTGCCGCGATCCGCCCTGTCAAGCGCCGCGCTCACCGGCTGCGGCAGCCGCCCCGAGGTGACCACCGTGGGCACCCCGAAGCGCCCGGCGATGCGCGCGGCCTGCACCTTGGAGGCCATGCCGCCGGTCCCCACCTTTGACCCGCTGCCCCCGGCCACCGGTACCGCTTCGCGGTCGATGTCGCGCACCAGCGGGATCAGCCGCGCCCCCGCCTCCCGGGGGTCCCTGTCGTAAAGGCCGTCCACGTCGGTCAGGATGACCAGGGCATCGGCCTCGACCAGGGACGTGGTTAGCGCCGCCAGGCGATCGTTGTCGCCGAACTTGATCTCGTCCGCTGAGACCGTGTCGTTCTCGTTGATGATGGGCACGGCGCCCGCGTCGAGCATGGCCAAAAGCGCGTGCCGGGCCGCCAGATAGCGACCGCGGTGGCGCACGTCGTCATGGGTCAGCAGCACCTGGGCGCAGGTCAACCCGTGGGCCGAGAGCGCCTGATCATAGAGCTTCATGAGCTGCCCCTGCCCCACCGCCGCCGCCGCCTGAAGCCGCGGCAGCTCCTGCGGACGCTGGGTCCAGCCCAGGCGCAGCATGCCCAGGGCGATGGCGCCCGAGGACACCACGAGGGTTGTCTTCCCCTGCCGCCGCAACGCCAGGACCTCGTCTGCCAGAAGGCGCGTCATGGCCGGGGGATCGTCGGCAATCAGCCGGCTGCCGATCTTCACCACGATGCGCCGCGCCTCCCCCAGGAAGGGCCGCCCGCTGCCCGGCACCACCGCCACTCGATTAAAGGACCTTCCGGGCCCAGCGGCGATCGAAGGCCCGGGCCAGGCGGCCGGTGTAGCGCGTCAGCGTCTCGTTTTGCAGGAGGCGCTGGGTCTGCTCCCGCACCGCTGGCAGGGCCTTCGCAAGGAGGGTCTCGGCGACCAGGGGTTCGATGAAGGCAGCGGAAACGGCATCCTTGGCCGGCGGGCCGGGGTCGGGTTCCTTGGAAGCCTCGCCGCGACCGGGCAACAGATGGTAGAGGCGGCCGGGCAGCTTGACCAGGGTGGCGCCGATGGCGGAGAGGGCCGCGGTGAAGACCTCGGTGACCGCCTCGCGCTGCGTCCGCTTGCTGGTCTCGTCGAAGACCGGGCGCAGCCGTCGGGCGGCGGCCTCGTCGATGGCCAGCCCCACGTGGTGGCGGGCGCAGTAGTGATCGAAGAGTGTCGCCAGATGGAAGAGCCGCACCACCTCGTCCAGGCGCCGCAGGAGCAGGAACCCGACCAGGAACCGCCGCGCCCACGAACGCGGGCGCAGCACCGGGATGGCGCTGGACAGGACGGTCCACACGGTGGTGGGCTGTACCGTGGGTCCGTCGGCGCACAGGACATCCAGGGCGGCCTGGTCGATGTCCACTTGCCGGCGCTCTGCCAGGCTGCCGAGCAGCCCCCGCCGCATCCCCCGCACCAGCGCATCGTCCAGGGCCGGCACCGGGACCATCCCGGCCAACCCCGAGAGCAGGCTGCGGCCGATGATGAGCTTCCGGCTGTGCAAGAGATGCTGGCCTGTGGTCGTGTTCGTGCTCGTGTTTGCTGCGGTCTCTGCCGACACGTCGCGCTCCTGTTTTTTCATGGGACCCTTTACCGCCTCTGTCCGATCGCCGGGACCAGGCCGCCGAGCAACTCCTGCCGGTCGAGCATCGGCCGGGGGCGCACGGGCTCTTCGATGGACTCTATAGGGGGCTGGACGTGGGTATCCCCGCCGGGGCCCACACTCATGTGGTAGTTGACGTCGATCCGGACCAGGCCCTGCGCCTCCCCGGCGACAGCACCGTCAAGCGCCGAGGCGGTCGCCCGGGGGGCGGTGAAGCTGGCCACCAGGCGCAGGCCCAGGAGCACCCCCCGCTGCCCATCCACCACCGCGGTCCCCGACAGGGACGAGACCACGGCCGCCGCGCGCCACCGTCGACCCGGTACGGCGTCGTCCCCCGGGTGCCGCCGGGGCAGGGGCACCGCCCGCCTGGACAGCGAGAGCTTGATTGCCGGCCGGCCCCCCACCTGCACCATCGTGGTCTGGCTGACCTCGGTGAAAGGGCCGAACAGGTCCAGAAGGGCGCCGCTGTTGCCGGTGGCCGCGGCCTCCAGACGGGTGATGACGTCGGGCTCGGGCCGGCGGCGGATGAACGGGCCGTAGCGCATCTTCATATAGAGCGTGCCGCCGGTCAGCACGGCCTCGGTGCCATAGCCATGGTCGTTGTCGTGGAGCAGGTGCATGGCGCCGGTGGGGTCGACTTCCAGGGCCACGTCCTCGGTCAAGGACGTCTTTTCGGTGTCCATGCCGTTCCGCGGCGGGGGCGAGATCCGCCACTCGGTATGGGCCTCCATGCGGTAGGCCAGGATGCGGCGAACGATCTCATCGTGGGGCAAGGTCGCAAGGGGCACAAGGGCGAAGGGGCGGGACAGGGACTGGGCGTCAATTCCCTCCGCCGGGGCCGCCCCGCGCGCTTCCGCCGGGCCCTCGTCATTCTCGCCGCGAGACGCGCACGACCCGGCCAGAAGCTCCAGCCACACCAGCGTCACGATCCGGCCCGCTGACAGGGACCAGAAGGGCGAGAAAGACGAGATGGGCGAACAGGGACGAATCATGACCTCGCAGAAGGGGTAGCGCCAATTGGCGGGGCCTGTCAAATGACCGGTCTTCTCCACGGTAGCACACGGATGGCACAAAAATCGGCTTGTCGCCTTTTGCGCCCGATGCACCGGAGTTGGAGCGTCGAACCCTCTTGATTGCGCCGGCCTGTTCAGAGCCGAGACGAAACCTGATAACGTGGGTTCACAGGTTGGATGTGAATGAATAATTACAGGGCGGGGCCGTCGTTCTAGATGGAACCGGCAAATGGAACGTCTTTTACATGAGCGCCCCGAGGAAAGGACCGATCGGCGGGTCGACGGCGGCCTCATCGGGCGGGCGGGTGGACGATCGGCTTCTTGTAGAGCAGGCCCGACGGGGCAACACCCGGGCCTTCCGCACCCTGGTCGAGACCTACCAACGCAAGGTTCATGCCCTTGCCCTGGGGATGCTGCGCGATCCCGACGCGGCCCGCGACATGGCGCAGGATGCCTTCCTCAAAGCGCATCAACATCTGGACAGCTTCCAGGGCAGCGCGAGCTTCTACACCTGGATCTACCGCATCACGATGAACCTGTGTATCGATCAGCTGCGGAAGGCCGGACGAGGCAGCCAGGTGGAGTTCGACGAGACCATCGGGACCGAAGCGGCGGGCAGCCCGGCGGACGAACTGGCGCCGCGGCGGCTGGGCTTCGATCCAGCGCGGGCGCTGCAAGACAAGGAACTGCGCCAGCGGCTGCAGGCGGCGCTGGAAAAATTGTCCGAGGAGCACCGATCGGTGCTTCTCTTGCGCGAGGTGGACGGCCTTTCCTACAAGGAAATGGCCGACGTGCTGGAATGTGCCGAAGGGACCATCATGAGCCGGCTTTTTCATGCGCGAAAGCGCATGCAGGACCTGCTCCGCGGATATGTGGACGTAGTAGAGGAGGGGGCCCGTTAGCCCCCAGGTAAGCACATGGGTTCACACGACGAGAAACTACAAAGATTGCATGACGGGGAGCTGACGCCCTCCGAAGCGGAGGCGCTGCACCTCGCGCTCACTGACGCAGATCGGGAAAAGCTCCTGGCCCTGGCCGAGATCGACGAGCTGGTGGGTAACGCTGTGATGTCCCAGGCCGGCGAGGTGGACCTGTGGCAGGCCATCCAGGCGAAGCTGCCCCCACAGGCGGCCCAGCCGGTGACCACCGCGTCCCACCAGGCGACCGTCCATGCCTTCTCCCCGGCGCGGCGCCGCCTGATGGGCCGGGCCACGGCGGTGGTCTCGGCGCTGGCGATGGCCGCAGCGTTCGCCTTCTGGCTGATGCCCGCCGCGCCGCAGACCAACCACTGCGACATCGAATCGCTGGAAGTCGCGGGCGGCAGCGCGACGGTGCTCAAGGTCTCCGGGGACCGCGGCGACGCCACCACGGTGCTGTGGGTGGACCACGACGAGGGCGATGAATGGGAGACCCTGTGAGGCGACGCGCGGACCTGTTCCTGTCTCTGATTCTGTTCAGCGCCCTTTCCGGCCTGTCGCGGGCCCGGGCCGAGGAAGCGGCGGTGTGCACCGTGCGCGTCATCCAGGCCCACCAGGCCGGCGGAGAATCCGGTAGCGCGCAGCACAGCGCAGCACCGTACTTCGACCCGCGGCTGGAACCCTTGCGCAAGCAGCTCACCCAGCCGCCTTTTTCCGCTTGGCACAGCTTCCACCTCATCCAGCAGCACGATCTGAACCTGCAGAAGGACACCCTTACGGGGTTTACCCTCCCCGGCGCCCATGATGGGGCGCTGACCTACCTGGGGCAGGTCGAATCGCCCAAGCGCCACCGGGTGCGGGTACACTTGGAGCTGCGCGACGGCGCCGCCAAGCTGGTGAACACCGTGGTCCTCATCGACGACGGCGGCACCTTCCTGCAAGGCGGCATCCGCAACGCCGGCGGGGTCCTGGTCCTCGGCTTCACCTGCCACCACCGTCCCTCCGTGCCCTGATTTCCCTGTCCCGGGGGGGCCTTGGCCCTGTGCTAAGCTGGGACGTTGTGATTTCGTCACCCGGCACCCCGGTATACCCGCAGCCCTTCCCCGCCTACGGTAAACCCTCTTATCGCACACCCCTTTTGCCGCAGTCGCGGTGGCGTCGGGCGAGGCTCTTTCTGATCGCGGTGGCCGTGCTGGTGCTGTGCCTGGTGATCGCCTTCCCCCTGGTCGGCGCCTATGTGGTCCGCTCAATGGTCCTGCCCAGGCTGGGCGAGCGCCTGGGCTGCCTGATCACGGTGGGCGAGGTGTCGGTGCGGCCCACCCGGGTCATCCTCCACCGCCTCCACGTGAAGAATTCCCAGAACAAAAAGGCCGTCGAACTGCTCACCCTGCCCCATGTCGAGGCGCGCTTCTCTTTTCTTTCGCTGCTCCTTTTTCAGGTCCACCTCACCGAGGTGCTGGCCGACCAGGCCATCATCCAGGTGGTGCGCGGCGACAGTGAGGAGGACAACATCACCGCCATTCTCCAGCGCCTGCAAAAGAAGGGCCCAAGGCCCGAGATCGCGCCCGCCCGCCGCTCCGTCGAGGGACCGGACCACATCCTGCTCACCGGCAGCGTGCTCGATGCGCGGGGCGAGGTGGGCAGCGCCCACATCACCACTCTTTCCGCCGATCTGCGCCCGGGCGATCTCTCCGAGATCACCCTAAAGGACGTCTCGGCGGACCTGGTGGGCGGCGCCGTGGCCCAGGCCAAGCGGGTGACGGTGCGCTTCCGTACCCCCGCCGGCCACTTCGTCCCGACGGGCCTGCCGGCAATCGAGATCGAGGGCGGCGAGGTCGCCCCGTGGAAGGCCCTGGCGCTGACCGGCATCAGCGGGACCATCGCCGCCGACGGCGACGGCGAGCGCGCGGCACTCAAGCTCCGCGGCGGCTATGGCGGCGTCGACCGCAACCTGTGGGAGGCCAGCGGCTGGATCCGCCCAGGCTCCGCCCTTTCCCGGGACCCCGGCAGCAAGCCGGGCGAGCGACGCGAGGCCGAGGCCGACCTCAAGCTCCGGGCGGATCGCTTCCGCCTCTCCTCGTTGGATCCCATCCTGAAGAACACCGCGATCATCGACAGCGATGATGCCCAGATCGATGCCAGCCTGGACCTGCGCTACGCGCAGCATGCCCTCGACTTCAACGGATCGTTCCACATGTCGGGGTTGTCCCTTTTTACTCCCAAGCTGGCGGCCGAGCCGGTGCGCGGGCTCGGGTTGGAGATCTCGGCGCGGGGGCGGGTGGACACCAAGACCCGCCGCTTCCGCCTCGATCGCTCGGTGATCCGCTGGCGCGGGGCCGAGGCCGTGCTGGAAGCCGAGGCCGAGGCCCAGCCCACCCGCCTGCAGGTGATCGGCGCGCCGCAGGGGGGCGAGCCCCGCGACCCCAAGGACGGCCCCGGCTGGCGCGAGCGCTGGCGCCACGTCACCGCCCACCTGCAAATCCCTCTTTTGCCCTGCCAGGCCATGCTCCAGTCGATGCCCCCGGAAATCATCCCTAAAATCCACGGTTTCCGCCTGGGCGGCAGCTTTTACACCGACGTGCGGGTGGCGGTCGACTTCGCCCAGCTCCTGCGCCTGCCGCCGTCCCCCGAGCCCGGCACCGATGACGACGAGGGCGGCGATCTCCCCGATCTCTCGCCGCCGCGGACCCCTTCCCGGGGACCGGCGCCGGCAGCGATGGTCCCGCCGGCCGCTCCGACAGAATCCAAGCACCGCCACCGCCGCGGGAAGCGCCACGGGGTGACCCTGCCCCCCCTGCGCATGCCCCGGGGCGAGGTCGCCGCCCTGGCCCCCGATACCAGCGTCTCCCCCGAGGGGACGCTGGCACCGCCACCGCCGACCCTGGACAAGAACGGCGTGCCCCAGCCGGTCAGCCTGAGCGGCAGGGTCGGCATCGAGGGCTGCAAGGTGCTGGCCGCCCCCGAGGACGAGAAGGTCGATCGGCTGCTGCAACCCTTCACCCACCAAGTGGAAGTCGAGCCGGGGCAGTTCCTCTCGTTTTTGATCGGGGCGGAGAACCCCGACTTCGTGCCCTACGAGGACATCTCGCCCTACCTGATCAACTCGATCATGACCACGGAAGACAACGGATTTATGAAGCACCACGGCTTCATCGCGCCGGAGTTCCGCAGCGCCCTGCAACAGAACCTGGAGCGCGGCTACTTCCGCCTGGGGGCCTCGTCGATCACCATGCAGATGATCAAGAACGTGCTGCTCTCGCGGGAGAAGACGCTCTCGCGCAAGCTGCAGGAGATGTTCCTGACCTGGTACATCGAGCAGAACCTGAGCAAGGAACGCATTTTGGAGATCTACTTCAACGCCATCGAGTTCGGGCCGTACATCTACGGCATCGGCAAGGCGGCGCGGCACTACTTCGGCAAGACCCCCAAGGAGCTGACCCCGCGGGAAGCGGCGTGGTTCTCGTCGATCCTGCCGAACCCCAAGCGGCGCTACGTCCACTTCTGCAAGGGGATGCCGGACGCCAAGTGGGAGGCGTATCTGAACCGCATCCTGCGCCGGGTGCACGAGCGGGGGCGGCTGACCGATGACGAGTTCGATGCCTCGATGGAGGAGCGCTTCACCTTCAACCGGGAAGAGGCGCCCGCCGAGCGGGAGTGCATGGCGCTGATCAGGCGCATGACGACCCCGACGCCGATCGCAGCCCCCAACTGACAAACAGAAGCACCAGAGGGCGGGCGTGAGCGGGCTAGGGTATGGCCGTCCCTGAGCGCCCATCCTTCAGTATGCGCACTTCCTTTTCCGACGGAACGGGCCCCGTGTGGTACAATCGGGCGAGCCGATGCTGCGCCGGGTCACCACCGTGCTCCTTGGAGATGCCCGGTCGCGGGCCCTGGGCATGCACGTCCTGTGCACCTTTGTCTTCGTCTGCCTCCTTTATCGGCTGGGCCTCCTATATGGGGTCCGCACCGAGCAGGACCCGCCCTTCGGACTGAACAGGGACGCCCGCACCCTGCTTGGTCTGTTGGCGCCGCTGCTCCGGGACCTGTGCAGAGGGCTTTACTTCAGTGCGATCCTGTGGCCGCTGTGGCGCCTGCGCGTGCGCGTTTTGCTCGGGGCGATCCTCTTCGCAGCGGCGATTGTTTGCCAGGTGCACCTCGATCTGATCTTCATCCTTCAGAGCGGCCTGACCCACGACGTCCTTTTCGAGGCGTTCTCGGCGGCGGGGGTGAGGGAGCTTGCCGCGCTGCTTCGTCCCGCGGATGTCCTGGGTCCGCTGCTGACCCTCGGGTTCTTCGTCACCGGGCTGGCTCTGCCCCGACTGCGGATGTGGCAGACGCGGGGTGTGGCCGTGCTCTGGCTTGGTTGCGTGCTCGCGCCCCTTGGCCTGGGCCTCGACGCGTCGCCCTTGCTGAAGGAACTGCCGAAGGAACTGCCGAAGGAACTGCCGAAGGAACTGCCGAAGGAACTGATCGAGAACCCGATGTGGTTCGTCGCCGCCGACCTCCTGGGAGGCGGCCCCGTACGTCCCGCGGCGACGGCCCCAGGGCCTTCGGAGCAGACCGCCAACGCATCGTTGCCTGATCCGCCTTCGCCCAGGCCGGCGCCGGAGCCGCCCCCGGCGGGCCAGGCCGCACCCCCGTGGAACGTCGTCATCATCCTCATGGAGAGCACCGGCCTGCAATACGTCTTTCGCCCCTTGCCTTCGGCTGGCCCCGATGGTTCCGTGCCCATGCCCGTGTTGCAGGACCTGTCCCGGCGCGGGCTCTTTCTGGCCAATCACTTCTCGCCCAGCAACTCCAGCCCTCACAGCATCTTCTCCATCTTCAGCGGCCTCTACCCGATGCCAGAGGTGCGCATCTTCTCGGTCGGCAAGGAGATCTACCTTCCCAGTCTGCCGGCATGGCTTGCTCCGGGCTACGACGACTTCCTGGTCACGCCGGCCTCGCTGAACTGGTACTTCCCCCGCGCATTCATGGAGCACGGCGGGATGCGCGAGATGTGGGGCTTTGGCAACCTGCCCCTCCAGAAGAACGTCACCGGCCGCGCGCAGGCCAAGGACGAGATCGACACCGTCACCTTCTTCCTCGACCGCCTGCACCGGGCCCGCGAACCCTTTGTCGGGGTCTACTACAGCTTCATCCCACACTGGCCCTACGTCGACTACGGGCAGCCCGACCCGCCGCTGCGCCCCGCCTCGCCGCAGCGGCGCTACCTGAACGATCTTCGCTTGCTGGACGCGCAGATCGGGCGCATAACGCGCGCCCTTTCGGCGGACGGCCTGGACCCGCGCACGATCCTCATCATTGTCGGCGATCACGGCGAGGCGTTCGGCCAGCACCCGGGCAACTACACGCATTCGCGCCACAGCTTCAACGAGAACTTCCAGACCCCGGCCCTCTTCTACCAGCCCCGCCTTTTCCCGCCTCGCGAGGTCACCGAACCCACCAGCCACGTCGACATCCTCCCGACGCTGCTTGATGCCATGGGCCGGCCCGGCGATGATGCCCTCCAGGGCCGCTCGCTGCTCTTGCCGCGCCCCGAAAAGGACCGCCCGATCTACCTGTGGGGCAACGAGGGCACCCTTTCCTCCGTCAGCAGGGAAGGCCAGAAGATCCAGATCGGCCCCGGCGGCGAGTGCTGGCGCTACGACCTTCACGCCGACCCGCAGGAGCAGCACCTTTGCCAATGCACCGGCCACGAGGCGCAGCACAAGGACCTCCTGGGTCACGTAAAGGCCCAGCCGGCCCTCCTGCGCGCCCGCAACGCCGCCGCCCGCGCCCGGGCTTATTGATCCTACTGTTTCGGCGGCGCGGGATCGAGGTGGGGCTCGCCCAGGATGCCGTAGACCTGGTAGGTCATCACCGGACGCGCCCGGCCCTTCACCGTGATCTCCCGCACGGGGGCGGCGATGATGCGATCCTTGGTGAGCTGGTAGGTGTCCTCGCTGATGAGGATGAACACCCCCAGGTCCTTGGAGCTGCTTTGCAGGCGCGAGGCCAGGTTCACCGCGTCGCCGATGACGGTGTACTCCATGCGCGCCTCGCTGCCGATGTTGCCGGCGACCACCTCCCCGGTATGGATGCCGATGCCGATCTCCAGCGGGGAAAGCCCGCGCCGGGTCAGCCGCTGGTTCAGGGACAAAAGCGCGTGGCGCATGCGCACCGCCGCTCGCACCGCGTGCAGTGCATCATCGGTCCTGGGTACCGGGGCACCGAACACCGCCATGATGGCGTCGCCGATGTACTTGTCCACCACCCCGTCCTCCTCCATCACCACGGTGACCATCTCGGCGAAGAACTCGTTGAGCAGGCCGACCAGCTCCTGCGCCCCCATCTTCTCGCTGATCGAGGTGAACCCGCGGATGTCGGTGAAAAGCACCGTCACCGGCAAGAGCACACCGCCCAGGACCAGCTTGCCCGCCAGCAGGTGTTCCATCACCTGGGTGGTCAGGTACTTGCCCAGGGTGCTGCGCAGCCGGTCGCGTTCCTTCAGGCCGTCCACCATCTTGTTGAACCCGGTGGCCAGATCCTCCAGCTCGTCTCCGGTGTGTATAGGCACGACATGGGCATACTCATTGTTGGCCAGCTTCATAAGGGCGTCGTTGACCCGCGAAAGCGCCTGGGACATCCGCGAGGCCAGGCGGGCCCCGACGGCAATGGAGATCCCGGCGGCGAAAAGCAGCACGCCCAGGGCGAAAAAGAGGTGCTGCCGCACCAGGCGCCGGACATCGCCGACATCCAGCGCGACCACCACCTCGTAGTGCGTGTCGCGGCCCGCGAGGGGGGCCACGGCGAAACGCGCCACCGCCCAGGTGGTCCCCGAATCCTCGTAGAGCGCGCTGGCACCGCGTTGTGCCGGGATGGCCCGCGCCGGGAAGTTCGGCGATTCGGCGATCGGCTGGGTGCTGCCCGCCTTTACCAGCGCCACCCCGAGCCCGAGCTTCACCGCGGCGTTTTGCACCAGCTCCTTGTCCAGGGGCAGGCACACCAGCACCGCGCCCGCTCCCTTGACGGGCAGGGCGATGACCATCGCCGGGGACGCCCCCGCCGCCCGCAGTTCGCAGCCGTGCTCGACGACGCCGCGGAACTCCCGACCACGCAGGATGTCGCCCAGGTCCCCCAGCTCGCGCACGTCCTGTGGCGGCGCGGTGCAGCCCACCTGCACCAGGGCGCGGCCGGTGCTGTCCGCCAGAATGATGTCCACGCTGGGGTAGACCTCGACGAAGATGCGGGCCAGAGCCAGGGCCTCTTTCCGGTCGCCGTTGGTCAGGGCCTTGCGGGTTTCCGGGTCAGCGGCCAACACCCGCGCGGCCAGGACCAGATCGCTCAGGTCGTCGTCCATCTCCGTGCGGAAGGACTTCTCGGCATCGTCCACCCGGTTGTCGACCTCGTCGACGAGCTGCCGCCGCAGCAGCCAGGAAAGCATCGGCAGGGTGGCCAGCATCAGCACGATGGGAATGGCCACCAGGGTGGTCAGCTTGGCCCGGACAGTCCTTATACGAGAGAATAACATCCACTACATCGTATCAATATCAAAGTCGGCGCGTCGTTGCATTTCAGAAAGCGCGAGCAAGCTGGAATCCGTAGCTGCCGCTCGATAGGAGCGGGGCGACGATCCACGGCCCGGGCTGGCCGGTGGCGAGGCTCGCGGCGAACGCAAGGTCCCCTGTCCGGTAGTGGGCCAGGTCGGTGACGACATCGTCCGGCTGGGTGGCGATCATCACCTGGCCCACCACCACGCCCGCCATCAGGTTGATCGACGCCTGGCCCCAGTGCTGGAAGCCGAAGCCGAGCAGCGCCCCCACCCCGATGTTGAAGATCACCCCGCCGAAGCGGACCAGCAAGCTCTTGCCGAAGGCCTCGCCCGCGGCATCGCGCAGGAACAGGAACTCCGCTTCATGAAGGAGCGCGCAGCGGTCCTGCTCTTGCGCCGTGGAGGGGAGCGAGGCGAAGCGGGCGAGGCGCTGGTCAAGGGTGAGCTGGTCGCGCATCACCTTGAGGGGCGAGATGAGGAAGGTGGCGACGCCGATGGCGGAGGAGCCGGAGCTGACGAAATAGTCGATGCGCTGGTTGTGAT
>JBBRLA010000120.1:0-15951 GCA_038231615.1 Polyangia bacterium | reverse complement strand
GGCATAACCCGGTTCATGCTGCGCACCCCGGCAATCCTGGTCCTGATGTTGGGTTCGATCCTCGGCCTCGCCGCGTGCTCGGGCGACCCCGGTGAAGGGGATGACTTCGTCAGCCGATCGGTGCCGGCGTCGGCACAGCGCTTCGACAGCACCGACTTTGATCCTGCCGCCCTCGGATGGCGCTTCACCGCCCTGTCCTTTGGGCAGGACGCCGAGCCCGTTGGCGACAAGCGCGTCCAGATTTACGACACGACGAAGCCGGGCTACGGCAATGGCGGTCACACCTATGGGGACGCCCTTTCCAGCACCGACCGCGCGGCGGTCATCGAGTACCTGAAGACCTTATAACAAAGCGAGAGACCCATGGCAGCGAGCACTCATCGATGGAAATTCTTCCGCGCGGGGGGGGTCGACCAGGTCACCTTCCGCAGCGGGGCCGACATCACCGAGCTTGGGGACCTGAACCAAAAGCTGTGGATCGCCCTGGCTTGTCCGACACGGGGGCTGGAACTGGACCCAAAGACCCTGGACCTGATCGATGCGGACAAGGACGGCCGCATCCGCGCGCCCGAAGTGATCGCGGCGGTTAAGTGGGTCAAGGAGACCTTCAAGAACCCCGACGACCTGCTGAAGGGCGGCGATTCGGTGCCGCTCTCGGCGATGAATGAGCAGACGGAGAAGGGCGCGCTGCTTTTGGCCGGGGCCCGGCGCATCCTGCAAAACCTCGGCAAGGGGGCAGAGACGTCGATCAGCCTGGCCGACGCGGTGGACACCGAGAAGATCTTCGCCGCCACCAAGTTCAACGGCGACGGCGTGGTGCCGGCGGATTCGTCGGATGACGAGCGGGTCAGAAAGACCATCCAGGACATCATCGCCATCGTCGGCGAGACCAAGGACCGCAGCGGCAAGCCGGGGGTCAATCAGGCACAGGTGGACGCCTTCTTCGCCGAGGCCGAGGCCTTCGCCGAGTGGCACGGCAAAAGCGAGGCCGACAAGAACATCCTGCCGTTGGGAGACAAGACCGCTAAAGCGGCCGACGCCGTCCGGGCGGTCAAGGCCAAGGTGGAGGACTACTTCGCCCGATGTCGCCTGGCCAGCTTCGACGGGCGTGCCGCCGCGCTGATGAACGGCAGCGAATCCGAGTTCCAGGCCCTCTCGTCGCAGGAGCTGACCGCGGGGACGCTGGATATCGCCCGGCTGCCGCTGGCCAAGATCGAGGCCAACAAGGCCCTGTCCCTGGCCGACGGGGTTAACCCGGCGTGGAGCGAGCCTCTGGCCACCCTGGCCAGGGATGCCATCGCCCCGCTGCTCGGCCCCGGCAAGACCACCCTGACCGAGGCCGACTGGGTCAAACTGCAGGGGCGCCTGACCGCCTACACCGCCTGGATTGCCGCCAAGCCCGAGGCGCCGCAGGGGCCGCAGCTCATAGAACCTCTGGGCATTGAGCGGGTGCGGGCGCTCCTTGTGGGCAAGATCAAAGAGGCCATCTCGTCCCTCATCCAGCAGGACCTCGCGCTGGAAGCAGAGAATGCCCAGATCGCCGAAGTGGAGCGTTTTATCCGCTACCAGCGGGACCTTGTCGCCCTGCTGAACAACTTCGTCAACTTTTCGGCGTTCTACGGCAAGCGGGACGCGGTGTTTCAGGCCGGCACCCTGTACCTGGACGGCAGGAGCTGCAACCTTTGCCTGCGGGTCGAGGACGCAGCCCGGCACGCGACGCTGGCGGGTCTGTCCAAAAGCTATCTGGCGTACTGCGACTGCTCGCGCCTGGGCGGGGAGAAGATGGTCATCGTGGCCGCGTTCACCAACGGCGACTCGGACAACCTGATGGTCGGCCGCAACGGCGTGTTCTACGACCGCAAGGGCCAGGACTGGGATGCCACCATCACGAAGATCATCGAGAACCCGATCAGCGTGCGGCAGGCCTTCTGGGCGCCCTACAAACGCTTCGTCCGCATGGTCGACGAACAGGTGGCCAAGCGCGCTGCCGCCGCCGATGCCGACGCGGGCAGCAAGCTTGCCGCCACCGCCACCGCCACCGCCCACGCGGACAAGACCCCGGCACCGGCCCGGCCGGCGGCCAAGACGATCGATGTCGGGACCGTGGCCGCCATCGGCGTGGCCGTCGGCGGCATCGCCACCTTCTTGTCCAGCATCCTGGCGACCTTCTTCGGCCTGGGCCTGTGGATGCCAGCCGGCCTTTTCGCCATCGTTCTGGGCATCTCCGGCGCCTCGATGCTGGTGGCATGGCTCAAGCTGCGGCAGCGCAACCTGGGCCCGCTGCTTGACGCGAGCGGCTGGGCGGTCAACGGCCGGGTCAAGGTCAACGTGCCCTTCGGCGGCGCCCTGACCGACGTGGCCACCGTGCCGCGCGGCTCCGAGCGTTCCCTGCGGGACCCCTACGCCGAGAAGCGCAGCCCGTGGCGCTTTTACGCCTTCCTGCTGTTCATCGCCGCGCTCGCGCTGTCCTGGTATCGGGGCAAGCTGGATGCATATTTGCCTCCCCACGTCCGCAGCGTCACGGTCCTGGTCGAGGTGACCCCGACCCGACCCGGGCCTGCCGCCGCTCCCGCAGACAAGAAGTAAACCCCGGCGGACTCCCCTCAAAAGGCGCCTGCCAGGATGCGCTCGACGTCTTGCCCTGCTGGCTTCATCGCCGGGGGGGCCGACTTGGGGGCAGCGTGCTACACTGCTCCATTATGAGCATCCTGTCCCGTCTGTCCAACCTCGTGCGCTCCAACCTGAATGCCGCCATCGACAAGGTGTCCGACCCCGGCAAGGAGATCGATCTGCTGGTGGAGCAGATGCAGGAAGAATCTCGCCGCTCCCGCCTGGAGGTCCGCAACCAGCTGGCGCAGGAAAAGCTGGCACAGCGCCGGGTCGACGAGCACTATCGCAACGCCCAGAAGTGGCAGGAACACGCGGAGCGCGCCGTGCGGGGGAACGACGACGAGCTGGCCCGGGAGGCGCTGCGCCGCCGGGAAGAGGTCGAGGTAAAGCTTCAGGAGGCCGAGCAACTCCTGGCCACCCAGTCTCACCTGACGGTAAAGCTGACCGAGCAGATCCGCATCAACGACAGGAAAATCGCCGAGATCAAAAGCAAGAAGGAGACGCTGAAGGCCCGCGCCCGCGCCAGCAAGCAGGCCCTGTCCATCGAGGGCAGCGCCTTCGATCGCTTCGACCAGCTGGCCTCGCAGATCGAGCTTTCCGAGGTCCAGGCAGAGGCCATGGTCGAGTTGGCCGGCGATCACAATGGCGATGCCGACCGCAAAACCACCGAACGGTTCGACCACCTCCTTTCGGGAGCAAGCGGCGGAAAGGAAAGGGAACTCGATGATCGCCTGGCGGAGCTGAAGGCGAGGCTGGACAAGAAAGGGCAGGGAGCCTAACCTGATTCCTGGTCTTGTCGAACTTCTTCTCGCACTTTCTCCCAGGTCAATGGACGGCGCTGCACTTCGCTGCGCGCCCCAAGTGGACCGCGCTGGGCTTGGCTGCGCGCCACCCGGGAACGGAGACGAGGGGGCCGACCGCCGAGGAACAGGTGCTGGCCCACCGCGAGAGGTTGCTCGGCTTGACGCTGCAACTGCTCGACGACGGGGAGGCGGCCCGGGTGGTGGTGCTGCGGGCGCTCTCCCAGGCGCTGCGCAGCCCGCTTCTGGTCTACATGACCGGGCTTGCCGGCCAAGGAACGACGGCCGGTGCGTCCGACTCGCCCCTCCCCGCCAAGGCGTCGCCGCTGCCGTCAAGGGACGAAGATGCCTTGTCACGCTGGCTGGACCGACTGATCGTCGGCCTCTGTCTCCTTCATCTGCGCAGCGTGGAGCCGCCCGAGCCGGGCCCCGGCCGCGGAACGTCAGCCCTGGACAAGAAGCAAAATGGGCTGCCGGGCGAGCGGGGGCGCATGCAGAGGCCCTCCCTTCCCACGCTCAGGGACGAAGACCGCCGGCTGGACTTCGATCGCGAAGCGCCGCAGGCGCCGCGGTCCAACGATCACGAAACACAGACGCCGCCAAGCGGAGCGCCTTCCCTCGATGGACGGACGCCGCTGCCCTCGATTGGGATGGGGGCGACGGTCACCCGTCGGCGGGTCTCGGTGGCGCCGCCGGCGTCCGTCGGCAAAAGGACCGCCGAAGGGGAGACGACCGGCCCGCAACACTTGGAGCTGGCGCAGATCCGGCGCACGGCCCAGGTGCTTTGTACCCTGCCGCCGATGACCCGGGTGACGCTGGTGCTGGTGATCGTAAAGGGGCGCCCGCTGCCCGAGGTGGCGGAGCTTCTGGATTGTGGCGAGGAGAGCCTGCACTTCTGGCTGAACCACGGACGCAAGCTCCTGCGCCGCGCCCTGCAACGGGACCTTCTGGAGAGCGACTTCGACCCCCCCGGCACCCACACGCTGGCGCCGCCCGGAGCCATTCATGACCTGCGCCGAGGCAAGAAGGCAACTGCCCGGGCCTGACGGCGCTGCGGCGACGGCGGTGAGCGCGCACCTGTCCGGGTGCGTCCCCTGCCGGGCCGAGGCCGAGGCCCTTAGCGAGATCGACCGCCGCCTCCAGCGGCTGGGGGCCTATCAGCTCCTGTCCGCCCCGGCCCTGCTGCCGCAGCTCGATCGGGATGTGCAGGCCCTTTCGGGGACCGCCCTGCGCCTGCCGATGCCGACGGTGATATCCGCATCCGCCCATAGCGAGACGTCGCGGTCCCTCGATCACGAGACGTCGCGGTCCCTCGATTGCGACGGGCCGCGCCTCATCGACGAACGGCGTTCCGGCTCGCTGCGCGGGTTTGCGGGGCGGACCCGGATCGGGGGTGACGCGGACCCGGCTCATGCGGAGGGCCCGCGCTCGTGGACCACGCTGGAGGTCACCGCGCCGCGCTCGCCGTTCTGGCCGCTCTTCTTCCTGCTGATCGGGCTCTTGCTGGCGCTCTCGGCACTGGCGGTGGCTACCCGGGTGGGCGTGCTCCATCCGCGCAGCCCGACGCCCTTGCCGGCACCGTCCGCGCCGAAGAAGGTCAGCAAGAGCACCACCACCAGCCCGAGGACCAGCCCGGCGACCACGGCGATGAGCACCCGCCGCCTGGGGGGGGTCCCCTCCTGCTGGGGCTGCGACATCATCATCTGAGGCATCGCCTCGCCAGGCTGCGGCTGGTAGATCATCCCGGGGGACATGCCATTTGGCAGTGCGGACTGCCAGCCCGAGACCGGATGCGCCCCAGAACTCCCCGGCTGCTGCCCCGACATTCCCTGCTGCCCCTGCCCCTGCCCCTGCGGCCCCGGAATCGCCTGCGGCCCCGAGGGCTCCTGCCTCGGCATTCTCTGCGGCCCCGACATTCCCTGCTGCCCCTGCCCCTGCGGCCCCGACATTCCCTGCTGTCCCTGCCCCTGCGGCCCCGGAATCGCCTGCGGCCCCGAGGGCTCCTGCCTCGGCATTCTCTGCAGCCCCGACATTCCCTGCTGCCCCCCCTGCCCCGCCGCTTGTGGCGGCAGCGACTGTGGCCTGGACGCTTTCGGCCCGGCGACTGGCCCGCCAAGGGACTGCGGCGACGCCTTCAGCCCGGGATCTTCGGCTTGGCGGCCCTGCCTTTGCACCGGGTCGGCTTGCGCCCCGGCAGGCACGGTCCTGAGCTGCAAGCTCTGACGGGGCTGCGCCCGCATCGGCCCCGAGGCCCCGCCGTTCAGCATGTGCTCCTCTACTGAACGCGCCCCCGCGGCAGTGGCCTCCTCTCGCTGGGCGGCCAGTTTGTCCTTGAACAGCTCGCGCATGTAGTGGCCCAGCGCCCGGTTGTCCCCGGCCCACCCCTTTACGGCCACGCATTCCTCCAGCGCGGCCTGGAACGCCTGCGCCGAGGGGAAACGATCGTCCGGGTTGACCGATAAGGCGGTCAGCGCAATCTGGTCCAGCTCCTCGGGCACCTCGGGGTTGATGAGCGACATCGGCGGCGCCGGCTCCTCGCTGATCGCCACCAGGGTCGCCAGGTCGGTGCCGCGCTTGAAAAGCCGCCGCCAGGTCAAAAGCTCCCAGAGCAGGATGCCGGCAGCAAACACGTCCGAACGGGCGTCAAGCTGACCCCCGCGGGTCTGTTCTGGGGACATGTAGGCGTACTTGCCCTTGAGCAACCCCGCCTGGGTCTGCTCCGCCTGCCGCTGCTGCGTGGCCTTGGCGATGCCGAAGTCGATGATCTTGACCGTTCCCTCGAAGGTCACCAGGATGTTTTGCGGGGTGATGTCCCGGTGCACCAGGCCCAGGGGCTTGCCGTCGGGGCCGGTGCGGGTGTGGGCATAGTGCAGCCCGGCCAGGGCATCGATGACGATGCGGCAGATGAGCCCCAGGGGCGGCCGGTTGCCGGTAGCGTCGGCCTGCTGCGCCAGGGCGCGAACATCCTCGCCCAGAATGTACTCCATCGACAGGTAGTAGGCGCCCTCCTCGTGGCCCAGCTCGAAGATCTGCACGATGTTCGGGTGGCTGAGACGGGCCGCCAGCCGCGCCTCGTTGAGGAACATGCGGACGAAGTCCGGCTCCGCGCCGAATTGCGGCAGCAGGCGCTTGACCACCACGAGTTTTTCGAAACCCTCCAGGCCCGGTTGTCGGGCCAGGAAGATCTCGGCCATCCCGCCTTCCGTGATCTTGCGCTGAAGTAGGTATTTGCCAAACGGGACAGGCACGTGCGTGGTTCCCCTCGCATCGTACGATGCATTCTGGGTCGCGGTCAACCTGGCAGATCCGCACCGAATCTGGCAAGCTCTGTTCGATCGATCCCTATCCTTATCCTATCGCGCTATCCCATCGCGTCGCGTGTTGACAGGGTTTGGCGCCACAAGACGAGACGACGAGCGGAGCCAGAGACCATGTTCGACCTGACGTACACCGACGAGCAGCTAGCCTTGCAAAAGACGGCCCGCGACTTCGCCCGCGAGAAGATCGCGCCGGTCGCCGGCAAGCTGGACGAGGAGGGAACGTTCCCCGTCGAGCTGCTGAAGCAGGCCTGGGAGCTGGGCCTGATGAACTGCGAGGTCCCCGAGTCGCTGGGGGGGCTGGGCCTTACGTGCCTGTCCCACTGCCTGGTGCTGGAAGAGGTCGCGTGGGCCTGCGCCGGGGTGAACACCTCGCTGGCGGGCAACGCCCTGGCCTCGCTGCCGATCCTGATCGCCGGGACCCCGGAACAGAAGGCGCGCTACCTGGGCTGGCTGGTGCGCGAGCCCATCTTCGCCTCGTACTGCTGCTCCGAACCGGATGCCGGCTCAGACGTGGCCGGGATGCGCACCCACTATGTCAAGGACGGGGACGACTTCGTCCTTACCGGGCAGAAACGCTGGATCACCAACGGCGGTTACGCCAGCTTCTACACCGTGCTGGCGACATCCGACCCCAGGCAGGAAAAGGACCTGAAGGCGCGCAACCGCAAGATTGCCTGCTTCGTGGTGGACCGGGATATGCCGGGGGTCAAGGTGGGGAAGAAAGAGAACAAGATGGGGCAGCGGTCGTCCAACACCACCGACGTGATTTTCGAAGAGGTGCGCCTGCCGAAGTCGGCGCTTCTGGGGCAGGAGGGCGAGGGCTTCAAGATTGCGATGAAGACCTTCGACCGCTCGCGCCCGTGGATCGCCGCGGGGGCCCTGGGGCTCATCGGCAGGGCGCTTTACGAGAGCCGGGCCTATGCGCTTCTGCGCAAGACCTTCGGGGTGGTCATCGCCCAGCACCAGATGGTGCAGCACATGCTGGCCGACATGGCGGTGGCCTACGAGGCGACGCGGATGCTGTGCCACAAGGCGGCGTGGATGGTGGACCAGGGGCATCTGGACTCGGTGGTTTCGAGCATCGCCAAGTGCTATGGGGCGGACGCGGCGATGAAGGTGACCACCGACGCGGTGCAGATCTTCGGCGGCTACGGCTATACCAAAGAATACCCGGTGGAGAAGCTGATGCGCGACGCCAAGTTGTTGCAGATTTACGAGGGGACCTCGCAGATCCAGCGGATGGTGATCGCCAAGAACCTGCTCTCTTCCTGATGCCGACGGGCGCTGGGGGTCAGTCAGTCTTCTATAACCGGCACGGGCACCGGCCCGGTGGGCAATCGCGACTGCCGGTTCGGGCGCGGCTCGGTGAGGCGGCTGGCCAGCATCATCAGACGCAGGGGCCGCGAGGTGCGCGGGCGACCCTCGACGACGCCGACGTCGTAGTCCAGCCACACCCGAAAGCCCTCGGTGCTGTCGCAGATGCGGATGGCCGAGGGGCGGCACTGCGGGTCCAGGACGGTCTCGCTGCTGGCCCCCGCCAGGATGCCGGCGGTGCGCCCGGCCAGACGGACGGCCTCACGCAGGGGGGCCCGCACCCGGTGCAGCACCCGGAACCTGCCCCCGGGGCCGTCGGGCAGCCCGATACAGACGTCCGACACGCGGTCGTTGTCCAGGTCCGCCTCGGTGGCCAGCACGGGCTCGCCGAAAGCGGAAGGGTAGGACCGGGAATGCGTCGTCATGTTGGCGGGGACTCCTGACCCGCCCGATGATGCACGCCACGTGCCGGCGAGCGACGGCAAACGCTGCCGTGGCCAGGTCCGCGTCCGGCCTGGGTTCTTCGGAAGCCGGCTTTCGAAGTTCCGGGCCCGCCCCACCCGGCGCTGGTCGAAAATGACCACCTCGGCCCCCCAACTGATGAGTCCAGACCGCACCTCTATACAGAGTCACGTTCATTTCAGCAAGAAGCACCTGGCCGGACGTGTGGTTTTATCTGTCGGATCACGTCTACCATCAGTCACGTTCATTTCAGCAAGAAGCAGGCGCGGGCTGCCTCCTCCGAGACGCCCGGGCGAGAATGGACGGTGGGTCGCTCTACTTCCTACTTGTCGAGGTGCTTCACGGTCAAGTGCCGCGTCATCCGGTAGTGGTCCGTATCGTAGTAGTGCGCCACGTCCACCAGGTTCAGCCCCTTCTTTACCTCGCCAAGCGGCACCAGGCCCAGGTCGCAGGCCGGGGCGATGCCCCGGGCCGACACCATCATGCCGAAACGACCGTGGGCCAGCGCCTCCACTGCGGCGGTCCCGAATAGGTAGCCCATAGCCCGATCCACCGCGCTCGGCGCGCCGCCCCGCTGCGGGTGGCCCAGCGTCACCGACCGCGACTCCCTTTGGGCCAGCTTGCGGATGTTGCTGGCCAGCCAGGGGCCGATTCCGCCCAGGCGCGCGTGGCCGAACTCGTCCACTGCCCCGTCAAGCGTCACCTCCTGCCCGCCGGCTGGCTTGGCGCCCTCGGCCACCACGATCACCCCATAGCGCGGGTGCCGCCGGTCCTTCATTCCCGGCGAGAGGTGCCGGCCGATCAGCTCTGCCACCCGATCCATGTTGAAGGGATGCTCGGGGATGAGCGTCATGAACGCCCCCCCGGTCAGCCCGGACCACAGGGCCAGGTGCCCGGCGTGCCGGCCCATGACCTCGACCACCTGGATCCAGTGGTGCGAACCGGCAGGCGAGTGCGACCGCTCGATGATGTCGGCGCAGGTCCGCAGGGCGGTGTCGAAACCCAGGCTGTAGTCGGTCCCGTAGAGGTCCTTGTCGATGGTCTTGGGGATGCCGACAATGGGCACGCCCTTTTCGAGCATGCGAGCGGCCACGCCCAGGGTGTCTTCGCCGCCGATGGGGACCAGGGCATCCAGGGCCAGGCGCTCGATGTTGCGCACCACCTCGTCGGAGCGGTCGTGTTGCAGGCCGTCGGGCCCGCGCCGGGCGAAGGGGTTGGTGCGCGAGCTGCCCAGGTGCGTGCCCCCGTCCCGGTCCCAGTGCGCGACGACCAGTTCGTCCAACGGCGAGGTCTCGCCCTCCCCGAGGAGGCCGCTCCATCCGTCGTGGATGCCGCAGATCTCCCAGCCGCGCTCCCGGGCGGCGCAGACGACGGCCTTGATAGCGGGGTTGAGCCCGGGAGCGTCGCCGCCCCCGGTCAGGATGCCGATTCGATGGATGGTGGTCATGCCCAGATAGCTTGTCCGATCCTGGCGAGCGGCGTCAATGCTGGGGCGTGGGCGGCAATCACGATGGATGAATTGAGGAAGGCATCAGCCTCCACCGACCGTTCTTTGAAGCCAGGCTTGTCGCTGCTGCCATCGGGGGACGTGCTGTTTACGCTCAAGAAAGATCTTGGGAACTAAGGGGTCTTGGTGCCTTTGTCGCGAGCCAGCAGGCGATCACGAAGGCCGGCTGGTGCGAACATGTCTGAATGTTCTTGCCTGGTCTCGTGGCGCCGCTCTGCGCGTCTTCGCAAATAGCTGTCGATTTCTTGCGGATGGCGAAGCAGATACCCAACGGCTGAGTAGACATCGGCCAGTTGCAGCGACGGGTATTGATTGACGATTTCTTCAGGTGCCGTCCCCGCCCGGAAAGCGATCACCACAGTATCGAGCGGCACGCGGCTCGAACCGACAAGAATCACCCCATCTTCAGTCATTCTGAGGGGCAGTGGCTCGGTTCCAATCACGTTCTTTTAGGTGGGCGCGTATACAGATAGGCCCAGGCGATGAACACTGCCTGAAAGGGCAATCGCAGCCACAACATCCACGGATCCGGTTCGGCGATTGACGGCGGGACGCCCACCAGGTGTCGCGGGTGCAACACCATGTCCAGGTTCGCCGGAAACACCGCGGAAAGGAGCGCGATCAGGCCCCAGGCCGCCAGCACCCGTGTCCGCGGCCACAGCAAAAGGGCCCCCAGCCCGAACTCCGCCATCCCGCTCAAGTATACCAGGGGCAGGTCCCACCCCCGCGGCAGGTACCGCGGCATGATCTGCGCGTACACCTGGGGCACCCGGAAATGCATGACCCCGGCGGCCATGTAGAAAAGCGCCATCAGCAGCAGCAAACTCAGCTTCAGCCTGCCCATGTTCGACCTCGCCGACATCAGGTGCGAGATGCTCCCACGTCCCCCGACCGGATGAGCGACAATTGCGCGCGGATAATAAAAATACCGCCGTGACATCAGTCACATTTCTTGAATGGTCCGACCATTGGCCCTAACATATAGCCATATCGCTCATATAAGTAGAGAACCGGAGCAAGCCGGAGACAAAAACCATGCGTAGTTCCCTCCACCTGAACGTCATCCCCGCCACCGAGGAATTCCCCTCCACCGACGCTGCCGTAGACACCGCCGCCGCGCATGACGCCGCCGACAACCGCCATGCCGCGGCCAGCCAAAAGTCCGATCGACCGGATCCGATCACCACCCTGGTCGCCGCCGCCGTGACGCCGTCTGTCGGAGTGGCCGGAATCGCCCCCGTCGGCGAGGCCCTGGCCGGCACAGTGCCGCCCCACCCCGAGCCGGTCCTGTCCAAAACCGAGCGCCGGTCCCTTCTGGCAGTGGCCGCCGCCGCCATCCCCGCCGGTGAGCACATCCCGGGGGCCGGCCCAAAGACCCTGGATGTCGTCGAGGCCTTCCTGCGCACTGTCCCCGACGAGATCGTCCTGGGCTACCGGGCACTGCTGAAGGCCACCGAGGCCGCGGTCTTCCTACGCCACGGCAAGTCCCTGGCCTCCCTGCCGGTCGAGGACCTGGACGCTTTCTTCCAGTCGGCCCACCATGCCGGCTTCATCTCCCGCATGGGGCTGCGGGCGCTTTTGACCCCGCTGAAGGTGGCCCACTTCAACACCCAGGAGATGTTCGACCGCATCGGCTGCAAGTTCGGGGTCAAGGTGGGCCAGGCCGAGCTGCCCCGCCACGTCCGCGAGCGCACCCTATCCTCCGCCGAGGTCCCCGATGGCGAGGTGCTGGAATGCGACGTGGTGGTCATCGGCACCGGGGCCGGCGGGGCGGTCGCCGCCAAGGAACTGGCCGAGGCGGGGCTCGCAGTGATCTTGCTGGAAGAAGGCCGCTACCACACCCGCGCCGACTTCACCGGCCACGCCATCGAGATGCAGCGCAAGCTGATCCGCGACATGGGCGCCACGGTGGCCTGGGGCAACACCGCCATCCCCGTGCCGATCGGCATCGGGGTCGGCGGCACCACCACGGTGAACTCAGGCACCTGCTACCGCATGCCCGATCGGGTGCTGCGCAAGTGGCGCGAGCAGCACGGCCTGCACCATCTTACCGACGACGAGATGGCGGGCCACTACGATCGCGTCGAAGAGGTCCTGGGGGTAGCCCCGGCGCAGGCGGCATACCTGGGCGGGGTGGCGCGGGTCATCGCCCGGGGCTGCGACGCCCTGGGCTACCGCCACGGGCCGCTCTTGCGCAACGCCCCCGGCTGTGATGGGCAGGGGGTGTGCTGCTTCGGCTGCCCGACGGACGCCAAGCGATCGACCAACGTGTCCTACGTGCCGCTGGCCCTGCGGGCGGGGGCGCAGCTCATCACCTCGGCGCGGGCCGGCTCGATCGTGGTCGAGGGCGGCCGGGCGGTGGGGGTGCACGTCACGCAGGTCGTGGGGCCGCATGACAAAGACCAAGACAAAGACCAAGATCGAGACGCATCGCCGAAGCGCTTCACCGTGCGGGCCCGTGCGGTGGTGGTCGCCGCCGGGGCGCTTTTGACGCCGACGCTCCTGCTTTCCGATCGCCGGGTGGGGCGGATGCTGGATCGATCGGGGCAGCTTGGGCGCAACCTGTCGATCCACCCCGCGGCGGCGGCCTTCGCGCTGATGCCTGGGGAGCAGGTGCGGCCTTACGACGGCATCCCCCAGGGCTACGCCATCGAGGAATTCCACGACGAGGGGCTGCTCTTCGAGGGGGTCTTCGTGCCGCTGGACCTGGCCGCGGCCAGCGTCACCCTGACCGGCCCGCGCTACACTCACGTGATGGAGTCCTTCTCGCGCCTGGCCAGCTTCGGCTTCCTGGTGGAGGAGAAGAGCCGTGGCCGGGTGCGGCCCGGGCCCAGGGGGCGCCCGCTCATCACCTACTCGCTGCTGGATCACGACGTAGCGCAGATCAAGCGCGGCCTGTCGATCCTCATCGAGATCTTCCTGCGCGCCGGGGCCGAGACGGTGCTGCCGCCGGTGAAGGGGTTCGCCGAGATCCGCGGCGAGGCGGACCTTTTGCGCTTCCGCCAGGCCCACCTGCGCGCCCGGGACCTGGAACTGACCGCCTACCACCCCCTGGGTACCGCCCGGATGGGCGTGGACCCCAGAAAGAGTGTGGTGGACGCGGAGCACCAAGCGCACGATCTGCCTGGGCTCTACCTTTGCGATGGCAGCGTGTTGCCCACCTCACCGGCGGTAAACCCCCAGGTGACGATCATGGCCCTTGCCACCCGCGCCGCCCGCCGCCTGGCGGATCGACTTTCCTGAAACCGTGCAACCTCTGCGCGCTCCATGCAAGATATGCAATTCCTCGACGGGGGACTCGTCTCGCGGCGCTTGACAAGGCCGGTCCCGGGTACTACCACCCTAGATGACGGCGCACGCCGCGCCGTCGTCAGGGACTGAAAGAGGAGTGAAGCGCATGAGCGAAACCGGAAGCCGGCGGATACTGGCAGTGGACGACTCCAAGACCTCGCTGAACATCATGAAGCGGCTGCTGAAGGACTCGAACTTCGAGGTCGTGGGCGAGGCCCGTCGCGGCGCGGAGGCCCTTTCGGAGTACCGGCGCCTGTCGCCGGACCTCGTGCTCCTGGACATCGTCATGCCCGACATGGACGGGGTGAAGATCCTGGAAGAGCTGCGCTCCATCGATCCGGCGGCGCAGGTGGTAATGTTCTCATCGATGGGCACCCCGGAGAAGATCCGCGAGTGCACGGAAAAGGGGGCCAGCGGCTTCGTGATGAAGCCGTGCAAGCGGGAGGACCTGATCTCGATCTTGACCCAGCTCTCGGGCCCGACCCAGCCCTTTTGCCCGACTCTTGCCGGAGATGTGGCGTGAGCACCCGGTTCTTTGGGCGCTTTCTGATCGATCGCGGGTGCATCACCGCCGACCAGCTTCAGACCGCGGTGGCCACGCAGAGCCAGTCGAACCAGCCCCTGGGGCGCCGCGCCGTCGAGCAGGGGTACATGAAAAGCGAGGACGCGCAGTGGTTAAACCAGCTCCAGCGCACCCGGGACCGCCGCTTCGGCGAGCTGGCGGTCGAGACGGGCATGCTCACCGAAAACCAGCTCGGGGAGCTGCTCATCAGCCAGGCGCAGGACTGGATCCTTCTGGGCGAGGCCCTGGTGACCAACGGCTGCCTGACCCAGGAAGAGCTGGCGCTGGAGCTGGATGAGTTCAGCCGGCAGGAGCAGCAGGCGCCGGAGAACATCGAGAAGCTCTACAGCGGCCGGCGCAACTCGCGCATCCTGGAGATCTTCGCCGACGTGACGACCAAGATCTTCCTGCGGGTGTGCCACGAACGACTGAAGATCGCCGGTTGCCACGGGGACCCGGGGGGGGCGCGGCTTCTGGACTACACCCTGTCCCAGCGCTTCACCGGTGGGTTCGAGGGGGTCATCTGCCTGAACCTGTCCACCGACATCCTTCTGCGCATCGCCGGCAAGATGCTCGACACAGACCTTTTACCCCAGTCGCGGCCGGACGACGACGCCCTGGATGGGGCGACGGAGTTCCTGAACATCATCTGCGGTCACGTGTGCATCAAGCTCGGCAACCTGAGCCTGGTCACCGAACTTTTGGCGCCGGAGATCCATGACAACAGCGGATCGCGCTTCGCCATGGCCCGGGCCGCCAAGAACGCGCAGTTCACCGCCACCGACTTCCAACACCCGGAAAGCCGGGTCGAGATGTGCCTGGTCGACCGGTCCCGCCTATGATTGGATTGGCCATTTTCCTGATAGATCCTTGATCGGCTGATCGGTCAGCGCAGCGACAGGACCAGGACCAGCACCGAGAGCAAGAGGAAAAGGACCCAGCCAAAGAGGCGCCCGTTGGTCACCACCGGCCCCGGTGGAACTGTCGGGGCCAGCGCATTGAGGATGACGCGCAGCGAAGCGGAACGCAGTCCATCGACGGCGCGCAGCGGATCGGAGCGTTCATCGACGGCACGCAGCGAACTGGAACGCCGTTCGTCGATAAACGGCGCTCCGCTTCGCTGCACGCCATCGACAGCGACCTCAGGCAGGGGCCCGCTGCTCGCCCTCTTGGCCGAGCCGGTGGGGTCCCGCTTTGCCACCGCCGCCCGGGAGGCCGCCACCAGCGCGGCTACTCGCTCGGGAGCCAGCTTCATTGTCGACTTGGTGTCCTGCCCGGCTTCCACGGTGGCCGCCACCAACCGGGATACGCGGTCCGCGGCCACCCGCACCGTGGGCCGCCCCGAGTCATCCAGAAATTCCGGCACCCCGCTGGCATCGCCCTCGCTTGGCGAGGTGCGCGGCTGTCGCTCGGCCAGGATGTGATGCAAAAGTCGCTGCGCATCGGGAGACAGGCGTTGGAAGCGCACCCCCATGCCGGGGGGCGAGCCGGCGCTCTTGTCGGGCTCGCGGGTCCACACCACCGTGCCCTCGCCGCCGAAGCAGGGAGCGCCGCGCAAAAGGAACTCGAAGGACAGAAGAGCGCCCACCTTGGCCGGGGTCTCGCTGGGGATGAACATGCCCCCCAGTCGTACATCGGCCAGGTGGTCGGTGAGCAGCCGCTCCAGACTCGGACTGTCGAAGGTGATGCGGATGGGATATGGCTGGGGGACGAGGCTCATCGGACTCCAGGGGTGTGGCCCGTCCATTATATCTCATTTGGAGGCTCACGGCCGATCTCCAGGGGTGTCTCTGGTGTTTTGCGGGTGTCGTCGGCTACACTCCGGCCGGCATGAAGCGCTATGTGGCGGTGGCCGGTACCATCGGTGCGGGCAAGACCTCGCTGGTCTCGTGGCTGGTGAAAAACTATGGCCTGACCCCCTTTTACGAGCCCAACGAAACCAACCCGTATCTCACGGATTTCTATCACGACATGGCCCGGTGGGCGTTCCATTCCCAGTGCTTTTTCCTGGCCCACAAGATGGAGTTACACCAGCAGCTTGAGCAGTGCCCCGGCCCGGCCATCATCGACCGGACCATTTACGAG
>JBBRLA010000119.1:0-16055 GCA_038231615.1 Polyangia bacterium | reverse complement strand
GGGCCGGGCGCGCTCGCGGTGCAGCTCGCTGCCGCCATGGTGCTGGTCGTGCCCATCGTGGTCGCCTATGTCTTCTTGCAGCGCTATTTCATCGAGAGCATGGCCAGTGCCGGCGTGAAGGGGTAACGAACGATGGCCACGGTGACGTTCGAACACGTTCAGAAGCGATATGGTCAGACGACCATTGTGCATGACCTCAGCCTCACCGTGTCCGAGGGCGAACTTTTGATTCTCCTCGGCGGCTCGGGATGCGGAAAATCGACGACGCTGCGGATGCTGGCCGGGCTTGAGAGCGTCAGCGCGGGGACGATTCGCATCGGCGATCGCGACGTGACGCACCTGGCCCCTCGCGACCGCGACGTGGCGATGGTCTTCCAGGACTACGCGCTCTATCCGCACCTCACCGCGCGCGAGAACATCGCGCTCGGGCTCAGGCTCCGCAAGGTGGCGGCCAGCGAGATCGCGCGGCGCGTGAAGTGGGCCGCCGATCTACTCGCGCTCGATGAACTCCTCGACCGGCGGCCGAAGGACATGTCCGGCGGCCAGCGCCAGCGAGTCGCCATGGGACGTGCGATGGTGCGCGAGCCGGCCGTGTTCCTCTTCGATGAGCCGCTGTCGAACCTGGACGCGAAGCTGCGCGGGCAGATGCGGGTCGAGATTGGTCGCCTGCAGAAGCGTCTGGGGACTACCGCGCTCTACGTGACCCACGATCAGGTCGAGGCCATGACGCTGGGCGACAGACTCGTCGTCCTCGACGGCGGAAAGATCCAGCAAATGGGACGCCCCATCGACATCTATCGTGAACCGGCAAATCGCTTCGTCGCGGGGTTCATTGGCAATCCGCCGATGAACTTCTTCGACGGCGAGCTGATCTCGGAAGGGCCGGTCTTACGCTTCGTCGGCGAGGGCATACGTATCGAACTCCCGCCCGGGCGCAGGCCAAGGTGTGCCGGCGCGGGGCGCGCCACCCTGGGCATCCGGGCGGAGGACCTCACCGCCGTGGCCGAATCCGAATCCGATCACGAAGGCTGGCCCACGCTCTCCGGGATCGTCTCGGCTGCCGAGCGATTGGGGGCGTCGACCCATCTCCATGTCGAGATCGGACCTCATCGTTTGATCGCCGCGGTCGCAGCCGACCTGGAGATCGAGATCAGCACACCCATCGTGCTCTGCGTCGCATCCGGACGGCTTCACCTCTTTGGTGAAGACGGCCAGTCGTTGCTCTGACTGACGCGGGACGGCGGCGGGGGCGGGCTACTCCTCGCTCTCACTGTCGTAGATGCCGTGGCCGCGCTACTTTAACTCGAAGACTTTCACGACATGGTGGAGCTGGTCCTGCGATGTGACCTCGATGCTGATCGCTTCATTGCGGAGTTGAAGCGGCAGATGCCGTCGGAGTTCAGTTTGGCAGAGGCCCGCCTGGCTCAGCTCAGCAGACCAAGGGAGTGATCGAACGGGCGCTGCTTCCCCGCCCTCCTACGATCTGCAAGTATGAGCGCCACCTCTGACGTCCCGGTCCCGACGGACCGGACCCCCGACGAGATGCTGACTCTCTCCGAGATCGACGCCGAGTGGGGTTTGACCGCTGGCGCCCTCAACCAGCGCCGCCTTGACCACCGGAAGGACTTCGACCGGGGCAGCACCTGCACGGCGCCAACGGGGAATCACAACCTCAGCTTAGCCGTCCTCGGAAGAGCCGACCTCAGCGGAGCCAATCTTAAGGGGCCATCCTCAAAGGGGCCGACCTCACCAGGGCCATCCTCAAAGGAGCCGACCTCAGCGGGGCCGACCTTGGAAAATTTAGCAATAGCATCGACAGGCGCCGGGAGTTTTGGGAGTATTGGAAGGCTCCCTTTAGTAAGTCCCAACTCAAACTCATTAGAGCCAGCTTCGATAGAGCCCTCAATCAGGCTGAGACTAATCTCACTAAGACCAAGACCAACTCACCCAAAACCAACCCCACCAAGACCAACTCACCCAAAACCAGCCCAACCAAGACCAACCTCAGCGGAGCCGACCTCAGCGGAGCCATCCTCATTGGAGCCAACCTCAGCGGAATTACTTTCAACGGAGCTAACCTCAGCGAGGTCGTCCTTAGTGGAACCAACCTCAGTGAGAACAATTTCTACGGAGCTAATCTCAAAGGTGCCGACCTCACTAGGGCCGACCTCACCAGGGCCGACATTAGAAAGGCCGACCTCAGCGGAGCCGACCTCAGCGGAGCCGACCTCAGCGGAGCCAACCTCAACGGAGCCAAGCTCAACAAGGCCGGACTCTGTAGGGCCAACCTCAGCTTAGCCGTCCTCGGAAGAGCCGACCTCAGCGGAGCCAATCTTACAGGGGCCATCCTCAAAGGGGCCGACCTCACCAGGGCCATCCTCAAAGGAGCCGACCTCACCAGGGCCATCCTCAGTGGAGCCAACCTCAGCGGGGCCGACCTCAGCGGAGTGCTCCTCAGCGGAGCCGACCTCACCGGGACCGACCTCTCCCCAGGGCAAAAGCCCCAGTCTTGTCCAACCTTGGACAAGGTGTATGGTGCGGGGATGAACGCCAAAAGTCGACTTCTCTGCGCGCCTCTTCTTCTCATCTCCGCCTGTTCTGCAACATTGGGGGGACCAACGACTGTGTGGCGTTCAACGACTGCGTCGTCGACGCAGGGACGCTGGACCTCATTACGGCCCCCTTGCCCGATCTGACCATGCCGCCCCCTCCGCCGACGCCGGACCTCACGGCCCCCTTGCCCGATCTGACCATGCCGCCTACTCCCGATCTCGCGATTCCGATGTTGGATCTGCATCAGGTGACGGTATTCAATAACCCCCCGGACGTCGCCGACTGGCCAGTGACCACGACGATCACCAAGCTGGACATCACGCCCTCGGGGGTCCATCTGGAGTTCAGCAAGCAGGACGGTCTCGGCAGATGGCCCGACATCGTCCCGCCGGCTGGGATGGCCCTCTTCAGTACACGCTCGGGATCGTCGAGAACATCGGTGGGCAGTGGTACGGCTCGGCCGCCATCCAGTTCTGGTACGGGCTCCCCGCAAGTGGCGGCAACGTCGCAGAACCGGGTCAGATCCCGAACAACTGGTACTACGACGGTCGCTGGGGAAAACTCCAGGGGTATCAGCCCAAACTGGGTGAGATCATCGGGTTCGTCGTCGTCGCCGGCAACCTTCGCGGCGTCACGGATGGCTCGCAGTCGCCCGCGAAAGAGCGGTCCAACATCGTGCTCGTTCACCTGCCCAGCCCCGCTGGCGGCAGCTACACGTTCTGATCCAACGCTTCAGGAGCACTCATGCCCACCTTTGCGAACGGCAAGATTTGCTACATCGAGATCCCTGCCAACAACATTGCGCGCTCGGCCGAATTCTACGGACAGGTCTTCGGCTGGAAGGTCCGGCAGCGCGGAGACGGCTCCACCGCTTTTGACGACGGGGTCGGCGAGGTGAGCGGCTCGTGGGTGCTCGGACGCCCGCCTGCCATGGAGCCCGGTCTCATGGTGTACATCATGGTGGACAGCGTGGAAGCGACCATCAAGCTGGTCGTCGCCAGCGGAGGCGTGATCGTACAGCCTGTCGGAGCGGACGCACCGGAAATCACCGCCAGGTTCCGCGATCCCGCAGGCAACGTGTTGGGCCTCTACCAGAATCGCGGCTAGGTCTTTTCTCACCCCAACACTTGCTTCAGCAGCCCGATTATCTTGATCCGGTCCCACACGTCGGCAGCGCGGAAGCTCGGCCGCGCGAACATCGACTTCGCCCAGCGCGCCAGGGCGGGGCGGCGCGTAATCTTGTCGCCCATCCTGACGAAGCGCATGCGCGCGAGGAACACCGTCCACACCACGTCCGCCGGGCCGTACGCGGGCGGCGCCAGCACTTCGCGACCGTCCGCAAGCGCGCCTTCGAGCGCGTCAAGCAGACCGAGCGCCGCGCGGCGGCGGTCATTGAAGAGCGCGACGACCGCGTCCGGATCGAAGGTGCGGCGACGCCCGGCGAACACCTCGGCCCTGGCGAGATAGCGCTCGCGGAGGTCGGGGTATGCTATGGCGGACTCGCGGAGGCGTGCTTCGGTGGCGGCGAGGCTCCTCGGGACGAAGCGACGCGCCAGCGAGTTCCAGTGAAGGAGCCAGCCGAAGGTGAGCTCCTCCACCGGGAAGGCATAGTGGTCGTCGAACCAGCGCCGCGCAACCGGGTCGCCGCCTTGTTTGTGGTCACCGAAGGCAAAGGCGAAGAGCGCGATGTCCCGGCTCTCGGTGAGCACGCGATCGCCCAGCACCAGGGTCGGGACCGTCATGTTGGGGTTCAGCCGCACGTACTCGGGCTCGAGGTTCGCCTTGCGTCGGTGGATATCAGTCGGGACCGGGGTGAAGGCGACACCCGCCTCGACGAGGGCGAGGCGAGCGATCGAGGAGTAGTAGGACGACGCGGTGTGGTATAGACGCGGAATCGGGGGGGTAGTGGGATCCATGGGGAGATGCTACCTAATAGACGGGGGTCTTGCTCGCGGTGACGTGGATTCGCTGAAGTTGGATCAGGCGGGGCAGGGTCACGCATCCCAGGGGGATCAGCCACAGAAGGACGACGACCCCGACCTCATCCTGTGAAAGGTCCGGGGCCCCGCCGGACGCGGCGGCGTCCTGCGCACGATGCTCCTCCACACGGGCAGGAGCAAGAGGAGCTGCGCGGCGGCCGATCCGCCGACAAACCACGGCAGCGGGGACTCGAACTTGCCGAGGAGCGACAGGGTCAGGACCAGCAGGTTGGCGCCCAGGTGCAGAAGCAGGCCCCACCCGCGCAGGCGGTAGAGCCCGACGATCGCCGTTCCCAGGAGGATCGTAGACACGCCCGGCAGCATGGCGGGCAGCACGTGGCCCCTGTGATCGTGCACCATGACGATGGTGGAGATCAGCAAGAGCAGCACATCGGCCACGGCCATGACCAGGGTGGCGGTCAACAGGCCGCGGAAGGCCAGCGGCGAGAAGGACGTGCGCTGGTCGCCAGCCTCCAGGCTGCGCGGACCCAGGAGCAAGAGCGAAATCGGCGCAACGCTGATCGCCGCCAGCTTGCGCCAATCGAGTTCCTGGCCGCCTCCCTGGAGCGCGACCGGGGCCGCGGCCACGGCTCCGCCGACCACCATGAGCCAGAATACGGAGCGCACGAAGATCTGGCTGCCCAGCCATCGGTGATGCAGGAGCACCGCGGGAACCAGGAACCAGGCGGCGAGGAAGCACGACAAGAGTCGGTCCTGGCCGCCCTCGCCCCAGTTGTTCCACAAGGTGGTTCCCGCGACGCTCAGCGACAAGGCCGTTACGAGCAGCCGTCGCCACAGGGGCGTGAACGACGCGGATTGTGGATCCATGGGCCCTCCTGACATCAGTATATCCTGGTGCCAGGGGGCAGTGCACCGCGTCGCACAAGAGCGCCAAACCACTGCGCTCGCGGACCGGGCGCCTGGCTCTATTCATGCTGGCCCTGTCTGCTGAAAGCGCATCAGGTACGCCCGGCAGGGGGCATCCGGAACGGTAGGCCGGTCTGCCTCAACCAGGCGATCCCGACCAAGCCGATGGCAATGCCCAGGCCGATGTAGATCGGCTGTAGCGGGGGATCGTTGGCGTACCCGATGATGGCGATCTCAACCGCCAGCCAGATCAGCAGCGCCACCCCAACGCCCACAGTCAGGAGCGGTGCCCAGCGCTGGCGACGCCAGGCCAGGAGGGCAACCGCGAGCGGCCCGACGCCGAGCACAGTGAAGAGGATCAGCCCCGGCCCGCAGTAGCTGTCGAAAGGCGATCCTTTCAAAAGGGAGACCGGGAGAGGCAGAATCTCGCCGTGGGGGCCAAGCATCAGCGCCAGCCCGCCGCCGAAGGCACCGATGCCCAGAACCGCATCGAGGACGACGGCAGCGATGGCGAGCGCGCTCCGCGCTTCGGGCCTGCTCAAGGGGGACATGCTGGGTATTCCGGTCAAGGGTTCTCGATTTATGTCACGAGAGCGGGTGTTTCGCTATGCGGCGGAAGGTGACCGCAGTTTCCCTGCCTCGGCGTTGAAGGCCCGCCAGGGGCCCTCGTCGTGGAGCACGAAGGTAATCTCCTGCACCGCCCCGGCATGGTCCCGGCACGCCCGCAGTGCTACCTCGGCCGCCTCTGCATGGGGGTAACCGAAGACACCGCAGGAAATGGCGGGGAAGGCCACCTGCCGCAAGCCGTGCTTGTTGGCCAAAGAGAGCGAGCCCTGGTAGGCGGAGCCGAGCAGCCCCGCAGACTGCTCCGCGCTCTGATAGATGGGGCCTACGGTGTGGATGACGTAGCGCACCAGCAGCCCACCGCAGGCCGCGGTGATGCGCGCGTCTCCCGTTGGACAGCGGACGCCGGGACGGACTTCTGCCACGGCGGCGCAGAGCGTCCTGAGCCCAGGCCCCGCGGCTCTATGGATGGCCCCGTCCACGCCCCCTCCGCCGAGCATCCTCTCGTTGGCGGCGTTGACGATGGCGTCACCGCTCCAGAGGGTAATGTCCCCCCGCGCAAGCGCAAGCGAGCACGTCGGGGTCAGTGGGTAGCGCTGCATCTCGCCTGCATCAGCCATGGTCGAGTCGCCTCCTTGTTCTTCGATCGCTTCGTCTTCTCCGCCTTTGACAGCGGCGCTCCTGGCACAACTTTAGTACATCCAGGAAGGCTGGATTCAGGCGGAGATAGAAATTCTCTGCGGGTGGCTGGATCTTCTTGGGTTGTAAGAAGTTCTTAGTACTTTGTAATCTCTTCTAACTAAAATTCGCGCTTGGTGCTGTCCTAAGTGAGCCCGCAGTGTCCTAAGTGCTCAAGGGCAGTGTCCTAAGTCCCGTCGGTGTCCTAAGTGTGATCCTGGCCACAACTAGGGCTGGTTGGCCGACATTGCCCCCAAGGTGTCCGATTCACTGATTCACCTACGCCGCGGTCGGCCAGCCGATCTAAACTCGAACCAGTTTCAAAGGCGGTGTTTCGATGATCGGCAAGCACCGACGGCAGCCAGCGCTACCACAGAACCTGGTTCTCAAACTGGTCTGAGTTTAGCAGATCGCCACCGATCAGACGTGATCGTCGGCTACACCGACTGCCAGACCGGCTCACCCACCTCGTCATCAGCGAAGTGGGAGCACCTCGGCGAATTCACGTAGCGAAGGCGCTTGTCGGGGGACACCAGCCCAGTATTGCCGTCATATGACAGGTAGACGACATTTTTCTCCCGGACTGTACGCGTCCAGCCGGTGAGGAGATCGACGGCGAGGCCGACGGCGGTTGACCCCGGGCACGGCCAGGACCCGGTGCAAGGTCCGGCCATGAGCCAGGCCGCGACTTCACGCCCAGCCCCTTTGGATAGCTACGCTTGACATAGCTATTGACGCGCCGCATAGTGATTGAGTGATCAAGTCCTTCGCCGACAAACGGACTGCATCACTATCCCAGGGATTCAAGACGAAGGCTCTGCCTGGTGATGTAGCGGAGCGGGCGCACGACAAGCTGAGAGTAATTGAGGCGGTCACTCGCGTTGAAGACTTGCGCGTACCGCCAGGTAATCACTTGGAATTGTTAAAGGGTAAGCGGAGCGGACAATATAGCATTCGCGTCAATGACAAGTGGCGCATCTGCTTTCGATGGCAAGGCGGCGACGCCTATGACGTTGAGTTCACCGACTACCACTAAAGGTGTGCAATTATGTCTATCCTCCGTGAAGACCTCGACGCTGGCAGGGTTGACCTGTCGGATGTGGCTACCGGGAAAAGAATTCCCCCCGTTCACCCGGGCAAGCTCCTGAAGAGGGAATTCCTGGTCCCGATGGGCATCAGCGCCTACAGGTTGGCCAAAGATACCGGAGTACCCGCCAACCGGATTTCCGAGATCATGGCCGGGCGCAGGGACATCAGCGAGGACACCGCCCTGCGGCTGGGGCTGTACTTCGACATGGAGCCGCAGTTCTGGCTCAACCTACAGATGCGCTATAGCCTGGAAGTCATACAGCGAAAGCAGGGAGCCCGGCTGCGCAAAGTGGTCAGGCCATTCGCGATGGCAGTCTAGGACCGGCCGGCAGGGCGGGCCCCTGCCCCAGACCCGGAGCGTGCGCAGGGGCTCGCACGAGCACGGCCACGACCTGCCCCTGCCCCTGCCCCCTATCCAGCCCCTGGTCACGCGCAAGGTCCCGGCCCCTACTTGTGCCGGGCCGGGGACCGGAGCACGACCAGGGGCGTGTTCAGGGTCTTGTGCGTGGGCGAGACATGGACCCGACCAAGGTCTATGGCTCGGCCTCACTAACTGACGAGGACCAGGCCGCGTTCTATGCCAGGGTCGGATACACGCTCAGGTTCCCAAGGGACGAAGTCGCAAGTCAAGGAAGCTCTCATTCTTGGAAAAGCCGTGCCCTTCATCCTTGAGCACCAGGTAGTGGACGGGTACGTGGCGCTGCTTGAGGGCTTCGACGATGCGATCCGACTGGTCCTTTTTGACCCGCGCGTCCCGGTCCCCCTGTACCACCAGCAGCGGGCGGACGATCTTGTCGACGAAATGGACCGGCGAGCGATCGTGTTGGTACTTGGCATCGGCGGGGTTTTTCGGATCCCCGAACTTCTGGTAGATGGACGACGCCGCGGCGGCCCAGTAGGGCGGGAAGCTCTCGACCAGGGTCTTTAAATCGGACACGCCGAAGTAGTCGACCAGGGCCGCGAACTCGGTCGGGGCGAAGGTCGCCGCCGCCAGGGCCATGTAGCCGCCATAGCTGCCGCCCATCACCACCACTTTGTTTTGATCGACGTGGGCCTGCTGAACCAGCCACTTCTTGCACGCGATCACGTCCTTGAGTGGGCCGCCGCCGAGGTCCTTGTTGTCAAGGCGCATGTAGGTCTTGCCATAACCCGTCGAGCCGCGCACGTTGGGTACCAGGACCACATAACCCTTCGACAGCAGGTACTGGCGGATGCCGCTGAACTCGCGCCGCGACTGCGCGGTCGGCCCGCCGTGGACATCGATGATCGCAGGGAAGGGCCTGGGCCCTTCGGGCTGGTACAAAAACGCCGGCACCTGGTGCTTGTCAAAAGAGGGAATGTGGACCACCTGGCCCACGATCATCTTGCGATCACGGAGCGTGGGCGGCAGAGGATCGAGCAGCCGGCGCGCGGTCCCTGTTTGCAGGTCGATGACATAGGGGGTCGCCGGTGCGCCGTCGCCCTGCAAGCGCACGCCCAGGTAGCGATCGCTGCGCGAGGAAGTGAGGGGCACCCACGCCCCCCCCGGGGGCGGCTTTGGCAGGTTCAGCGAGGCCGCGGTCTGCGCATCCCTGATCTCCAGCGCCAACTGTCCGTCGGCGTTGACGGTGTAATAGAAGTACTTCCAGCCGCGGGTGAAGCCGGCGTCTTCGACGTCCCACGCCGACCGCGCCACCGCCTTGGAGGCGTGGGTGGCCGAATCTACAGAAAGATCCATGGACAGGAGCGCGGGGAACTCGCGCCCCTCGTTCGAAGTGTAGTAGAGCGTCTTGCCGTCGCGAGAGATGTCGTTGGGAGTGTAGAGCACCTCGCCCTTGTGCGGAGTCAGGAGCCGGGGCGCGCTCTTTTTGCCCCGCTCGACCAGGTGCAGATTGATGTCCGCGTCGGAGAGTTGCTCGGTGATGATGAATCGGTGGTGGTCGCGGCTGACCGTGCCGAGCGAAAGCTTGCCCGACGCGTCCCACAGGCGCTCGCTCTTGCCGGTGGCGATGTCGTACTCGTAAAGGTCCAGGTACTTCTCGTCCCGGATGCTCGAAGCGTAAAGGAACGACTTGCCGTCCTCGGCCCACTCGACGAAGTCGGTGCGGCGGCCGGCGGGCTGGTCGGCGAGGATGTCACGGGGCGCGGTGCCCTTCGAATCGGTCAAGAAGACGTGGGGCAGTTCATCTCCGCCGACGTCGGTGGCATAGACCAGTCGATCTTCGGCGGGGGAGAAGGCCAGGCCCTGGATGAAGCCTTTGACGTGGGTGATCTGGGTCGCCGGGCCGCCTTGGACCGGCTGCACCCACACGTCGGAGCGACCGCCTTCATCGCTGAGGTAGGCCACCAGCTTCTCGTCGTGAGAGAACGATAGCAGGATGCCGCTGCGGCTGCCGGCCCGCCGGATCTTGAAGTATTCCTCCAGCGGGACCGGCGGACGGGGGGCGCTCACGGCCTTTTGTGCCGCCCTGGCGACGGTCTCTGCATGTGCTGCGCCGGTTAGACTCAGAAAAAGAGAAAGGGCGAAGAGGATAGGTGCGGTGCGCATGACGGCGAGAATACACCGGCGCGCATCCAAGCCATGTGATCTTGCACGAGATGTACCGGCCGCGCATCCTGGTGCTGGTGATGGTCTTCTTTGCCATCGGGTTTTCCGTCGGGCCCTTTGGCTGCGCGTCGGGTCCGCGGGCCCCCTTCGACGTGGTGGTCGTCCCTGGCTGCCCGGGCCGGTCGGATGGCGGCCTGTCCCCCTGTCAGGCGCGGCGCGCGGTGTGGGCCGCCGTGCTCTGGGAGCAGGGCCTGGCGTCCCACATCATGACCTCGGGCGCTGCGGTCCACTCGCCCTATGTCGAGGCGGAAGGCCTGGCGGCGGGCATCGCCGCCATGGGGGTCCCGCCCGAGCGCATCTACCTGGAACCGGACGCCCTACACACCGACGAGAACATGTACGACTCCCTGCGCATCGCCAGGGCCCTGGGTTTTCGGCGGCTGGCGGTGGCCTCAGAGGGCATGCAGGCCGGCGGCGGCTGCCGCATGATTCGCGACTTTGGGCAGGAATGCACCAGTTTGTCGATGGAGCACTGCCTGGTGGCTCGACGCCGGGATGCCGCGGCAGCGGTCTTGGCAAGGGTGCGGGCGCAACGGGTCGCCCCTGTGCCCTTGGCGCGCTTCCAGGCGAGCGGACCCCGGAGACCTTCCCGCCGCAGCCGGAGGAACTCTTGCGCCTCCTTGGCGGGCGCCTTCATGGCCTGAGCCTTCGCGAGGTCTGCGAGGGGCTCTGGCCAGCCCTTCTCTGGCGGGCGCTCTTCGATGACGAGGACAGCGTCACCGAACGCGTCCGCGAAGGGGGTATGACCGCCGCCCAGATGGTCCACGCCGAGATGATGAAGCTCGTTGCCGCGGGGCGGGTCCGCCTTGGCCATCAGACTCGTGTTTCGCCCTTTTTGAGGCTGCTATTAGCAAACTCCCGTCGAACTGCTTGAACTCGATGGGGATTCAATGCAAGTCTCCTATGGTTCCAGCTAGAGTTGAATCTGTCCGGCAGCGAGAACCACCGAGGCTGGTGCTATCGGAAAAAGGGCGAAACACGAGTCAGAGGCAGAACGAAGTAGACGCCCAGGCCGCAATCGTGTACGAGGCGATGCGGTGGTCAGGAGGGGCCCCATGAGAAACCTGCCCCGCGTCGATGAAGGGGCCGCAATTCGACGGGCCGGGGAGAGACGATGTCCGAAGAGGCCGAACTGTTTGCGCGGATTGCGTGCGTCGACTACGGCCGCTGGAAGCGCGTGCTGGCCATCGCCGCGGTCAGCTTCACCGCGCCCTCGGAGTAGCCAGCGGCATCTTCGAGGCTGCCGGGCCGCATTCAGGCCTGGCCCGGCCGACGGTGATGGCCGGTTCCCTGATGGCAGCCCACCGTGACCAGCAGCACAACGACCCCGGCGGCGATGAGGATCGCCGATCGCCGGCTCTACGGGCTGCGTGCTCAGGCCCATACCCCATCGCCGCCGAAAGAATAGGTAGGCGGGCTTCCGCGAGCCCTTGCAAAGAGCTGTGCTGCGTGCTCTCCCGCGACTGATTGGGTGACGAAGATCTATCTTGTCCCCCGCTTACCAGCGACGGCAATCGGTTCGTCGGGGGACAAAGTGTCGCTTGTGCTCGCCGACGAGAAAACGGGTACGACTTTTAGAATCGCACTCTAGAGGTCAGGGGTTCGATTCCCCTCAGCTCCACTGTTTCCAGGGACTTAGAAGCAAACTCAACCACCAGATTCCAATCGGGGAAAGTTTGGGGAACTTTTCCCAGTCGTTATTTGCCCCTGCCCAGCAGGCGCAGCACTCGGTCCTGGGTTCCGGTCTCCAATGCCGTGGGGTCGACATAGCACTCTCGGGAGGTGGATTCGTCCACATGCCGCAGGGTGTCGGCCACTTCCCGCAACGTCCGGCCTGCCATGGCGTCCAGGGAACCACGAGTAGAGCGCATCCTGTAACGCCTCGGCTTCCTTGTCGGCCCTGCCCTTGCCGATGGTAAACGCCTGCGGCATATGGATGATCGCCGTCTTCTTCCAGTCGGCGATCTGGGACACGTGGACCTTGAACTCGCTGGCCAGCTCGTTCGCCGTCTTCTGCTCTCGTAGCGCTTCCAGCGCCACTTTCGCCTTGAATTCCGCTGAATAACGCTTCCGCTGCACCGTCTTTGGCTTCTCTGTCAGGGCTGTTGGAGCGCAGCGTGTTTCTACCTTAACCACCTGTCCAGTTTTCGGGGGCCACTATAAGGTCCAGCTCGGACCCGCGAATGAGGAGTTCTTCCGCTTCTTGGACAATGGGCTTCGGTACGGGTGTGCTTCTGGAGTCGAGCTTCCGACGAGAACCCGAGCCGATCGTTATGTTGATTGAGCCCCCCACGAGCGAACACCGACGAGCCCAGGCTGGCTCCACAGAATCTGACTGGCTGAATACCTACCATCCAACCTGTGCCTGCCGGGCCGGTCTGCCAGGGGATCCACCCGGCAACGTCATCAGTAGCCAGTACTACTCTCTCGACGGCCCCTCGACGGGACACATTCAGCTGGCGTTGATTTCGACATAAGCCTTTGAGGTGCTCTCGTCGGAAGCTCGACTCCAGAAGCACACCCTTCGGTACTGCCATGCCAATTTACAAATAGCACGTGGTGCAGCCCCGTCGCAAACCGGGTTCAGCGGTCCCTTGGGCGGTCCCAGCGATGCTGCTGCGCTGGACGCGGCTGCGCCGATAGGGGTCTTCGCGGGTCGTGAGAGCCGGGCGCCGGCGGAACCAGGCATTCGGGACCGTTTCCGATGAGGTCCGCCCGTCCCGCCGAGACCAACGCCTCCCGGGCCAGGTCGTGATGCGCCGGGTCCCAGTAAAGCAAGAGGGCCTTTTGCTGGCGCTTTTCCCGCAACCCCTTGGCGGTGTACACCGGCTTCCCCGAAAGCGGGTCGATCCCGGTGTGGTACATCGTCGCCGCCAGGGACATGGGCGTGGGGATGAAGTCCTGCACCTGCCGCGGGCGCAGGCCCTTGCGCTTCAGGTAGATCGCCAGGTCGATCATGTCCTGTGCCGTCGAGCCCGGGTGACCCGAGATGTAGTAGGGGACCAGATACTGATCCTTCCCGGCATCGCGAGAGGCGCAGGCAAACTGCTCGGCAAAGCGATCGTAGCTCTCGACCCCGGGCTTCTTCATCCGGTCAAGCACCTCCTTGGAGACATGCTCCGGGGCGACGGAAAGCTGCCCGCCGACGTGGTGGCTGGCCAGCTCCTTGATGTATTCGGAAGACCGTTCGGCCAGGTCGTAGCGCACCCCCGAGGCAATGAACACCTTGCGGATGCCTTCCTCCTCGCGCACCCGCCGCATCAGGTCGATGACCGGGGCATGATCGGTCTTCAGATGAGGGCAGATGCCGGGGTGGATGCACGAGAGGCGGCGGCATTTGGACTCGAACTTCTCGTCCTCGCAGCGCATCTGGTACATGTTGGCCGTCGGTCCGCCCAGGTCGGAGACGACGCCGCGGAAGTCGTCCATGCGGCGAAGCTGCCGCAGCTCGCGCAGCACCGATTCGGCGCTGCGGTTCTGGATGATGCGCCCCTCGTGCTCGGTGATGGAGCAGAAGGTGCACCCGCCGAAGCACCCGCGCATGATCACCAGGGAGTGCTTCACCGTCTCGTAGGCCGGGATGCGCTTCTTGTAGCTCGGATGGGGCAGCCGCTGGAAGGGCAGGTCGTAGAGCGCGTCCATCTCGTCGGTTTCAAGAGGCAGGGCCGGCGGGTTGAAGTAGACCGCGCGCCCCGCCGACCGCTGCACCAGCGGCCGGGCGTTGTAGGGGTTGGTCTCGTGGTGGAAGAGCCGGGCCATGGTGGCGTAGCGGGAAAGGGACGCGGGGTCGCTCCCGCAGACCTCCTCGTAGGCCGGCAGTTCCAGGGTGCGCCCATCGGTGACGAAGTCCGATGGGTAGGCCAAAAAGGCATCGGCCTCTGCCGCGCTGATCGGGTAGGCGGTGCCGCGCACGTCGCGGATGCGGGAAAAGGGTTCGCCCGCAAGGAGGCGCTGGGTGACCTCCCAGATGGGCCGCTCGCCCATGCCGAACACCAGTAGGTCGGCCTTGGCGTCAAGCAGGATGGGGCGGCGGACGGTGCCGGACCAGTAGTCGAAGTGGGCGATGCGGCGCAGGGAGGCCTCGATGCCCCCCAGGACGATGGGGACGTCGGGGAAGGCCTCGCGACAGCGGTTGGCATAAACCAGGGTGGCGCGGTCGGGACGGGCCCCGGTGCATCCGTCCTCGCTGTACTGGTCCTCGCTGCGGTTCTTCTTCTGGGCCGTCAGCCGGTTGAGCATCGAATCCAGGTTGCCGGCGGCGATGCCGAAGTACAGGCGGGGACGGCCGAGGCGGCGGAAGTCGTCCAGGGAGTGCCAGTCGGGCTGGGCCAGGAGCCCCACCTTGAGACCCCGCCCTTCCAGGAAGCGGGCGATGAGGACCGGCCCGAAAGCCGGGTGGTCCACATAGGCGTCGCCAGTGACGATGATGATGTCGAGCTGATCCCAGCCGCGGGCCCGGGCCTCCGCGAGGGTGGTCGGGAGAAAGCGCAATGATGCTGCTGCTGAGGATGCGGTTTCCGTCTTGGAGGGAATGCGGATGTGCAGCAGGTTCGACATGGGAGGCTAGACTACTCTGCCTTGCCGTTGCCGGCACGTCCACGGACGCGGACGTGCTTAGGCCAGGCGGGTCACGTTGGTCGCCTGAAGGCCCTTGGGCCCGTCGACCAGCTCGAACTGGACGGTCTCGCCCTCGGCCAGGCTGCGAAATCCATCCGTGCTGATCGCGGAGTGGTGCACGAAGACGTCGGCGCCCTCATCTCTTTTAATGAAGCCGTACCCCTTGGCGTCGTTGAACCACTTCACCGTACCCTTTTCCATCACTACCTCTTGTCGTCTCTTGGGACTTGCTGATCGGATGTTTCGAAAGGCTGCTATCTGCCGCAGCGACGCCCTCATATGAGCCTTTTTGGGACGAAGGTCAAGTCCATCGTGTCAGGAATGAACCCCACCACGCCACCACGCCGGAGGATGGCCCCCGGCGGCTGGTAAAATGCTAGACTTCCCCCATGGTGCGTCTTGAGAGCGCGCTCGGGACTTGCCTTTTCTGCCTGAGCTTGGGCCTGGCCGGGTCTTCCACCTGGGCGGAAAACAACCCGCGGGGACCGAAGGCAGGGGCCGGCCAGAAGGCCGCACCCCCATCGCTGGACCACGCCATGCAGCGCGCCCGGGCCGAACGCAAGGCCCTGGTCGTGGAGATCGGCGCAAGCTGGTGCGGCCCCTGCAAGATCCTGGAATCGGAAGTGCTGACCCACCCGGCGGTGCGCAAGGCATTGGCCGGGGTCGTGTTCGTCCGATACGACGCGGAGGTCGGCCCCGGCATCGCCGCCGCCAGGGACCTTTCGGTCGTCGGCTTCCCCACACTGGTGGCCCGGGCACAGGACGGCACCGAGATCGGCCGGCTTCAGGGGGTGCCCACGGTACGCGAGCTTTCCCGCTGGCTCCAGCAGATGGCCGCCGATGGCGAGTCCACCGAGGTGCTAGAGGTGCGCGCCCGGACCGGGCACAACAGGCCCGAGGATGGGGCGGCGCTTCTGACGTTGTCGCGGCGCTACCGCCGGCAGGGCAAGGAGCCCGAGGCCCAGCGCCTGATGGAGCGGGGGGGGGGGGGGGGGCGCGGCCGCGGGGGGGGGGGCGGGGGGGGGCCGGGCGCCGGCGGCGGCGCGGGCGGGCGGCGGGCGGAGGGGAAAGGAGGAGAGGGGGGGGCGGCGGGGGGCGGGGCACAAGAGCGAGGAGCACAG
>JBBRLA010000118.1:0-16020 GCA_038231615.1 Polyangia bacterium | reverse complement strand
ACTACCGACCTGCGCCGTTTGGTCCCCACTCGCGGTCACCACCCGCTGCCCATCCCCCGAGAACCCCGCGCTATAGACCCTTTCGCTGTGGCCCTTCAGGACCCGAAGCTCCTTCCCCGTCCCCGCGTCCCACACCCGCGCCGTATTGTCATCACTCGCGGTCACCACCCGCTGCCCATCCCCCGAGAACACCGCTCTCGTGACAGGCGCCTCATGCCCGCGAAAGCTCACCGAGGCCTCCGCGGCGACGGTGCTGGTCCAGAGCCCCTCCGCTGTGACAGAGGTGATCGGCAACTTGAGGTCCCGCAGCCCCGCGGCTGCACCGGCCCCGTCAAAGAGGGCGGAGTCTTCCTCCCCGGGCCGCTCCCCTCTCACAATGGCCAGATAGCTCCGCTGCTCCAGCGTCCGCACCCGCGCCTGCTTTTCGGCCCCTTCCGCGCGGAGCTTCTGATCCGTGGCCTGTCGGGCCTGCCGGTTGGCGTAAAAGGCCAGCCACCCGAACCCGATCGCGGCCAGGAGCGCGACTGCCACGGTGATGCGCTGCCGCAGGACGCGGGCCGCCTGCTCCCGGCTCTCGGCCTCCAGCCGGGCCTGGCGTTCGGCCTCCAAAAGGACGCGCTGCGCGAAGGCCCGCCCCGCCTGCAGGAACTCCACCTCCTTCTGCCCCAGTTCCCGCTCGGCGGCCCAGGCCTCGGCCTCTGCCAGCGCCGCGCCGCGCAGGACGAAGTCTTCGCTCCTGCCCGACTTCAGCCAGCGCTGCATCGGCTCGAAGAAGGGCCGCTCCGCCTCGCGGGCCGAAAGCCAGGCGGCATCGTAGACGGTGGTGAAGACCCGGTTTGTGGCGCACAGGTGCAGCTTGCCGTCCCGCCGCCGCGGCGCCCCCAGGCCGCACATGCGCAGCGCCATCTGCGCGCCGTTCTCCGCCTGCAGGGCCGGCTCCTTGCCGGCCAACAACTGCCGATAAAGCCCATAGACCTCGGGCAGCGACACCCCCGGCACGATCCGCTCCCGCAGCCGCGTCTGGGGATAGCCCACCGCCGGATCGTCCGACGACAGGAAGAGTTCGTCCACCCGCTCCGCCAGCTCCGCCTCCGGCGTCCCCTCCGGCGGGTGCTGCACGAGCGACTCGCAGAGCCGCGCGGTCATGTAGGGGTGCCCCCCGGTCCAGTCGAGCACGGCCCGCAGCCAGGGGTCGGCCCCGCCGGGCAGCGCCGCCAGGTTCCCTAAAAGGGCCGCGGCCTCCTCATCGGTGAAGTCGAGAAGCCAGATGCCGCGGGCGGTGTTGAAGGGGGTCCGCGCCGGGTCCTGCAAGAGCTCGCCGGGGGACGCGACGCCCAGGAGGCAGAAGCTCAGGCGCAGCCAGGCGGGGTCCTCGGCGCGCAGGTTGTCGGCCTCGCGCAGGGTGGCGAAGAAGTCGTCCCGCGGCCAGGCCACCCCCAGGATGGCGTCGATTTCGTCGAGAAAGACGACGATCTTGTCATCGTTTCGGCCATCGTTTCGGCCGCCGGTCCGGCCCAGTACCTGGTCGCGGAGGAAGCGCAAGAGCGCCCGCGAGGGCGGCTCGCCGGGATCGCCGACGAAGTGGGCGGCGACGTCGACTTGCAGGTGCAGGTCCTCTGCCAGCTTCTTGCACAGCGCCCGGTAGAAGCCGCGTTCCTCGGCGCCGCCGATGCCGGACAGGTCCACCGCGGCGCACATCGCCCCTTCGGCCTTCAGCCGCTCGGCGGCGTGGACGCGCAGGCTGCTCTTGCCAATCTGCCGCGGCGCCAGCACGTAGCACAGGTGCCCTGCCCGCAGGGCCTCGAGCCGGTGGCGAGGTAGACGCCATCCCCGGTGGAGATGAGGAGGCGGTCCCCAGCCACGTCGGTGTTCACCGCGAAAATGGGGCTCTGCGTGCGCAGAACCTCGGTCATCGTCCCCTTTACCATGTCCACCGCGGCCAGCACCTGGTCCGGGTCCCCCTGGAAATGCAGGTAGGCGCGCCCGGTCATCCTGCCGTCTACGGCGATGAGCGTCACCTCGCTGATCGTAGTCCCCATGGGCAGCGCCCCCAGCACCGTCGGAGCGAATGCCAGGCTGGTGCCGCCGTCCCCTCCGGCGTCTTTCAGGGCGTAAAGCTTCGCGCTCGGCTGGTTGCCGGTCTGCACCGACAGCGCGTAGAGGAAGCCGTCCGGCGCCAGGGCGAAGCCGCGGAATGACGCACCGTCCACCGAGAAGATGTTCTTCCAGGTCAGCCCCGCGTCCTCGCTGCGCCACAGCACGCTCTTGCCGCCACTGGCGATGCCGGTGGCGTAGGCCCGGGTGGCCACCTTGGGATCGGGGACCAGGGTGTCGATGTAGAACTGGGTGATGTCATCTCCGCTCTCAGGTGCGGCCACCTCTACCCAGGTGCAGCCGTTGTCCTTGGACAGCGTCAGTCCGCTCAGGTCGGTGGCGTAGAACGTGCCGTCGCCGCCCTGGCGCATCTGGCGCAGCTTGTACTGATTGATCGCCTCGTCGCAGATCCAGCGCCACTCGCCCCCATCGGTGCCGACGAAGATGCCCCAGTACTGGGTAGGCACGTAGAGCGTGTTGCCCTGCCACAGGATGTCCTCCGACACGGGCAGACCGCCGTGGGCCAGGACGGGCGCCGGCCGCAGCGCGATGAACAAGGCCAGGGCCGCAAACGGCAGGAACAACGTCATGCGCATGAATCGGGCTCCGCGGATGGGATTATCGTCCGTAAGCATATTGCAGGAATCAAACTCTGCAAGGCCCACGGGGATCCTGATAGTGCTTGCTGTCGCGCCTCAGATACTCGACTGACTCATCGGCGTCCCGCTCGGTGGTTCAGCGCCTTGGAATGGCGGCCCACGCACAGTTCGTCGATGGCGGCGATCACCTCTTTAGCGGTTGCAGATGAAGACGGTGTCCTTGAATCCCTCGATGTTGAAGCTGCCGGGTCCGCAGGAGCCCACCGAGCCGTCGCAGTCGGCGTCCTTGCCGCAGGGCTTCACGCAGCTTGGGCCCTTGGCCAGGGTGTAGCAAAGGTTCGAGCGGCAGTCGCTGCTCTGCTGGCAAGGGTCCAGGTTGGCGCCAGGGCCCGCCGGGGTGGCGCAGAACTTCCCGTACATGTTGAAGTCGTCGGTAAAGAGCTGGCAGTACGTCGGGCTCGAGCCGGTGTCCTTGCAGTCGGCGTCGATGTCACAAGTGACTGGCGACTGGGGCTTCTTGCAGTAACCGCTCTCGCAGCCGGCCACGCAGGTCCAGTCGGGCTGGAAGGTGAGGCTGTCATCGCAGAGGCCGGAGGTCAGGTGGTCCTGGGAGCAGATACGGGTGTTCTTCTTGCCGGCACAGATGCCGCCGTACAGATCAGGCGGGGAAAAAAGGTCCGCGGCGGGCCGGGCATCAAGGGGCCGAAGATCGGCCAGGTCCAGGCCGGCGTCGGACGCACTCACCTGGCTGGAGCAGCCGCCGAAGAAAAGCGTCAGCAGCAGGGGGAGGCGAATCGAATTCAGATTGGATTTCATCGGGGAACCTCGACTTCAGATCAGTGGAGTGCCCTGACATCGGAGGGACACAAGAATTTCTTCAGTCCAAATTCGCGAAGGCCGCGCGGGCGCCCTGAAGCTCGAAGAGCAGCTCCGCCGGGCCGGAGGGGCGCTGGCGAGGTGATCATGTCGCTCTACTTACCACAATCCAGTGACCCCCTTCGGGCCGCGGGCCTATGATACGCCGATGCCCCCACCTCATTTCCCTGGCAACGAACCGGCGGATGCTCTAACATCGGATTGACCTATGGATCTCCTCCCACTGCCTGTCTGATCTTCGCCTTCCAGGGTCAGGACCGGGTGCTTCGCAGCGAGCACGCCTGTCGGAAACCGACCGGCACGAGCGAGGAGCACTTCCATGGACGCACAAGTAGGATTCATTCGCCGGCACCGCAATCGGCGCGGTGTCACCATGCTGATGGTGATGATGGTCATGGCCACGCTGCTCCTGGGCGGAGTGGTTGGCGTGGGCATGCAATTGGCCAACCTGCGCAGCAGCGGGTTGAGCCTCGCCAACAAGCGGGCCTACTACTGCGCCGAGTCCGGGCTGGCGGCGGGCCGGGACTTCTTCCGCCTGAACGCCGCCAAATGGAACGAATACCTCCGCACCAACTATATCCTGACCGGCCGCGCCAGCAACACCGACCCCGGCTTGATCTACATCGTCGGCATCAGCGACAACGTCGATGAATTCCCGCCCGCGGTGAACGATCCCCTGGTCGATCGGGACCAGACCGTGCTGCTCCGCGCACAATGTACCGACACCGCCGGCCACCAGAGCGCCACCGTGCAGCAGTACCTGACCCTGCGACCGCTGGGAGGCGGATTGAAGGTCAAGGTGGGCTCCGTGATCTACAAGACCACGACCGACTTCACCGATGGCGGCGCCATCCCGAACTGCAACGGCTGCGGCATCATCGGCCAGGGCGGCGCGGCGGTGGCCAACACGACCACCGGAAACGGCACCACACAGGGTGCCAATGGAGGCGGTAGCACAAGCCGCGGCGTCAGTGGAAACGACGGCCTCTCCGCGATCGGCGTGGACCTGAGCAACGACCAGATCATCCTGGCCGCCAAGACCGCCTACCCCTTCATCTGGGTCCCCCTTTCCATCGAGGGCTACGTCTCCAAACTCGACACCGTCAACGGGAAGGAGATGGCGCGCTACCGCACCGGGCCGGCCTACGGCAACCCCTCCCGCACCACCGTGGACCTGGACGGCGACGTGTGGGTCACCAACCGCGCCAACAACACCGTGACCAAGATCGGCCTTTTCGAGAACGGCCGGTGCATCGATCGCAATAACGACGGCATCATCACCACCTCGATGGGCGGCGGCGATGTCAAGGACTGGACCGGCGAGTGGGGCGCGGGTGTCGCCGGCGCGCAGGACGAGTGCATTCTTTTGCACGTGGCGCTGAAGTACCCCGGGGCGACCTCGCCGGTGGATGCCCGCATGGTGGTGGTGGACGCGGACAACAACGTCTACACCGGCGGGCTCACCGCCCCCGGGGTGTTCAAGATCCGCGGCACCGATGGAGCGGTCCTCTATGGAAAGGACACCAAGCAGGGACACTACGGCGGGGTCATGGACCGGGACGGCTACATCTGGTCGATGCACGTCGGCAGCGGCAACGTGGAAAAGATCAGCTCCGATCTGCAAACCTCGACCCTCTTTCCGATCGGGCACCCCGGCTATGGCGTTGCCCTCGACCTCAACGGGCGGGTCTGGACCAGCTCCTGGACGCCGACGTTCTCGCGCATGGACCCCGACGGGACCCACCTCCAGGTGTTCCAGCAGGGCGAGGGCAAGTGCTGCGCCCAGGGCATCACCACCAATGGGAATGGAGACGTATTCATCGCCGGCTCGCTATCCTCCAACCACATCGGCCACTATGACAACGACGGCAACTTCATCAAGAACTACATCGTCGGCGACGGTCCCACCGGAGTGGCCATCGACGCGGCAGGCAAGGTCTGGTCGCCCAGCTACAATGCGATGCAAATAAACCGCATCAACCTGGACGACGACACCATCGACGTGTTCCCACTGGGCGGGCACTCTTACACCTACAGCGACACCACGGGCTACGTCGTCCGCAACATCACCTCGCCGCAGGGAACGTGGTCGGTGACCCAGTACTGCGGCAACACCTGCAGCGCCTGGGCGTCCGTCAGTTGGGACGCGGACCTGCCGGCCAAGACCCAGATCCGCGTCCGGGCGCGATCCGCCCTGACCACCACCGCCCTCAAGACCGCGACCTGGCAGAACATGAAGAACAACGCCACCATCCCGGAGAATGGCCCGCGCAGCCTCCGTGGCCCGCTCATCGAGGTGGAGGTGCGGCTGACCAGCCTCCTGGCCGGCGTGACGCCGGTCCTGCACCAGCTCGCAATCACGCCCTGGTAAAAAACCGTCTCAATTCGTCGCCAGGGGGCGCAGAGAGACCCGCACGGTCAGCACGCGCCAGCGATAGTGGTCCGGTGGGCCCGCCGGTCGGTCCTCCACCGCCGGACGCCCTGGCCCCAAGAGCTCGCCCGCCTGCGTCGTGCGCCCCACCACGCTGATGCGGACGGCGGAGATGCGGGCGACTGGAGGCAACGGATCGGGCATCGTTTCGCCGGGGTAGTTATAGACCCATTCGTCGTCATCGACGGCGGCGCCCACTTCCTGAATCGTTCCGTCCAGAATGCTTGTGTGCAGCCCGTCCACGCCCACGGCGATCTGCAGGTCCTCGATGTTCTCCGCGACGATCTCTTCGGCTTTGGTGGTGTCCAGCGGCGCCCCATCTTGCAGCGTGAGCAGCGGTGTGCCGGAGAACAGGGTGGTGTTGATCTGGTAGGCCAAGAGCCTGGCCCGCACCGCCAGGGAGCCGCGAAGGAAAGTCAACTTCGAGACGGGCAAAGGCCCGGACATCCACAGTTGGCCCACGTCCAGGCCGTTCGCCGTCCCGGCTTGCGGGTCGACGGTCAGCCGACACAGGATTGCCTTGTTGAAATCGGTAAGGGTGAAGAAGTCGTTGCTCCTGAAGGCGCTCCCCGTGTTGACGACGATCGGCTGGGTACCCGGGCCGGCGTCCTGCAAGAGCGCCGCCACCACCGAGTCGTCGTTGAGCACCAGTTGCAGCGTATCGGGGCTGTCGCCGTTGGCCGCCCCCAATACGTTGTTGAGAACGGTGACGCCCGAAATCGTGGCCGGGGTCCCGGGAGGCACCGCGTTGGCCGCCACCCCCGACATGGCCTGATGCAGGCTGTGTACCAACTCCTCCACCGAGGAGCGCACATTGTCCTGCGTCTGCTGCGCCTGCTGCTCCTGCCGCTGCAAGGTGGTCTGCACCCGCGCCGCGGCAAGGAGCGCCACCGCGACCAGGCCGGTCAACCCCAGGGCGATCAGGAGTTCGACCAGGGTGAAGCCTCCCGTGGCCCCGCTTCGTGTTTGTCCGGGCATCCTTCCAGGGTAGCCGCCCCGGCAGAGATCAATCAACGGAGGTTTCGGGCAGTGCCACACCGACATGGGGGCCCGTGCCAGGAAGAGGATGTCCTTGTCGTGCCAGGTCCCCTTCAGATGCGCATCATGTCGGGCGGCGAACTTTGCCCCATGTCCGGCGCGGGCATAATCAGCAGGTCGGGTTCGTGGCGCGGGGGGGCCGCCATGTCCCCGGGCTGGGCGCTCATGTCGGCGGGCTGGGCGCTCATGTCCCCGGACGCCTTCAGGTCGGGCGATGGGCCGGTCCCGGTCATGTCCGGCTGCGCCGCCGCGGCCCCGGTGAAGATACCGAGGTCGGCGAAGTCGTTGCCCATCTCGTCCTGTCCCAGCACCGCCTTGGTCACGTTGGCATCGCCGCTCAGCCGGTTGAGCAGGGTCGCGAAGACCGAGCGGAAGTCCACCGTGGGGATAAGTGCGTCGAAGTCGCGCACCGCCAGGCTGGGCATCTGCCCGTACAGGCCGCCGCGCACCCCGCCGCCAATGAGGATCGCGGACGAAGCCCGCCCGTGGTCGGTGCCCAAACCGGCGTTCTCCTTCACCTGGCGCCCGAATTCGCTGGTGATCAGCACGAAGACGTCGTTGGCCCGGGAGCTTCCGTCAATGAAGCTGAAGAAACGCTGGAGCGCCTGATCCATCGCTCCGAGCTGGACCCACTGGTTGTAGGCCTGGCCGCCGTGGAAGTCGAAGTTGCCCAGGGTCGCCACGTAGGTCTGGCAGGGCAGGCTGCCGGTGATCATCATCGCCACTTGGGAAAGCTGGTAGGCCAGCGTGCCCTGGGCAACGCCGGTGTTGTAGCTCGGCTGGGCGGTGGCCTGCACGACGCCGATAGCATCGGTGGTGCCCTTGATGGCCACGCCCCCCCGCGCCACCTTGTTCAGGGCCGCCGGCAGGTTGGGATCTCCCATGCCCTTCAGATCGGTCAAGAAGAGCGGGCGGGTGGGCACGATGGAGTTGATCGACCAGTTGAAGGCGGCCACGCTGCTGACCGATAGCACCGGGGTCTGTGCGCCGACCAGCGACTGGTGCATGCCGTTGACCGAGACGGAAGCCACCGGCTGGTTCTGGTTCTGGATGTCGTTGTAGCGCCCCAGCCACCCACTGTTCAAGTTGGGGCCGGAAAACGCCGCCGCCCAGCGGTAGGCGCTGGCCGCGAAGTGGCTGCGTTCGGCCACCACGTTCTCGCCCACGCCCTGGACGATGGCCACGTCGCCCTTGGTCTTCCAGCGGTTGGCCAGCCACACCAGGTTGCCGTGCAGGGCGTAGTGGCCGTCCAGGTCCAGCCCCGGCGGCTGGTAGTTGCCCGCGGGCGGCGCGGTATAGGGGAAGGTGCTGGTGACGGTCTTGATCGCCAAGTTAGGACGATCGTGGAGATAAAGCCCGGTCACGCCGGACACGGCGTAGGGGATGTGGGTGTTGAGGATGTCATTGCCCCCGCCCAGCTCGATCATCACCAGGATGGGCACGCCGGCAGGCAATGGACCGACATAGCTGTTGATGTCAGTCAGCCTGGCGGAAAGGGGAATGAGGGCATCACACCCGATGGTGACGCCCACGGCCGAAAGGGCCACGGTGACGCCGGTGTGCTGGAGGAATTCTCGACGATTGATGCTCATGGTCGGCTCCGTTCGCTAACGTCAACTTCAGCAGGCCAGGAATTCAGGCGACAGGAAAAGCAGGTGAATCAACCCGGCGGCGCGGGCCAGGTTCCACGGTCCCCCGGCGGCGTACTCGATCAGCTTGGCCTGAGTGGTTGCCGAGGCGTTGTCCAGCCCAGCCTGGTGCAAAAGCCGGCTGGTGGCGGTGGCTGCGGGGCCTTCGCTGAAGAGGCGCTGGATGTAAGGGCAGATGGGGCCGTTTTGGACCCCATTCCAGTTAAAACCGATGTACAGGATGCGCCCGGCCAGGGCGGACCACGCCAACATCGAGCCCGACCCGAGCCATTGATCGCCCCGCGGCCACCCGGCCACGTTGGGCGCGTACAGAGGGTGCTGGTTGATGGTGGTGTGCAGGTCGGAGGACAGGTAGAAGTTGGTCGTTGCCAGGCTCGGGAACCCAAGGAGCCGGGCGGCGCTGGCGATCAGCTCGACCGGCTGCTTGACCTTGGAGAAGATCGCCTGGTCCGAGAGGAACTCGGGCTGGTTGGCGATGGCCGTGATCAGCGCCTTCAGGTCGCCAGTGGGACCGAAGGTGGCGGCCAGCGATTCCAGCACGGCGGGGGCCGGATCGAAGCCGACCAGCTCGCGGTAGAATCGCTTGGGGATGAAGTAGGGCCACGCCGGGTGGGCCGCGAGGGCGTTGATCACGTCGGGGAGCTTGGCCGCCCCCAGGGACTGCCCACGGTAGGTCTTGACGCCGGGGTCCCACTGGCTGGGGCTGAAGAAGGTGGTCCCGTGGCCCCAGTTGTATTGCCAGCCGGTCAGGGCACGGGCGATCTCCTGCACATCGCCCTGGGTGTAGTTGGCGGCGCCGGTCACCGGGTGGACGCGGCCGATGGAAAAGAGTTCCATCACCTCGCGGGCGTAGTTCTGATTGGGGTGGGAACGGGTGTTCTGGTAGCCGCTCAGGTACTTGAGCATCCCCGGCCGGGTGGACACGTCGAGCAGTAGCTGCTTGTGCGTGCCGAAGACCGAGTTGCGCAGTAGATTGACGTGGTCCTTCAGATCGGTGAAGTAGGTCGAGTCGATGATGCCGGTCACCACCAGCCCCTGGAGGATCCACGCCACGCGCTCCTGCAAGGGGTTGTAGGTGGGCGAGGTGACGCCGCTGCCGGTGGCGCTGGGGCCGAAGGCCATCAGTTCGATCATGCGGCCGGTGTAGGCTGCCTCGGCGGTGTAGTCGGTGCCGGCGGGGAAGCCCCAGGGGTTGGGGTTCCCGGCGGAGGAGACCATCGCCGGCCGGCTGAGCAGGTCGTTGATGAGCGCCTGGGGACCGACGCTGACGCCGGCATCGACGTCGTCCGCCGCCGGCCCGAGGCCGAGCCGCCGCCAGATGTGCGCCACTTGGGTCTGGGTGGTTGCCATGAGCATGCCCTTTCGCTGGATGTGAACAGGACAACTCATGACAAAGCAGCCGGCGTGCCAGGTCGGGCCCGCGCGATCGGCAACCGGAGCGCGTTTGGCTGGTCGCCGACCGGGGTCTCAGGCGGGTTGTGGTTCAGAGGGGCGGGGGTGGCCGCGCAAAAGCGGCGCGTTCAGGCAAGCTTTGCCTCTCCGCGCAGGGCTTGCGCGGGAGGCAGACTGGGTGGGCTATTTCTCCTGATCGGGGCCCTTGTCGGCGGCCTTCTTCTTCTTGCCGCCCTTCTTCTCGCCGGCCTTCATCTCGACCAGGCCGTGGCAGCCGTTCTTCTTGGGATCGCTGCCACTCCGCCGCCGTCAGAGCTTGTCCGGCTCCCTGGCCGGCAGGCCGCACTGCACGGCTTGCACCTGCCCCTTGCCCTTGTCAAACTTGTACTGGCTGACCCACTTCTCGCCGTCCACCGGCGTCACCTCCGGCAGGTCCGGCTCGCTGGCCAGCTTGCCCACCTTGAGCGTCCCCAGCACCTCGCCCCGGTAGCCCGCCGCCATCCAGCGCCCGACCCCATAGCAGAAGCCGTCGGCGTTCTTGTAGCAGGCCTCCTTGATGTCGATGGGCACGTCATTGAGCGCGTCGTAGTAGGCCACGCCGCCGACGATCTCCTTGGCCTTGGTCTCCACCGCGGAGATGCGGGTGTCCCCGGTCTTGCTGCCGCCGGCCTGAAGGAGCTGAGCGTAGGCCTCGAAGAGCGCCTGCAGCGAGTGGGTCACGGCGGCGGCGGCCACCTCGGGGAGCTTGCCGGGGTTTTGTGGATGGACCTTGCCGTTCTTGGCCGCTTCCTCCTTGCAGGTGAAGAGGCGTCCATCGCCGAAGGCGATAAATTCGTCGCCGCGGTTGTTGCGCACGATGGCCCCGTTCTTGTTGAACTGGGTGTGGGCCGCCTCCTCCCAGCGGGCCCACGACACCCAGGTCCCGCGGTCCGAGCCGATCTGGCTTTGGCGCGGCGCCGCGATCGGCGCAAGGCTTTGCATCGAGGGCTGCCCCATCCCCAGGATGGCATGGTTCCAGTCGAAGACGTCAGTCCAGCTGGCGCTGTTGTTCTTGAACATCCCGTCCACGGACTTCTCGCGGTTGGCGATGATGTGCCCCGGCGCGAAGAGGTCGGTCAGGCTGTGTAGTCCGTTGGCCTCCATATGCACCGCTTGCCACAGCGAGGCCGGATCGTTGCGCTCCGCGGCCAGCGCTGCCATGCTCAGCGCCTGCCGGTGCAGGCCAGTGTACCAGTAGATGGCTCGCCGGTTGAAGTGCCAGTCGTTGGTGTTGGCGATGCGCAGCATCTCGTCCCCCCACCAGGGCGCGGAGGTGGCGTTGCCGTTGGGGTCGGAGTTGGACGTCGTGTTGCCCAGGGAGCCGAAGGGCGGTACCTCGCCCCGGGCGAAGCCGCGCAGGTGGTCCAGCGCCGTCACGGTGTGGCCGTCCAGGGCGTCGGTGAGCAGGCAGTTGGCGTCATCGCCGTCGCAGGTGACCGCGCGACGATAATCGCCGTAGATGGCCACCAGGTCGCCGAAGGTGAACCATTCCCCGTCTGTGGGGAGGCTGGCGTTGCCGACCCACACCAAAAGCGGCGCCACCGCGCTGTCATCGGGCGGTATGTAGATCTCCTCGACGTAGTGCTTCTGCCCCGTCATGCGCTTGCTCTCATAGCCCGGCTGCCGTGCCAGGGCCTCGCGCCTGAAGGCGGTCTGCTGGCTCTTGGTCACCAGCGCCACCTTGGACGCCGGGTGCCTGGGGTCGTAGCTCTGGAGCAGCGGCTGGAACCGGCTGGAGATCGTGGCCGGGCGACACTTGCCGGTCACGTTGCCTCCGCATACCGGCACGGCCGCCGAGCCGGCGTCCCCCAGATACTTGTGCTCCTCGGAGTTGAAGCCGAGCGCGATGCCACCCGGCAGGATGCAGGCCAGGGTGCCGACGGCGATGGCCGTGGACAGGATCTTCTTCATGGAGACCTCGATTGTGTCAGGAAGGCGACACAGACCCAGTCGGATTTTCCCGCACCGAAAGCGTCCTGTCAACTGGCGCCAGCGGACAGGTCTTCGCCGGCTTCCAGAAATACCTGTACCGCCGCCTTCACCAAGAGCATGGGCCTTGGAATCCGGGGTGTGCTAGGCTCGGAATCATGTCGCTCAAAATGAAGCAGCAGATCCTGGATGAACTCGACGAGCTGCCCGAAGATGGGATGCATGAGGTGCTGGCCCTGGTCCAACGCCTGCTTGAGGAGAGGAAGCACAAAGCCGAGACGTCCCGCCTCCCGACGCGGAACGTGCGAGGCGCGATTGCCGCCCCGACCGATTTTTGGCGCGAGCCAAGACTGGAGGAACGGGCGGCAGAGCAGGGTGTGCGGATGCCGCAGTCGCTGGATCAACTGGTCGGCCAGGGACACGACCTCTGGGGGAGCGATGAAGATTTTCGGACATTCCTCGACGAAGCACGACATATCGGTGAATCCGCGAAGGAGCGGACCAGGGACGCATGAGCCTCCTGGTCCTTGATACCAACTGAGGTGGACCCCATCGGCTAGACCAAAAAACGGTACGGCTAAGGTGTAGCTTGCACGGGTGGATGGTGTCGTGATCCCCACCGGAACAGGGGAGCCCTTTATGCGAGGCGATTCTCAGGGCGTACTCCCGGCGCAGCGGAAGTTTACTACCTTGCCCGCCGGGGCCTTGCCCTTGCGCCAGACCCCGGCGACCGCGCCGGCGCAGGCACCCTGGGTGCCGGCCACCGCGCAGAAGCAGGTCGCCGGCTCCGCGTCGCAGGCGGCCTTGATGCCCGCGTCGTCCGCCGTAGGCTTGGCGGCGTCCGCCCAGGCCTTGCAGCAGCCGTCGCCGCAGACCGGGAAGGGCTGGTCCGGGGCGACGTGCGGCGTGGCCGCGTCCACGTCGCCGACCAGGCACACCGGCTGGCCCCCCTGGATCTTGGGCACGACGCTGAGGCACTGGGGCCCCAGCTTGGGAATGATCTTGGCGGCGATCTGGTCGAGGACGTCGGGGAACTGTCCGGTGTCGCAGACGCTCCGCTCGATGCCGTCCAGGAACTGCGAGAGGAACTTCGACAGGCGGACCTGCGGGCGGCCGAAGATCGTCGGGTCGGCCACGTTGTAGCAGGCCGCATCGGTCTGCATGCCTCGGTTCAGCGTGTCCGATCCCGTCCCGCCCACCGGCTGAGCAACGATGAACTGGCCACTGTTGTTGGCGCCCGTGCCGGCGCCGATGGTCGGCGACCAAATGCCGCTGACCAGCAGCTTGCTGAACGGGCGCAGCGACTGGAGGAAGTTCACGTAGGTGGCGACCGACGTGAGGTAGCTAGACGAGCGCTCCGTGCAGCCGGTCTTGGTCCCGGTCTGGTTGAGCGGCTCGTTGCACTGCACATCGCGTGCGATGCAGCGGTAGTCGGGGTTGTAGCAGCGGAAGGCCGCGTTCTTGTCCGGCGTGGCACAGTCCATCGTCACCGGGTCGTTCTCCTGGCGCTCGGTGGGCACCGAGACCGAGCAGTCGTCCTCATCGGTGATGAAGATCACCGCCAGCACCGATCCGGGGCGCAGGAATTCGCTGTTCATCGGGTTGTGCCCATCCAGGGCGCGGCGGGCCCCTTCGAGCTGCCCCTCGATGCCACAGCCGCCATCGCCGACCAGGGCCATGCATTGAAACGCCTTCTGCGGCGCCATCGGATCGGTGCTCTTGATGTTGTTGATGCCGTTGACCTTCGAGATGAAGCCCTTGCCATCGACCGGGACGTAGCTCGGGTCGGGGCAGAGAGCGTTGCACGCCGCCAGCGCGGCGGAGCTCACGCCGGTGCGGGTGGTGCAGGCCACCCGCTGGAGCATGCCGTCGTCCCCTTCAAAGCTGTTGCACGAGCCCAGGGAGATTGACCACGGAGTGCCCGGGGCGGCATAGCTGCCCACGTCCGAGGTGGCGATGCCGACGTGGTAGTTGGCGCCAAACCCATCGATCTTCTGGATGAACTGCGGGATGGCCGCGGCCAGCGCCGACTGCTTCGGCGACATCGAGGGCGAGTTGTCGATCAAGAAGAGGATGTCCAGGTCCTTCTGCGTCGTCGTCGCCACGGAGTCGTTGCTGATCTGGTTGAAGCAGGCGCCGAGCTGCTGCGCCCGGGTCGCCGGGTCCGTGGCGGTGACGCTGCACGTGTTGGCGACCTGCGGGGAGACACAAGAAGAGAAGCCTAGGGCGAGACCGCCCATAAGCGCATGCCGAGGTTGAAGACGAGTCATGATCGCGGCCTCCATTTGGGTGTCCTGGATTACCACCAGCCTGGTGGTTGAGCCCAGGATGGCGCAATCAAGGTCCAGACCCGTGCGACCCAGAAGCGCGGGTCCTTTAGGGTTAGTGACAATCCACGGCGGAACCTTACAGAAAAAGCGCAGGTGACGGCGCGCACAGGAATGGATGATCCACGGACGCGTGGCAGCGGGTAGCGTTCAGCCGGGACAGACGCCTGGCGGGTTTGCCGTCAGCGCTGGACGCGGGACTCGTAGCGCGGCCCAAAGCCCCGACCGCATCGGCAAGGTTCCTCTACCCCGTCGCGACCCTCCGTAGTATCGCCGCGGACCCGTGTCACCTACTCCCCGCTCTCCTGATCCGCGGCGGAATATTGGCCGGCGATGCCGCGGAGGCGGATTCCGGCGGCGGAATATGGGCCGGCGATGTCGCGCTGGGTTCAGCGGCAGGAGTGGGAATGAATGAAGTATTTCTGTACGTGTTTACTTACGGAGGCATTGGTGCTCGATGAGGGCTGCTTTGTCGTAATCTTCTTGGCTGGCTTACTCGGGGGCCGGCGGCAGGAGCTTGAGCAGTTTATCCAGGTCGATTTGGAGGGTAAAGGCCATCTGCCACAGCCAGAGGACGAATTCGAGGAGGAGTGGGAGGAAGACGAGGAGCGAGACGAGGACGACATGGACGATGACGAGAAGGACGACGAAGACGAGTTGGACGAGGTTCTGGAGATCCAGGTACGTTCGCAGAATGCACAACATGGCGGGGCGACGTGGCACGCCGTGAGCCGATCGCATCGGGAAAGGCCTGATGGCCTTCCTCGACGATCCGGCGCTGGCGACGATGGCAAAAGAAGCGGACGGGAAACTGTCGCGGGTCTTTCCGTACGCGCGTACCATCTGAAGTCGCCATGCACGTCCACGATTTCACCCCCACAAGCTCCCTTCTCGGTGGAACCCTCATCGGCCTGAGCGCGTCGCTCCTGCTCCTCTTTCAGGGACGCGTCGCGGGGATCAGCGGCATCCTCGGCGGCGTGCTCAACCCGGTGGCCGGCGATGTCGGCTGGCGGGCCTCTTTCCTGGCCGGCCTGCTCCTCACCGGGGGCATGCTAGGCCGCGTCTTCCCCGCGTCCTTCGCCGCCCTCCCCGGAAACTCGTCGCTTCAGGTGGCGCTGGCCGGCCTGCTGGTCGGGATCGGCGTCCGCATGGGCCAGGGCTGCACCAGCGGACACGGGGTATGCGGCATGTCGCGAGGCTCGCCGCGCTCGCTGGCGGCCACGCTGACCTTCATGGCCACCGCCTTTGTCACGGTCTACATCACCCATCACGTCATGGGAGGGGCGCGATGACCTTGCGGACGGCCATCTCGTTTCTTGCCGGGGCCCTCTTCGCCATCGGCCTCTTTCTGGGAGGCATGACCCAGCCCGGCAAAGTCGTTGGCTTCCTCGATCTCTTCGGTGCCTGGGACCCCAGTCTGGCCCTGGTGATGGGCGGCGCGCTTCTGATCCATGCCCCACTGTACCGCCTGATCATGCGACGCCAGGCCCCCTTGCTGGATTCACAGTTCCATGTCCCCCACCGGCGCGAGCTGGACCTGCCCCTCATCGCTGGCGCCGCGGTCTTCGGCATCGGCTGGGGCCTGGGCGGTTACTGCCCCGGTCCCGGCCTGGCCAGCCTGACCACCGGCGGCGCTGCCCTGATCT
>JBBRLA010000117.1:0-16126 GCA_038231615.1 Polyangia bacterium | reverse complement strand
CGAGGCAAAACAGCACGCGGAGCAGCTCGCGGATCTATATGAGGCGTTCCTGAAGCCGGTGAACCGCATCCCCCGGGCGGGGCGCTTCCCCAGCAACCTGGACTCGCAGAGCGCGTTCATGCTCTCGCTTCTGGATGGCAGCATGACCATCGAGGAGGCGCTGACGGTCAGCGGGATGGACCGCCTGCGTGCGGCACGGACCATGGCGCTGCTATTGCGCCGGGGTCTGATCCGGCTGCTCTAAACAGAAGCACCTGTACCTCCTCACTTCCTCGGTCACGACCAGTAGGTCGCTCCCTCAGTCGCTGCGGAATGGGCCCACGCGGACTCGCGAATGCGAGTCCGTGGGGAGCGCCAAAATCTGCTCCGGCCATGTGCTTCTTCCTGAAATGACTCTTCTTGAGCGGCGCACCAAATACGGGCGCGGGGCTAGAGTTTGACGGCCAGCACGGTGCTGACCGGCTGGTAGCCCAGGCGGCGGTAGAAGGCCTCGGCGCCGTGGTTGCCGGACCACACCGTCAGCACCATCTGGCTGGCGTCGCGTTCCCGGGCCCAGCGGACGCCGTGTTCCATCAGGCCGCGGCCACAGCCCAGGCCCCGGGCCCAGGCGGCGACACCCAGGTCCTCCACGTGGCCCCGCCGTGCCAGGACCAGGTTGGCCGAAGGCGGCGTCGAGTAGACCCGCAGGTGGATGACCCCGCAGAGCAGCCCGCTCCGGCCGGGCGCGGCATGGGCGGCCAGATCGGTCTCGACGGCGCCGGCCAGAAGGAGGGGCGCGGCCTCCGCCTCGGCCACCAGGAGGGTCTCGTCGGGGCCGGCGGTGGCGCGGCGGATGAAGGCCTCGGAGCAGGAAAGGCCCCTGGGTGGGCGGAAGAAGCCGGGCTGAAGGCGGGCATGCAGGGCGTCGATCTCCCGCCACAGCCGTTCCAGCACCGGGTGGTCCTCGGGGCGGGCCAGGCGCACCCGGAACGGCGGGCTCATGTTTTCGGGTTCTTCTGCCAGTCATCCGGGAAGGCCACCCGCAGGACCGCCTCGACGTCCTTCCGGCTGACGGGCTTTTGCAAGAAGTAGTCCCCGCCGACGCGCCGGGTCTGCTCCTCGGATTCGGTCTCCGTGGTACAGACGCAGATCTTCATGTCGCGGTGCTGCCGATCGATGCGCACCCGACGGATCAGCTTCAACCCGTCGAGCACCGGCATGTTGAGATCGACGAACATGAGGTCATAGCGTCCCGTCGCCAGGCGCTTGAGCGCATCGAGCCCATCGCTGGCCTCGGTGATCTCCGCATCATCGAGCCCGTGGGTGGCGGTGGCCAGGAGGTGCCGCATCGAGGTGGAGTCATCTACGATCAGGATCTGACGCGACATGTCCGCCTGTCTGGCCTGCTGGATTGAGGAAAGCGTTCACCGTGGCGCAGAACTCCTCGGGTCGCTCCACGAAAGGGGTGTGGCCGCACCCGGGGATCACCGAGAGCCGGGCGCCGGTGATCTCGCGCTCCAGGCGCTCGCCCTGGTACAGGGGGGCGGTGCGATCGGCATGGCCCCACAACAAGAGGGTCTCCGCCGCGACCTGCGCCACGTCGCTGTTTTCGTCGGAGAGCGTGGCTATGGTCTCCAGGCAGGCGTGCATCGCCTCGCGCCCGCCGGGCCGGTTGACCCGCTCCCAATAGTAGTCGATCAGGGCCGGGGTGACCAGGGAGGGGTCCTGGAAGAGGGTGTGAGTGAAGATACGGCGCAGCTCGCCCTTGCCGTAGACGCGGCGCACCAGCAGGGACCCCAGGACCGGGACCAGCGCGATCTGCGCTTGCAGCGTCAGCGGCGAGGGGTAGACCGTCCCATCGACGACGATCAGGCGCTGGCACCGCTGCGGGTGGCGAGCGGCCAGGGTCAGGGCCACGGCGCCTCCGAACGAGTGCCCCAAAAACGCCGCGCGATCGATGGACAGGGCGTCCAGCACCTCGAGGACCGTATCCGCCAGGGAGGGCAGGTCGTAGCGGTAGCGAATCGGGCTGGGGCGGTCGGACTCCCCGTGGCCGGGCAGGTCCAGAAGCAGCAGCGGGTGCATGCCCAGGGAACTCAGCACCGGAAGGAAGATCCAGTGAGAGAGCAGATAGCCGTGGATGAGGACCAGGGGGACACCGTCACCGTCGCCCTTGCGCGCGGGTGGGCGCTGATGGACGAAGATGCGCCCCGACGGGAGATCCACGAGCTGGCCGGGCAGGCTCATGATGCAGTTGTAGCACTGTCATCCGCTTTGCTCAACCCCGGACAAAAGGCAAAAAATCGTGCGCAAGAGCAGATCGCCGGGATTCCTGGCGTTTCCCAGGCGCTCCCGGGGCTTGGGCGGAAGCTTGTGGGGGGCAACCGCAAGAAAAGCGCCTCGGATGTGCTTCTCTCCTCCCATCCGGCTGGCTTTCGTCGGTGGGGTGCTATAATGGATCTCTGTGATTGACCGCATGCCTACAATTGAGACATTGCCGGACCTCCGCGCCGCGGGACGCACCGATCTCAACGCGCCCTTCGAGATCGGTGGCAGCAGCGACGAAAGCGTCCGCAACCTGTTCCCTCCCGACCGCATCGTGGGGGGACGTTACGTCATCGAAGAGCGCGTCGGGGAGGGCGGCATGGGGCGCATCTTCAAGGTGCGACACCGGGACCTGGGGAAGGTCTTCGCCCTCAAGATCATCCACGCCAACCTGGCTGAGCAGCAGCACATCCGCGACGCCTTCTATCGCGAGGCGCGGCTGGCCTCCAGCTTCAGCCACCCGAACATCGTGTCGGTGGTGGACTTCGGCGTGGACGGCCACCATGGCGCTTTCATCGTCATGGAGTATCTGACGGGGGAGACCTTGGCCGATCGCCTGGGGCGCGAGCGGCTGGTCAGCCCCAAGTCCGCCTGCGACATCGTGCTCCAGTGCGCCGATGCGCTGCACTTCATCCACACCCAGGGGGTGATCCACTGCGACATCAAGCCGGAGAACGTATTCCTGTGCAAGACCGTCGGGGAGACCCGGCGCAACCTGGTGCGCCTGCTCGACTTCGGGCTGGCCTCGCGCCCGGCGGTGGACGCTGCTGAGATCGTCGCCGCCACGTCGGTGGCCGGGACTCCGACCTACCTGGCGCCGGAGCGCATCCAGGCCAAGCCGCCATCGCCCGCCTCGGACATCTACGCCATGGGCGTCCTCTTCTATGAATGCCTGACCGGGCAGCCGCCCTTCGACGGACGCCTGCAAGAGATCCTCTACGGCCACCTGCGAGTCGAGCCGATCCCGCCCAGCAGGGTGATGGACCACGGCCCCGGGACCACCCCGCTCGACAAGCATTTGGAGGCGCTGGTCCTGCGGGCGCTGGCCAAGGACCCGGCGATGCGGCACCGAAACGCCGCCGACTTCGCCTTCGAGTTGCGGCAGATCATGGAGGACATGGGCCTGTCCCGCCGCCGCCGCGACTCGGTGGCCATGGCGCAGTCGCCCCGGGCGGACCTGTGCGAGTCCCTGGTCGAGGTGTGCCCCCTGCCGATGTTCATCGCCTCGCCGACCTGCGAGATGCTCTTTGGCAACCCGGCCTTCGGCGAGCTGATCGAGGTGACCCCGGCGGAACTGAAGGGGAAGCTGGGCACGACCATCCTGGGCAAGTGGTGCCCGCGGGTCGAGCGCGACGTGCGGCAGGTGCTCTCGCGGGACCGCACCCTGCGCCGGGCCCTGGTGGTCCACGGCAAGTACGGCGAGGCCCGCGGCGGCTGGCTGACGCTTTCGCCCTACCGCCGCGACGGGGCCATCGTCGGGGTGTGCGGCGTGCTGGCCCTCATGGGCGACAGCGACCCCGAGGACAGCGACGCCCAAATTCCAGCGATCCCCGCCATCCCGGCAGTCCCCACGCCCTGAGGTTATACAGAGTCACGTTGATGAAGAGTCATTTCAAGAAGAAGCACATGGCCGGAGCAGATTTTGGCGCACCCTCGCAGCGACCGAGGGAGCGTACTACTGTACGTGACCGACGGAGCGTGGGGGCACGCCCCGCCGACTCGCATTCGCGAGTCGGCGGGGGCCCTCCCATGGCCTCGCGAATGCGAGGACATGGGGGAGAGGTACGCCAAAAGATGCCCGGCCATGTGCTTCTGTTTAGCGGCGGGGCGGTTTGCGCAGCATATGGGCGCGGGCGCCCCAGGGGCAATGGAACTGCGCCGGCTTGCTCAGCACCCAGAGCGTCGGCACCGCAGGGGGGCGCTCGTCATGGGGGCCCTGGCCATCGGTGAAGTAGACCACGCCGTCGGGGCGCATCGCGCGCAAGGTCTCCGACGAGAAGATCGGCCGCAGGTCGGTCCCCCCCCGGCCGCTGATGTTGTGCAGCGAGCCCTCGAAGGCGTAGACCCGGGTGACCTGGGTGTCGCATTCGGCCACGGTGATCCGCGCCGCTCCCCGCAGAAGCATGAGCTGCCGCGCCACCTCGCCCAGCTCGTCCCGGGTCATGCTCATCGAGGTGTCGATGGCCACCAGCAGCGATGGATGCACCACCACCCGAGGGGAGTAGGCCCGCCCCGGCACCTCGCCCACCCGCCCGGGGAAGCGCCGGTTCGGCCTGCCGTAGGTGTGCATCGGCGCGCGGGACCGGGCGACGAACAAGGCCAGCGCCGCCTTCCAGTCCACGAAGGTCTCCGGGGGACCGGCCGCCCCACCCAGCTCCTCCAGCAGCCCCCCCGGCCGCCGCCCCGCCAAAAGGTACCGCGCCAGCACCGTCGGGTCCTGTGGCCCCTGCTGTGTGCCAACCTCCTCGATCGCCTCTTGCAAAAGACGCCGCGCCTGCTCCACCGCCCCCGGGTGCGGCGGCCCCTTGTGCCACGGCCGGTGGTCGTCCACCGTGGTCTCCCCGATCGTCCCGCTGGGGTCCACCTCCAGCAGGAGGCGGTAGCGCTCCATCGTGCTTTGCCCCGCCCGCAGGCCCTGCCGCTTGAAAAGCTGCCACTCGATTCGCGGCCCCAACGGCGGGTCCGGCAGCGGCTCCTCGATGTATTCGTTGGCCGACATCTCCATGGCCAGCTCCATGATCCGCGGCGACGTCACGTCGCGGAAACGCTCGTGGCTCAGGTGGCCCAGGACCACGTGATGCACCTCGTGGAGCAGCATGCCGGTCAGGTGCTGCGGCGTGGCGACGAAGCTGTCCACGTTGACGTGCAGGTAGAAGCGCCCGCCATGCAGCGACACCGCCAGCCCGCGCACCGAGGGGTCGGCCACCGGCTCGAAGCGGGCCAGCACCGCGGCATAGTAAGGATACTTGCGCAAAAACCCCGGCGCCCGCAGAAATCCGTCCAGCCAGCCCGAAAGCCCCGGCGCCGCCTGTTTGGCCGCGGCGCTCACGACGGCTTGACCGGGGTGATCCCCAGCCGCAGCAGCGTGTCGACCAGGGGCATGGCGAATTTTTCCCCGAGCTGCGACAGAACCAGGCCGAGGTTGATGCGCACCGCGTTGCTCTTGCGCAGTTCCGGGGCGCGGCCTTGCTGCGACAGGTGCGCGCAAAGCGCCGTGACCAGCAGGCCCACTCGATGATGCTTCAGCGGGTCGGCCCGCCACGCCTTCACCTTCTGCTCCGCCCCGCTCTTGCCGTAGTTCTGCAAAAGCTCCGTCGGCTGCACGTCGATCAGCATCCCGGCCACCGGGTTTTTGCCCAGCGCCTCCTGCAGGCGCTCCCGCTGGTCCCCGTGCAGGTCGGCGATCAGCGCCTCGAAGGCCGAAAGGGTGAACTGCCCCTGCGCCGCCAGCACCCCCACCTCCGGCCCCTGCACCACCGATAGTACCCGCTGGGAGATCTCGTCCAGCCGATCGGTCTGCCCGCGGTCCCGATAGCCCTTCAGCACCCGCGCCGCGTCGCTGCCGGGAGCATAGTTCGCCAGCACCTCGCGGACATCCAGCCCCAAACCCAGGTTTGCCGGCCAGCTCTCCCGGGTGGCCAGCAGCGCCTCGCACCAGGCCGGCGGCAGGTACCCGCCCAGGGCATCGCGCAGCAGCACCTCGTCGGCCAGGTCGCCAGGGCCAAGCGCCTGCACGATCTGCGACGCGTAGGTCCACGACCGAGGCGGCACGTCGTCGAAGATGCGGTCGTGGCCGCGGGCCAGTTCGACGATGGCCGGGTGAATGTTCTGGCGCAGCGCCCACGCCAGCCACGAGGTCCGCTCGGCCCGCACCGACACGTTCAGGAAGCGCGCCCGCAGCGCCCGGTCGAGCGGCGTCACCTGATAGTCGCCCGATTCGGGGTTGATCGCCGCGAAGCACACCCAGCCCTCGGGCAGCACGTAGTCATGGAGCCGCCTGGCCGTCAGCAGTTGAAGCGCCGGCTGCTGAATGTACCGTTCCGCCCGGTTCAGTTCCTCCAGCATCAGCACCCCGGCCCCATCGGTGGGCAGCACCCGGGGCAGGGCGTAGTCGGTGCGTCCGTTGGCGATCACCGGCAGGCCGATCAGATCAGGCGGCTCCAGCAGGCTCAGGTCGACGACGGTGGTGGCGATCCCCAGCTTGTGCGCCACCAGCTGCACGATCTCGCTTTTGCCGATGCCGGTGGGCCCTTCCAGCAGCACCGCCCGCCGCGCCCGATAGGCCAAGCTCAGCACCGCCTCCAGCCTGGGGCCGACGGGAACTTCCGGATAACGATGTTCGGGCGGACGCGACAAAATGTCTCCACAGCTTGGTACAAAATGTTTCCAAAAACCGCCTGGGCCGGGATGGATTTTGGCGCACGCCCGGAGAACCCGCGCGGAGCGGCCTACTGGCCGTGAGCACGGGGGCGAGGACGTACGCCAAAAGCCATCCCGGCCCAGGCGGTTTTTACAGGCGAACGATGGCACTGCCCCAGGTAAAGCCACTGCCGAAGGCGGCCATCAGGATCAGGTCGCCTGGCTTGGTTTTGCCCAACTGCACCAGTTCCGAGAGGCCCATGGGGATGGTTTCCGCGGTGGTGTTGCCGAAGCGGACGATGTTGTTCCAGCAGCGCTCGTCGGGGATGCCGAGCTTCTTGGCGACCATCTCGTTGATCCGCAGGTTGGCCTGATGGGGCACGAACCAGTCGATGCTGGTGGCGGTGGCCCCGACGGACTCCATGGCCTCGATGGCGACCTCGGGCATCTTCTCTGCGGCCCAGCGGAAGACCAGCTTGCCGTTCATCCTGGGGAAGTGCTGCCCCTCGTCCATCATCTGCTGGGTCAGGCGGGGGTTGCGGGCGCTGCTCGGCGCCTCGACCCACAGTTCCCGGGCCCCGACCCCATCGGCGGCCACCTTGGTGAAGAGCACCCCGCGATCGCTGGCATCGCCCTTACCTTCATTGGGGCCCAGCACCACGGCCCCGGCGCCGTCCCCGAAGAGCACCGTCACGTCGCGCCCCCGGTCGGAGAAGTCGAGGCCCGTGGAGTGGACTTCGGCGCCGACGAGCAGCACGTTGCGGTAGGTGCCGGTGCGGATCAAGGCGTCGGCGGTCTGCAGGCCATACAGAAAGCCGGTGCACTGGGTGCGGATGTCCAGGGCGGCGATCTGCCGACATCCCAGGGACTTTTGCAGGAAGCAGGCGCTGCCCGGAAAATTGACGTCGGGGGACAGGGTGGCAAAGATGATGAGGTCGACGTCCGCGGCGGTGAGCCCGGCCTGGGACAGCGCCGCCCGGGAAGCTTCCAGGGCCAGGTCCGAGGCGCCGACGCCGTCCTCGGCATACCGCCGTTCGCGGATGCCGGTACGCTGGACGATCCACTCGTCGCTGGTGCTCATGAACTTGGAGAGGTCGTCGTTGGTGACGACCTTCGGGGGGACGTAGTGACCGACGCCTTTGATGACCGTGCGAATCATGTGTGTTCCTTGTTGCAGCACATCCTCCACCGGCCGGAGGCGAGCCCTATTGTTCGCCAGAGCAGCGACGGAAGCAAGGACGTCGGGATCAGTACTGGATCAACGTGGACACCGGCCGGTCCCCCAGCGCCAGCCGCCCGCAAAGGAAGGTCAGCTCGATGACGAACGAGAACCCCGCCACTTTCGCCCCCTGCCGCTCGCAAAGCCGCGCCGTGCACGCCGCCGTCCCTCCCGTCGCCAGCAGGTCATCCACGATCAGCACCCGCCGCCCCACCACCGCATCCGAATGCATCTCCAGCACCCCCGTCCCATACTCCAGCGAGTATTCGTCCCGGATGCAATTGTAGGGTAGCTTCCCCGGCTTCCGCACGGGCACGAACCCCAGCCCCAGCCGGTCTGCCAGCGGCACCCCGAAGATGAACCCCCGCGACTCGATCCCGACGATCAGCTCCGGTTTCAGCCCCGCCGCTCGCTCCGCCAGAAGGTCCAGCGCCCGACGCAGCGCCAGCGGCTGCAAAAGAAGCGGCGTGATGTCCTTGAAGACGATCCCCTTTTTTGGAAAATCCGGGATGTCGCGGATGTGCGCGGTCAATTCAGCGACGGATTCAAGTTGCGCCATCGATCGATCACTCACTTCCACAGGGCGGCGCCGCCCAGCAGGCCGGCGATGTTCTCGCTGATGCGCACTGAAGGCGGCAGCTCGATGTCCAGCTTTCTGGAGTTGCCACCCCCCAGGTAGAGCACCCGCGGGTTGAAGGTCTTCAAGATCTGCGCCACCACCCGCGCCACCCGACGGTTCCAGCGCTTGTCGCCTACGCTTTTCCGCGCGGCGTTGCCGATGTACTCCTCATAGGTCTTGCGCTTGCGCAGCGGATGGTGTGCCAGCTCCACGTTGGGCACATATTTCCCATCGACGAAGATCGCGCAACCCATCCCCGTGCCCAGGGTGATGACCATTTCGACCCCGTGGCCGTCGATGATCCCCTCCCCCTGCATCCCGGCGTCGTTGATCACCCGCGCCGGCTTGCCGGTCATCGTCGTCAGCGCCCCCGCCAGGTCGAAGCCCGCCCACGACGGGTGAAGGTTCGGCGCCGAATGGATCACCCCTTCCACCACCACCCCCGGGAACCCCGCCGAGACCCGCTCGTAGCCATCGGTAGGGGCCAGTTGAGAGATGATGTGCAGGATCGCCTCCGGCGTCGCCGGCTGCGGCGTCTCCTCCCGCAGGCGCTCTCCGGCGGGCTTACCGTGCTCGTCAAGGAGCATCAGCTTGATGCCGGTGCCCCCGATGTCGATGGCCAGCGTGCGCCGCCCCTGCATGCCGAACCGCAGCGGCGGCTCGGACTTTTTGTCATCCTCGGGTGCGCCGCCCGCCGTCACAGCTTCGTCTTCTTTGGGCGTGGGCGTGGGCCCCGCGGTCGCCGGCGCGGCAGCCGGTCCTTCTGGCTTGGGTTCCCCGGCCACGAGCCGGTCCTGATCGTTGGTATTGCTCATCTCATTGTCCCCGTTGGCCGACTCCGGCCAGCATGCGGTATAATCAAGAGGGTTAGCATAGACGCTACGGACGCCGCAAGCGATCCCAGGACGACGAAAATCGCACCACCGCCCCACCGCCTCTCGAAATCCCGCTATCGGCGCCGTCGAGACCAGAAGCAGCCCCGCCCGGCTCACGGCATCAGAGGATGCCCGGGATGATTCGATACGGCACCGCCTTGCGGTATACGTCCCAGTCCGCGCCATACTTCGCCGCGCAACGCTGGTCATCGCGGAAGGCCCGGTCCGTCAAAAGGACGGTCAGAAACGTCAGGTAGAACCACGGCAGCGCATGGGAGAAGAGCGCCGGCAGGCTCCAGAAGAACGCCCCCAGGATCTCCGGCACGTAGTGAAAATGTCGTGCCAGCCCCCAGTAGCCCGACGCCAAAAGCAAGCTCTCCTTGGGCTCGCCCTGTGCGGTGGTGTAGTGCCCTACCAGGATCACCGGGTCGCGTCCCCACACCTGGGTCTTCCCGCCCGTGGCCCGCACCCGCTGCCGCTGCAGGTCGGCGGCGTAGTTCATGAACACGCAGCCCACCCCGACGATGAAGAAAAAGAGCGCCAGCTTGGTGCCCAGATGGTTCGGGTGGTTCACCAGGTACAGCGTCGACGAGGTGTACACGCTGGGCACCCACACCAGGCACCCCCAGCAGATGTAGAAGCCGGCCCGGTCGTGCATGATGTCCAGCGAGCGCAGGTAGCCCGTCTCCCAGACGAAGAACTTGGCGATGTAGACCAGCTGGATGCCCACCGCCACCAGCATCGAGTCCGAAAGCCCGTAGACCTCTTTTTGCTTCGCCGCGAACGAGATCAGGATGAGCGCCCAGCCCATCATCCCGAAGCGGCAGTTGGTGAACCGCTTGACGTCCCAGCCCAGGATGTTGGGATAAAGTTCCGTGCCCCAGTAATAGTCGAAGATCGGGCTGCCCGAAAGGCCGCTGTCCTCCGTCGAGGGAGCGAAGCGCCCCTTCAAATAAAGCAGCAGGCAGAAGCCCAGGCTGAACAGGTTCAGGGCGCCGAGGATCTCGCCAAAATGGTCGTAGAGGATCCAGGCCGGAAACAGGTGCAGGCCATAGCTGCAAAAGAAAAACAAACCCAGGGTGATGGCGAACGAGGCCACGCCGTTGTCCACGTAGACCGGGACGTGGCCGGTGGGGGTGATCGGGCCGTTTACCTGCTTGCCGGGCAGGAAGCGCAGAAGGATCAACTGGAGGCCGGCGAAGATCGCCAGCACGGTCCAGGCGGTGCACGACCCCAAGGCCAGCGGGCCCCACACCCCGCGCACCGTGGCCAGCACCCCGTCGCGGCGGAACAGGTCGAAAAGCACCGAGAGCGAACCCCCCAGCCGGACGTGGGTATACCAGAGCAGCATCGCGGTGGGCGGACAGACCAGCACCAAGAACAGCGGCATGAGCACGCCGCGGAACATCATCGATCGGCTCGTCCCGTCGGGACCCGACTTGCCGGAGAATCCTCCGGCCCAGGCAGAAAGCTGTTGCATGGCCGGCAGTGAAGCACAAACCCCCCGTGCTGGGGAAGATGCCAGCGAAAGGCCCGCGGTCCAGGCCGCCGGCCGCCGCCGGGCAGTTCCCGGGAGCAGCCGATGAGGGAGCGATGGATTTCATTGGGGGAAGGAGCACGTCAGCCTTCGTGAGTTTGATAGAAGCCAACCCAGGCATTTCAGGAAGAAGCCCATGGCCACGTTGCTGAAGAGTCCTTCAGCAAGAAGCCCACTCCCCACCGACTCGCATTCGCGAGTCGTCGTGGGCCCTCCCATGGCCTCGCGAATGCGAGGACATGGGGGAGAGGTACGTCAAAAGCCGCCCGGCCAGGTGCTTCTGGTCAGTGGAGGGTGCGCAGCCGCGCGCGGCCGGACACGGGCTTTGCGGCAGCCTGGCCCTTGGCCTTCGGCTGGCCCTTGGCCTTCGGCTGGCCCTTGGTCTTCGGGTGGCCCTTGGTCTTCGGGTGGCCCTTGGGGGTCGGCGTCACCACGGGAGGTGCCATCGGTGTCCCGCTGCCATCCTGGTCATAATGGGTGGCATAGTACTCCGCCATCTTCTCCAGCACGGCCTCGGACGGGCGCTTGCTGTCGCGGATGTCCTGCATCGTCTGCAGAAAGAGGATCTGATCATCCAGCGACGCCGCCTCTGCATCCAGCCCGGCCAGAGTGGCGGCGTTCTGCTTGCGCGTGTCGATGAGTTTTTGCAGCGCCTCCTGCTCCAGCTTCAGCACATCCACCGCGTCGCGCACCAGCGCCAGGTACTCCGCCTCCGTCTTGGCGCCGGCCATCTGCGTGAGCAGTTCCGCCGCGATGGACGCCTGCGCGCCCGCCTGCCAGGTCTCCAGGATCTGCTTCCCGGTCAGCGCCTGCTCCTCGGCCCACTGCAGCACATCGGAAAGGGCCCCGAGCGCCCGGCGGCGCGCTACGTCCGCCTGGATATCATCCACAAGCTTCACCCCGCTTTCCTCCGTCTCGGGGCAGGCCTTCATCGCATCGCGCAGATCGCCGAGCACCTGGAGGGCCCGTACGTCGATCTTCAGAGTAATCCCCAGCAGCGTCGCCAGGTCCAGCTCCTGGAGGCCGGTCTTTTTGACCTCGGCGAGGATCTCCTGGGCCACCGAGCCGTCCAAAAGCCCCGGCGTCTCCAGAAATGTCTCCAGATCTGCGGTTGGGATGCGCGTACGCAGGTTCTGCGCGTGGGCCAGGGTCCGCATGACAGACCGGCCGCGGGTCCCGACGGCGTGGGTGGTCTTTTTTGGGCCTTTGGGCCCCTTGGCGGTGCGCTGGGAGGCCAGATATTTGGCAATGATTTGCTTGTTCATCGTTCACTCCTGTCGATTCAAGTCGGGCCGGGGAAAATTATTATTTCTTGGCTTTGGTCGCCGAAGACTTCTGGGCCACCAGATCGACGCCCTTTTTGGCCGCCGCTTGCAGACGGTTAACCTTCGGCAGCAACTGGTTCTGTCGTTCCCGGGCGTTCACTCCCTGGATGCTGGGCTGCTGGACGCGCACCTCGCGCTGTTGTTTCGCCGTCTCCTGGGCGGCCAGACCGGCCAGGTCGACGTTGATGGGGAGCATGAATCCGCGCAGCTGCGGGTCGCCGGTCGTGGCGACCCGGTGGTTGCTGAACTGAATCACCGTGTCGGCGTTGCTGGAGAGCCGCGAGTTCACGATGGACTGCCCGGCGGTGACCTCGGTGCGGCTCTGCTGGACATAGGCCGTGAGCGTGGTGAAGCGCCGATCCTTGGACAGGATCGCATCGAACCGCTCCGGCGTGATGTTGTTGTTTTTGCCCAACGATGGGCGCCGCGTCAGCAGATCGCAATACGCCTGCGATCGCTCCCGCTGGTCGACGCCGCCGTTGCCGGCGATGGCCACCTGCTGCTGAGCCGTCACCGCGGGCACGTTGAGCTGCTCGACCCGGGCCGCGATCGCGACGCTGACCTGGTCGATGGTGTCGGCGGTGGCGATGTTTGTGCCCTGGTCCGGCTGGTGATCGGGAAAGATGGGGGAAAGAACCGTATCTTTTTCCATGATGTCTCCTTTGGGAACGTCCTTTGGTGCTGGCCGGGTCCTATGTCTTCGGTCCCGGCGATCGTGTCCTCCGGTTCATCGGCGGGTGGGGCCGGGTCCTTGAAGCAGTAGTGACAGCCGCGATCTTTTCTTGCTTCTGGCGCCGCCCGGCTTCTTCTGCGGCCGGCCCCGCTGTGGCAGGAACGACGCCGGGTAGCGCAAAAACAGCCGCCGCCGCTGCTGCTCGGGGGACTTGTCGCAGAACAGCTCGCCCTCCTTCTGGACCCGATCGATGACCCCCCGGGCCTCGACGATCGCCGGGGACTGGAACATAAGGAAGTGATCGGCGCTCAGGCGGCCCAGCACGTCGAAGTGAACGCGCAGGTGCCGGAGGACATTGGCGATCTGCTGCCGCAGGCAGAGTTTTTCCGGGTCCACCGGGATGTGTTTAAAGAGGGCCGCCTTGCGGGCCAGCACCCCGGCCATCCCCGAGACGAATTCCCGGGCCCCGGGGAAGAGCTGCGGGCTCAGCGAATTCTGCTCGCCGGCGGTGAGCGGCTCCTCCGGGAAGGCCGAATAGAAGGCAAAGACCTCCTGTCGGACGTTCTTCAGGCATTGAAGGTAAGCCCGAAGCCGGGCGGTTTCCGAGGGTTCTGAAGGGGAGGGGGCGATCGCCAGCGTGTCCATGGCAAGGAGATCGGCACTGAACGGCCGAGATCAAGGGGTCGTTGGCAGAAAATCGTCAGGGGGGTAAATCAGAGCCGGGTGATCGCCTGGATTGCGGGGTCAGGACAGGAGCGCGCGGGCGATGTCGTCGGCGCTGCCGTTAAGGAAGAGCGAGAGCAGGCCCTTCAGGCGATCGGCATCCTCGATGGCAGCGAGGGCGCCTTTTACCGACTCCGGCAGAGTCCCCAGCCGCTGCTCGTAGATGCTCAAGAGCATCTGCACGGCGCTAATCCGCTGGCCGCGCTGCTCGCCGCGCAGTTCGCCGCGCAGTTCGCCGCGCAACTCGCCGCGCAACTCGCCGCGCTGCTCGATCTCCTGAAACTCCCGGAGTTGTTCCGCTCGCGCCTCGGTCATGAACTCGCTCCTCTCGTTCTCAGGTACCTTTTTATCATGCTCCACGGCCCGCCGCAAAAGGTCGGCGATCTCCCACAGCCTCCGTCGGTCCGGGTCCGCCTCGGGAATCCTGCGGATCTCCGCCAGCGCCTCCTTCCTGGCCGAGCCTGGGCACCACAGCCGCAAAAGCAGGGTCTCCCGCGTCCGCTCAAGCTGGTTCAGCACCACGAAATAGAGCTGGCCCTGCTCGTCAGTCCAGTAAAACCCCGGTGGCCATCCGTCAGCCCGCCGCACCCGCGCCCGTGCGAAGAATGCCGTCGGCTCTCCCGGGGTGATGGTCCAGGTCGGGAACAGATCCAGCACCGGCCGGCCGCCCTTGCGGGCCTGTGCGCCAAGGTGATGGTGCCAGTTGAGCTGCTTGCGCTGGGTCTCGTGCATGTCGGCGTGGTCCGGGATGACCGACCAGAGTTCGAAGTGGCTGGGCCGGCTCACAAGCCGCCCCGGCAGCACGAGAAACCTGGGCAGGTCCAAAGGCGGCGTCAGGTTCGGCACGGCCCACAGGTCCATGTGCTCGGCGTCCAGCGAGGGCACCTCCTTCTCCAGATCGACGGTACAGAGCGGATCGAAGATTTCCCGCGCAATGCGCTTCGAAAGCTGATCATGTCTCTTCTGCATGGGGGCGCCCCTCACGTGTAGGGGCCCTCATAGCACGGGAGGGTAACAACGCAAGTTTTCTTCCTGGTCGATCGGAACCTGCCTCGTCGGTAAGGATTGTCGGCGAGCACGCGGCACGCAACGTACGAACGCCTGATTCACCGCCGAAGTCCCTTTATCGGGTTGCCCGACGCCTTTCCAGAGGGTCCACTGGCTTGGGCAGGGTGTCCATCGCACCTCATGCAGACGGAGGTCGGCAAGTGGATGTCTGTCCCGATGAGAAGCTGCTATGTTTGCAGGATGGACGAGAGCAAGCTACTTGAGAGGATCACGGCGAATCCGAAGATCTTTGCCGGCAAGCCGATCATTCGCGGGCGTCGTCTGGCAGTAGAGCATGTTCTGGGCATGCTCGCCGCGGGAGACAGCTTCGAGACGATCCTGGAGGGGTATCCATGGCTGGAGCGCACGGACATCCTGGCGTGTCTGCTCTACGCTCGACGGATCGTCGGTCATGAGCGGGTCGAGCCGCTGTTGATGGATGCATCCTGATGAAGGTCCTCCTTGGATACGTGTGTCTGGGGAGGGGCACGGGCAGTCCTTTCGGCTGCGGGCCACGACACGGTCTGGGCAGGTGACTGGGAACAAGACCCTGGGGATGAGGAGATCCTGGGGCAGGCCTACCGGGAGAGGCGAATCCTGGCAACACTGGACAAGGACTTCGGCGAGCTGGCTATCCGTCATGCCGTCCAGCATGCAGGGATCTTGCGGCTGGTTGGACTCTCCGCCAGGGAGCAAGGGACGACGTGCCTCAAGGTTCTCGCCTCCCATGGACGAGAACTCGCGGCGGGCGCTATCATTACCGCTGAGCGGGGCTGGCTGCGGATCCGCGAGCCTGAGGCCGAAGGGGGTTGAGCAGGTAGGCAGCCGGCAATTCACGGAATGGCTTGGTCGAACCGTCTCCGCGACGCAGGGGTTGACGCCGACTGTGCCTGACGAATTGTCAAGGATAGCGACGGGCTGACCAGCAGGCAGCCGGGCAACGGTCTAGGCCCTCGGCGGGCGCGTTCCAGGCGCTGCCGACCATCCTCCTAGTATGAGGGCCCGGCCCACTCACATGGAAGATCGGAGCGCTTTACCGCAAGGAGCAGGCGAGCCCGACGACTTTCCAGAGGGACTTCGCGAAGATCCGTGTCTGCTACGGGAAGGATCACGGTCCCCACGCGAAGAATCTCGGGATCTTGGTGAAGGATCACGAGGCATAACTCGCTGAAACGATATATCAAGTCGCTGGAACGATATATCAAGTCGCTGGAACGATATGTTAAGTCGCTCCAGCGTATTGTTAAGTCGCTCCAGCGTATTGTTAAGTCGCTCCAACGAGTTTGCCCTCGTGTCGCTTCACATAGCGACCGTGGTTCTTCGCGTAGATGCCGTGGTTCTTCGCGTAGATGCCGTGGTTCTTCGCGTAGATGCCGTGGTTCTTCGCGTAGAACGCGCAGCGGGACGACCGGCGGCCTTGCGCCTGGATGGGCCGGCCCGCCCTT
>JBBRLA010000116.1:0-16293 GCA_038231615.1 Polyangia bacterium | reverse complement strand
GGACGGGTGCACCTGATCGGGGTGGTCGGCGCAGACCTCGGCTCCCTGCATCTTCGGCACCCGGGGGATCTTGTAGACCCCCTGGCGGATGCCTTCGGCCAGATCGCAGCCATGTTCGAAGAAGAGCAGGGGGCTGGCCAGAAGGCGCCCCGAAGAGGTACGAATCTTGGCCAGGGTCCGTTCGCCCTGGGACAGACCGTCGGTGTCGTCTGGTGTTTGGGGCCGGTTCTGGTCGCGCCATTCCGGTGGCTGCATCTTGGCGGCCCCGGACTGATCGGATTGAATAGCACTCATCCTGCAAAGGGTGATCGATGAATTGAAAAGCGCACGGACTAAATGCGGGAAAAGTGAAAGCTTGCAGAGGCCGCCGCAGTCCTTTGGTCCTCGGCAAAAACACCCCTGTACATTTCTTGCTCGGCCTGGGGGAACTGGCAAATCACGATGGGCTTGACCTGGACAGAAGGCCGGGTCACAAAGAAGGCGTGAACCTTTTCTTCCAGCACCGTTTCACCCGCCTGGTCCGCTGGCAGGTCGGGCAGCCGTTGCCCTCTCGCGATGCGCTGCCTGAGCGGCCCCTTTGCCAGCCCCTCTCCGTTCTGCGCGCGATGGGCGGCGTGCTGCTCCTGGGCTTCGCCGCCCTGGCGGTGCTCCTGCCGCTTTTCGTGGCGCTGGCGATGCTGGTGCGGGGAGTGCGGGAGGTCCGGGCCGGCGAACTTCTGGGCAGCGGGGTGCTGCTGCTGTGCTACGCCGGGCTGGTTATTTCTTGGTCCCGGCCCCAATCCCCCCAAAGAACATCCGCCCCACCTGCGCCGCCGCCTCGCGCACGTCCTGGGCCTGGTTCACCGCGGAGATGATCGCCACCGCAAGAGCTCCCGCGGCCACCACCTCGGGCACCCGCAACAGGGTGATGCCGCCAATGGCCACCACCGGCACCGGCGAGCTGCGACAGACGGCCTGGAGCCGCTTTACCCCCACCACCGGGTCGGGGTCGGGCTTGCTTTGCGTCTGATAGATCGGCCCGAAGGCAATGTAGTCCGCCCCGCCGGCCACGGCCTCCTCCACCTGGCGCTCGTCGTGGGTGGAAATGCCGACGACGAAACCTGGGGGACAGATGCGCCGCGCCCGGTGAAGCGGCAGGTCGGACTGCCCCAGATGCACCCCGCCAGCCCCGCCGGCCAGGGCCACGTCCAGCCGGTCGTTGACGATGATGCGCGTCCCGGGGTAGCGCCGGATCAGCCCGTTCAACTCGTCCAGCACCGCCAGGACCGCCGCCGCGGTGCCGCCCTTCATGCGCACCTGCAACACCCGCGTCCCCCCATCCAGCAGCGCCTGGGCCAGGTGACTCGTCGAGGGCACCCCCCCGGTGCCCGGCTTGACCGGCAGGTCCACCATGCCATAAAGGCCGCGGGGAAAATCCAGCACGGAGCGGTTCATTCGTCCTTGAGCTGGTCTTTGGCGATCTTGCGGACCTCCGAGCTCGCGTTCACCGTCTGGGCCCAGGTCTTGTCAAACCCCTCCAGATCGTCCTTCTTGGATTCCTTGCGCATCTTCTTGAAGCACGTGTCCCAGGCCTGGGTCTCGCGGTCGTAGTCCGGGGCGATCTTCTGCAACGTCTTGCCGAAGGTCGCGGGGGCCTTGGCCGGCGGCTCCTGGGCCTGGGGAATGCATTCGTCGCGCAGGTGGCCCAGGTAGGCGGTGTCCACCGGCCGGGTCTTGCTCTGCACGCATTTGGAGGCGATGAATTCCAGCAGTTCCTGCCCGTCCTTCAGCTTGTCCAGGGTGGGCACCGCGCAGCGGAGGAACTTGTCGTAGCGCAGGGCGTCGGGGTCGGGCTTCTTCACGTTGGCCGTGGTGTTCCAGGCGTCACCGGCGGTCTTGACCTTGTTCTCCTGGTTGCGCACCGCGAAGCGTTTGGGCGCGCCCTCGGCCCAGACACCGATGGTGTTGGCCAGGCCGGAGAGGGCCTTGCCGTAGTTCTCCAGGGCGACGGCGTATTCGGTCGGGGCGGAAAGGTCCTTGATCTTCTTGGCCGCGGAAAGGGCCTTGGGGGCACATTCGTTCTGCACCTTGCCGGGGAACTCCTTGGGGTCGGTAAAAAGGGCGCCTTCCAGGTTGGCGTTGAGCTGCTCGGGGGCGTTGAACTTGCGGGCGTCGCCGTCCTTGCCGAAGAGACAGCGCCAGAAGGCGTTGGCCTCGTTCTTCTCGAAGTCGGCGAACTCCAACATGAAGGCCGCCTGGGTCTTGCGCTTCTGGCGGGTCTGGACCATGTGCAGGCCGACGAAAGCGGCCCCCACCGCCACCGCCAGGCCGATGGCCAGGTACACCGGCCAGGGCAGGCCCTTGCTCTTCAGGCTGAGCTGGGGGTCGGGGGAGAACGAGGTTGGGGACATGCCGCCATCAAAGTTATCCATGGTGAGCAATCTTTGATCGCCAGGCGACCTCTTGGGAAGAGGGAGCTTGCGCTGCCGCCGGGGGGCCGGGCTTCTATCAGGGCTCCGGGTGTCGCTTCGGGCCGAGCCGCTCGTGCAGGTAGCCCAGGGGAATCGACCCGTGGGACAGCAGGCGCTCGTGGAACGCCGGGGCCGAAAAGGCGCTGCCGACGCGGCGCTCGGCCTCGTCGCGGAGGCGGCGGAAGGCGTGGTAGCCCAGGAGGTAGGTCAGGGGGTAGGTCGGCGAGCCGGTGTAGCGGCGCACCTCGCTCTCGGCCTCCTCCCGGGTGAAGCCCACGCCTTTTTGCAACAGGTCCACTGCCTGGTTCACCGACATGCCGCGGCAGTGCAGGCCCACGTCGATCATCACCCGGTAGGCCCGCCATAGCTGTCCGCGCAGGACGTACATCTGTAGCTCGTCGTCGCCGTGGCCCCAAAGGCCCGGCTGGCCGCCGCCGATCTCGGAGCAGATGGACTCGCAATAAAGGGCCCAGCCCTCCCAGAACACCGGGGTGCCGATGACCCGCCGGGTCCGCGAGCCGGTACGGGCGGCGTGGCAGAACTGGAGGTGGTGACCTGGGTAGCCCTCGTGCAGGCAGGTCAGGTACAGCTCGCCGCGGCTGACCTTGCTGCCCGGCGTGATCCAGAAGACGCCGCGCAATTCGTCCCCGGACTCGGGCGAAAGCGGCGGCGGCGGCCAGTAGGCGGCGAAGGGGGTCGTCGGCCGGGCGAACTCCGGCGTCTCCACGATGTCCAGGCGCTCGTCCTCGGGCAAGGGGCAGATGCGCTCGGCCACCGCGGCCCGCGCCGTAGCGCAGAATTCGTTGCACAGGGGCACAAGGGCGCTCGGGCTGATGCGGCCCTCCAGTTCCAGCTCCTGCATCACTTGCAGCCAGGGCCAGGAGCTTCCACCGGCGGGGCGAAGGCGCCGGGCGGTCTCGGACAGGGCCACTTCCAGGCGTTCGACCTCCTTTTGACCCAGATGGAAGAGGTCTTCGGGCGACTGGGAGATGCCGTGCTTGTGGTGCAAAAGGAACGTGAAGTAGGAGTCGCCCGCGGCGAACTCGCCCTCGGCCCGGGGCAGGATGCGCTCCTCGACGAAGTTGGCGAAGTCCCCCAGGCACAGGGCGGCCTCCCCCGCGGCGGCGCTGACCGCGGCCCCAAGGGGCGTGTCCCCGAGCGCCTGTTGCACCGCCTGGGGCACCGCCTCGGCCAGCAAGGGCAGGCCGGCGCGGGCCACCGCGATGCCGATCTCCGCCCAGATCCGCGGCACCTCGGCGGCGCACAGTTCCTCCCGGGCCTGGGTCAGCACCCGCGACACCTCGCGCAGCCGCCCGAGAAGCGCCCCCAGCCGCGACTGCAAGGGCGGACGCATCAGCAAAAGGTTGATGCCGTTAAGGACCTCCTCGGCGTAGATCGCCGGGTTGCGCCGGGCCGGATCGATGTCCTCCTCCGTGCGCAGCACCACCCGCAGCTCGTCGAGAAGCAGCCGGCGGTCCAGCTCGATCTCGGGATCGACGCCGATGCGCCCTTCCAGCGCGTGGGCGTGCCCGGACAGCGCCCGCCGCCGGGCCCGCCGCCCCGCCGCGGAAAGGTCGGCGAAGGCCCCGTCGTGGGCGTGGTGCCCGACGGAGGTGGACTGCACCGGGTCGAAGAGGAGCAGGTCCATGAGGGCGTTGTCGACGGCCTGGGCCAGCTCGCGATCGCTGATCGAGGTGCCATTGCCAGAACCGGAAGGGGCGCCAAAAGAACCCGGACCGAAACCAGAAGAGGATGATGGGGACATGTCGTCGAGGTAGCACGGCGGCGCCTCTTTTTCCACTGAACTCGCCAGGATGCTCGATTCCTCCTGCTCTTTTGACTGCGCTCGGTCGAGGGAGACATAGATTGACATTGGCCAAAATTGCGGGAAGGTAAGATGAAGTCGGTTTGGAAACTTGCTTTCGGAGGTCCCATGAGGTGCATGTCCGGTCCGCTGGTGTTCCTGTTTCTGGCCCTGGGCACGGGCTGCGGGGGCGGCGACAGCCCCGATATGGCCAGTGTCCCCTTCGACATGAACGGCACCTGGGCCTCCCGCGTGGTCGATTCGCAGATGTTCAGCGGCCTGCTGGGCACCGACACCGTAACCATCACCACCTATGCCCGGGTCCAAATCACCCAGAGCGGCACGTCCATCGCCGCCATGCAGACCGAGTGCAGCGTCTCGGTGACCCCCTACAAGGGCAACGTCACCACCTATCCCGACGCCGCCGTCGCCTCCATCCCGGTGATGAGCACGCCGGGCACCCTCTCGGCCGCCTTCGTTGGCGCGACCTACACCGCAGAGCAGCAAGTGCAGCTGGTCGGCTGGAAGACCCAGGCCGACCCCAAGACCGACCCCCTGCCCACGCTGGCCAACGACGCCCGGGTCTTCGATGCCGACGGCGACGGCAACCCCGGCGTGACCCTGAAAGTCTCGGGCGGCCTGGCCGCGGGCGATATCTACGTCGTCAACCGCAGCCTCATCGACCTGTCGGGCACGGTCCTGTCAGCCAACCGGATCGCGGGGCCCAGCCACACCTTGTTGGAACAGACGGTGGTGGGCGCCAACCCGATGCTGCTCAAGCAGCAGGTCACCGCGACCCCCAACCCGGATGCCGCCGCCAGCACCTTCACCCTTTCGCGCCTGGTAGCGGGCAAGGACACATGCGCCGACATCATAACAGAAGCACCTGGCCGGGCATCTTTTGGCGTACCTCCTCGCTCCGTCGGTCACGTACAGTAGTACGCTCCCTCGGTGGCGGTGGGGGTGCGCCCAAATCTGCTCCGGCCAGGTGCTTCTTGCTGACTTTTCGTCAACTGACTTTTCGTCAACTGACTTTTCGTCAACTGACTTTTCGTCAACTGACTTTTCGTCAACTGACTCTTCATCAACGCGAGTGCTCGCCGCTCTAACAATAGGCGCTGACGGCGCGCAGGATCTTCTCCAGGGGCAGGGGCTTGCACAGCACCAGGTTGGCGTCAATCCCCTCCGCTAGCTCCTTGCCCCCGGCGGTGAGCACCACTACCGGGATCTTTGTCAGAGACGGGTCGCGTTGCTGCTCTTTGCGGAAGGTCCAGCCATCCATCACCGGCATCATCAGGTCCAGGAGGATCAGGCAGGGCGCCTGGCCGCTGCGTAGATATTCCAACGCCTCGCTGCCGTTCCTTCGCGAAACCACCAGGTACCCCTCGTACTCTAACAGTTCACACAACGCCTCGCGAATGTCTTCATCGTCCTCTATGACCATGATGAGGTGCGATGGCGGGGTCATCTTCGGGTTCTCCATAGGATGCGTGGATTCACATTTATAAATCTGGGGGCGTCCAGGCCTTTGTCAACCTCTGTCGTGACGGACTGTGTCGTAGAGCACTTCATCGATCGGGCCATCGGAGATCACGAAGAGGTCGCGTGGTTCGACCTGTAGTTCTATTGCCAGATTGAGCAGCTTGACCAGGGTCGGCATCCGCTTGCCGGCTTCGATCTGGGACAGGTAGGCCTTGCTCAGGTCGGCCCGCCAGGCACAGATGTCCTGACGCAACCCTCGCTCCCGGCGCAGTCCGGCGATCCGGGCGCCCAGGAGCCGGGCGACGCGGTTTTTCGGCTGGGGTTCGGAAGGCACGGGGGGACCCTAGGCCGGATCGCGGGCCCTGTCATGAAAATGTCGGGAAAATTGTTGGCCATGCAGCGAGGCCATGCGCAGAATCAGCCATCACCTCCAGATGCCCCTAGATGTCCGTACATAGGTCCCCCCAAGGTCCCGACATCGGCCCGGCGGATCATTCCGAGCCGCGCCGGCTGCCGGCCCGCCGCATCATCGCCATCGGCGGCGGCAAGGGCGGCGTAGGCAAGAGCCTGCTGGCGGCCAATCTGGCCATCTACCTGGCGCAGCTTGGCAAGCGGGTGGTGCTGGTGGACGCCGATCTGGGCGGGGCCAACCTGCACACCTTCGTCGGCGTCGAGCGCCCCCGGGTGACTTTGGGCGATCTGTTCAACAAGCGCGTCGACCGCGTCGAGGACTGCATCGTCGAGACGGCCATCACCGGCCTGGGCCTGATCTCGGGCGAGGGCGACCCGTTGTGGGTGGCCGATCCGCGCCCGGCGACCCAGCGCAAGCTCATCGAGGGGGTCACCGCCCTCGACGTGGAGTTCCTCATCTGCGACCTGCCGCCGGGGTCGGGGTACATGGCCCTGGACTTCTTCCTGACGGCCCACGTCGGGGTGCTGGTGGTGGTGCCGGAGCCGACCTCGGTGGAGAACGCCTACCGCTTCATCAAGAGCGCCTTCCTGCGCCGCCTGCGCACCTCGGCGGAGCTTTTGCCGGCGGCCACGGCGATGCTGGAGCGCCTGTCGCAGCTGTCGGGGCTGCCCAGCGAGGGCGGCATCCCGGCGCCCCTGGACGTCTTCGAGGCGGCGCGGGCGCAGGACCTGGACCTGGCCGCGGCCATCGAGGTCGAGATGCGCCGCTTCCGCCCGCGCCTGGTGGTGAATCAGACCCGCACCCGGGCCGACCTGGAACTGGGGCCGCAGATGCGCTCCGCCGGGCGGCGCCTGGGGTTGCAGGTGGACTACCTGGGGCACCTGGAATGCGATGACGCGGTGCTCCACGCGGTGCGCAAGCGCCACCCGCTTTTGACCGAGCACCCCGACTCCAAGGCGGCGAAGAACATCGAGCGCATCGCCAGGAAGCTGCTTCAGGACGGGGAGCGGCAGGCGCCCTTCACCCCGCGGCGGGCCGAGGAGCAGACGCTCTACGAGGTGCTCGAAATCGAGCCCGGGGCCAGCGACGAGGAGATCCGGCGGGCGGCGCGGCGCATGCGCGAGACCTACGCCGGGGACTCGATGGTGATGTGCGGGCTCTTCTCGCCGGAGCGGCTGCTGAAGGTGCACCGCCGCATCGAGGAGTCCTACGACACGCTGCTCGACGTGGAGCGGCGGCGGCGCTACGACCTGCGCCTGTTCCCCGACGGCATCCCCCCGGAGGTGCCCCGGCGCCCGGACAGCGGCGAGCTGAAGCCCAGCACCGATCCCAAGCTGCAAGTGGTGTCGGTGTCCCCGGAGATCGCCGCGGACACCGAGTTCACCGGGGCCCTGCTGCGCAAAGTGCGCGAGTCCCGAGGGATCGATCTGGGGGAGATCGCCACGCGGACCAAGATCAGCCTGGCGCGGCTGCGGGCCATCGAGGACGAGCAGTGGGACGCGCTGCCGGCGCCGGTGTACCTGCGGGGCTTCGTGGTGGAATACGCCAAGTGCCTGCGTCTGAACACCGCGCAGGTGGCGCGCACCTACCTGGACCGTCAGCAGCGCCGGGCGGTCGATTCGGCGGGGGTGTGAAGGGTGGTTCATGGTTCCGTGAACCGCCGTAGGCGCCGCGGTCCCTCGGACGGGAGCTGCCGAGGTCCGGCGGCGGATGTGGCAGGCAGGCCGCCCTGCGGCCCACCGGGCACATGGCTTGCAGTGGGATCGAATGCAGAATGACAACCCCGACTTGACGGGGATCCTTGCCATGTGGCAAGGGTCGGCCCTACGTTATCAGGTACTCCGGAGGAGGCCATGTTGCGCACGCACAGTGTCAAAGTCATCGCCAGTGTCACGCTGGCCTGTTTCGCTCTCGGCTATGCCGTTCCCGCCTCGGCGCAACAGGGCGACCAGCCGTACTATCAGCCGCCCCCGGCGCAGGACCCACAGCAGGGCTACCCTCAGCAACAGCCGCAGCAAGGCTATCCGCAGCAGCCGCAGCAAGGCTACCCGCAGCAGCCGCAGCCGGGCTACCCGCAGCAGCCGCAGCCGGGCTACCCGCAGCAGCCGCAGCAAGGTTATCCTCCTCCGGCACCGTCTTACCAGCCAGGCTATGGACAGCCTTATTACGCCCGGCCGCGGACCCTTGTGCGCTATGAATATCGCCCCCGCTACGGTTTGATCACCGGCGGCGCGCTGATGCTCGGCATCCCGTGGCTGATCTCGGCGGCCAGCGGCCTGTCCCTGGAGGGGAATTGCTCTTCCGCCATCGACAGCTTTGGGAACTTCACCACCCTGTGCAACACCCACGCATGGCCGCTGATCATTCCGGTGGTCGGTCCCTTCATCGAGACCGCCTACCTGTACGGCGACTCGTCCTCGGTGAACGCGGTGCGGGCCTTCCTGGTGATCGACGGCCTGATCCAGGCCGGCGGCCTGGCGATGATCCTCGCCGGGGCGCTTTCCCGCAGGCGCGTGCCGGTGTACGCCCAGAAGCTCCAGTTCACTCCCTACACCGCGGGCGGCGGCGCCGGCGTGGTGGCCCTGGGCCGGTTCTAACCCACCTTTGCCGCGTGGCTGGCGGCTACGGGGCGGGGCGGGAGGTGAAGCCCCGATACGCCGGGGCGGCCACCACGCTGGCATGGAAGTGCAGTGTCCGCGCGCTCAGCCCCAGGGGTTTCACCACCCGATTGTAATCGCAGACCCCCTCGACGGTGTCATTGGGCCGCATCACCAGGTCGGCCACCAGATCGGGGTCGTCATGGCCCAAAATTTCCACCACCGCCGCGCGGATCTGGAGGGCGCAGCGCCCCTGTTTCTCTCCGTCGTTGGGGCCCGACATCACGCAGCGCTCGGCCACCTCGCGGACGGCCTCTCGCACATGGTAGTACTCCAGATAGGGCGGGCCATAGGCCAGGCCCAGGTACGCCCCGGCCAGCATCAGGGCCCCGATCACCAGGGACCGAGGTTCAACCGAGGACTCCGGGCGTCGCGCTTTTCGGATCGGCGGCATGTTCCATGTTCCCTCGAATCCGGCGCGCTGGGAAGGGTCTTCATAGGGTGGGCCGGCTGCGCACTCAGGGTGACCCCCGCCCCATCCATCTCCGCACCCGTGGCGGACCCCACGCACCCGTGGTACGCTGCGCCGTCGTGCCCACCCTTGCCGCACATGCCTACGGCTTCGCCGCGACCTTCCGTCTGAAGGACCTGACCCCCGTCTATCAGGGCGCCGACGTCCACTTGCACAAGGACCACCTGGTCGCCCGCTTCCCCCCCAAGGACGGGCGCGAGCAAGTCTCGTTCTTCTTCGACTTCGGCGCGGTGGTTTTCATCGGCATCGACGGCCCCGAGCGGGAGCGCCTGATCCGCGCCATCAGCATCCGGCTGGCCCAGGAGCCGCACGCCCCCCTGACCGAGGACTTCCTGGTCGAGGTCCGCCCCGGCGCCCCCCTGGAGGTGCAGTTCGACCGGGTGGTCCTGCCCGAGGCGTCGCTGCCCATGCTGGACATCACCAGCCTGCTTCTGGCCCAGTCGGTGGCCATGGACTACTACGAGGAAGACGTGCAGGACATCCTCAAGCGCACCGACGCCATCACCACCAGCCTCCAGACCGCCGGGCGCCTGCCGGGGAAGGTCGGCGACCTCTTGCGCTTCATCGGCCTGTGCATCGCCACCAAGAACGGCGTCATCGCCACCCTGGCGCTCTTCGACAAGCCTGATTCGACCTGGGAGAACCGCGACCTGGACCGCCTGTACAACGCCCTGCGCCTGAACCTGGAGATCGAAGACCGATTTCGCGCACTGGAAGCCAAGCTGCGCATGATCCAGGAGAGCCTGGTGCTGCTGGTGGACCTGTCGCGGCACCGCAGTACCTGGCGCCTGGAAGTCTCGGTGCTGGTGCTGATCCTCTTCGAGGTCATCATCATGCTCTGGCAGGTCTTCAGCGGCACCGGGCACTGATCGTGATCGTCGATGTGCTGCTGCCGGCGCTGAACGAGGAAGGCGCCCTGCCCCTGGTGCTGGCCGACCTGGCAGCCTCGGGCGCCAAGGTGCGCCGGGTGGTGGTGGTGGACAACGGCTCGACCGACCGCACCGCGCAGGTGGCCCGGGAGGCCGGCGCCACCGTGGTCAGCCAGCCGGCCCGGGGCTACGGCAGCGCGTGCCTGGCGGGCCTGCTTTTCCTTTCCGCCCAGGAGCCGCCCCCCGACGTGGTGGTGTTCCTGGATGCCGACCGTGCCGATGACGCCCGCGAGATCGGCCGGTTGATCGAGGCAGCGCGGGAGCACGACCTGGTGATCGGCTCGCGGGTGCTGGGCGGGGCCGAAAAGGGGGCCTTGCAGCCGGCGCAGCGGATGGGGAATTTTCTCTCGGTGAACCTGATCTGGCTGCTGTATGGGCAAAAGTACACCGACCTGGGGCCCTTCCGCGCGGTGCGCTTCGACGCGCTGCGGGCGCTGGCCATGAACGACCGCGACTACGGCTGGACGGTGGAGATGCAGGTGAAAGCGGCCCGCCTGCACCTGCGGGTGGCCGAGGTGCCGGTGAGCTACCGCCGCCGCGCCGCGGGAAAATCCAAGGTCAGCGCCACGGTGCGCGGGACGGTCGGGGCAGGGTACAAGATCCTGTACACCATCTTCCGCCACGCCCTCTCGCGCTGACGGCCGGAGCGGCAAGCACCAGCCTGGGGTAGAGGCCCGGGCAAAGAGGGCGCCTGGTTCGCCAGATGAGTCTTGTAGTACATGAGCCGGGTCGCCGTCGCCGGCTTTGCACCTTGCCAGCGAGCGTGCTAGCTTGATTTTGGAAATGCTGCCAGCCACCGCCAATCTGCCCTTCGCCCCTACCGAGGACGACCTTCCCTACGACGATGCCGATGTCGACCAGGCCGCCGAACAGGGTGTTCTCCTCGCCCCTACCGAGGACGACCTTCCCTACGACGATGGAGAGCCCGTGGAGTCCCACAAACACCGCTTGCAGCAGGCACTGAGCACGGATCCGCTGGAGCGGCGCTGGGCCGGCCGCAACGATTGCTTCATCGGCGCCAACCAGGCCCTGTACTACAGCGCCCTGCAGGAGAAGCGGAATGACTTCCGGGCGCCGGATGTCATGATCATGCTGGATGTCCCGCACCGGACGCGCAAGTCCTGGGTCATCTGGCAGGAGGACGGCAAGGGGCCGGACCTGGTCATCGAGTTCCTCTCCCCCACGACCGAGGCGGTGGACCGCGGGGACAAGATGCGGATCTACGAGACCGTGCTCAAAATTCCCGAGTATTTTCTCTACAGCCCGGACAGCGGCCTGCTTGAGGGCTACCGGCTGGCGACGAAGAAAGGCCGACTGGCCTATGAGCGTCTCCAGCCCGACGCGCACGAGCGCCTGGCATCGGAGATCCTGGGGCTTCACCTGGGCGTCTGGAACGGGATTTACCAGGGCTACGAGGGACCCTGGCTGCGCTGGTATACCCCCGAGGGCACCCTGCTCGCGACGCCACAGGAGGCCGAGGCCGAGGCCGAGCAGAAGCGAACCGAGGCCGAGCAGAAGCGAACCGAGGCCGAGCAGAAGCGAACCGAGGCCGAGCAGCGCAATCAGAATCTTCAGGAACGGCTTGCGGCCTATGAACGGGCATTCGGGCCGCTGCCTGACCCGCGCGTCTGAGGGGACGCGTTTCTCCGCTTCGCTTCGCTTCGATCGATGCGGAACTGATCGCCGTTCCTGCCGACATCCCCCCTCCGAACGGTGTTGTTATCTATGAACGGGCTGAACTGGCATAATTCCGTCCAGTGAGCAAAGCTGACGCAACCATGGATGATGAAGGCCCCTCGGCTTCGCTGGCCACCTGGCTGACGCAGAACAGGCCCGTGCCGGACCCGATCCGGCTTTGCGGGCAGCTTGCCCAGGCCCTTTCGGAGGTCCATGCTGTTGGGCGGGCCCATGGCGATCTGCGCCCTGAGACGGTGTGGCTGGCCGCCGGCCCGGGGGGCGTGCAGGCCCGCCTGGGCGACCCCTCCGCCCAGGTCGGTGGGGACGATGCGACCGCGGCGGACGTGGCGGCCCTGGGGCAGCTCCTCTTGCTAATGACGGGGCTTTACCTGGAGCACTCGCCCAGTACGCCGACGATCCAGGTTGCCGGGTCCGGGACGGGAAGGGAGCAGGTCGAGCCGCTCCTGGACCTAGTGCAGCGAATGCTTGCGTCGGAACCGGAACGGCGTCCCCGAATGGCCCAGGTGGCGCAAGAGCTGGCGCGGCTCTCGCCGGCCCGTCAGGCCACGGAGAAGCTGGAGCAGCCGACGCTGCCTCCGCAGGCGGCGCTGCCCCTCCCTGAGCAAAAGGACGGCCCTCGGCAAAACCGGGACGCCCCCCGGCCGTCGCAGGAGTCCCACGACGCCGCCCGACACACCCAGGACAGCCTCCGCCCGTCGCAGGCCGCCCCCCAGTCGTCCCAGGACGGACCCGCGCCCTCGCGGCATATCGGCCAGGTCATTGGCAGCTACCGGCTGGTGGGGCAGATCGGCGCCGGGGGCATGGGGGAGGTCTTCGAGGCGCAGCACACCCGCCTGAGCCGCCGCGCCGCTATCAAGATCCTGCGTGGCGAGCTGTCGCTGAAGCCGGACATGGTGCGCCGCTTCTTCACCGAGGCCGAGTCGGTGAACGTGGTGCAGCACCCGGGTATCGTCTCGATCTTCGAGTTCGGGCAGCTCCCCGACCAGACGGTGTTCATCGTCATGGAGTACCTGGGGGGCGAGTCGCTGGCGCAGCGGCTGCAACGGGTCGGGCGCCTGGGGCTGGACTCGCTGCGGCTGATGCGGCAGATCGCCTCGGCGCTGGCGGCGGCCCACGCCCACGGCATCGTCCACCGGGACCTGAAGCCCGAGAACATCATGGTGGTGGCCGACCCCGACGTCTCCGGAGGCGAGCGGACCAAGCTGCTCGATTTCGGCATCGCCAAGATGGCGGCCGAGACCCAGGCGGCGGGCCTGGCGCAGAACGCGACGGCGGCGGGGATCATGATGGGCACCCCGGCGTACATGTCGCCGGAGCAGATCCGGGACACCGGCAGCGTGAACGATCGAGCGGACGTGTACTCGCTGGGGGTGCTGCTCTATCAGGCGCTGGGAGGCAAGCTGCCCTTCTCTGCGCCCAGCTTCTATGAGCTGGCCGCCCTGCACTTCAACAATACGCCGCCGCCACTGCGCGAGCTGGACCCCGCGCTGCCCGAGGCGTTGTGCGCGCTGGTGGACCGCATGTTGGCCAAGGCGGCGGCGGACCGGCCAGCCATGAAGGAGGTGGCGCGGCTGCTGGAAGAGCTGATGGCGCTGCCGTCCCAGCCGGCGCCGGTTCCGACGGCGCCGGCCCGGCGATCGCTCTCCCTGGTCGGGACGGGGCTTTTCGCCGCGGTGGTCACCGGCAGCGCGCTGGCGCTGGTGCTGCACCGGTCTCCGGCGCCGCGGCCCCGGCCGCTCGACTCGGTCCCCCTGGTGACGGCCCCCGCCCGGGACATGCGGCCGGAGGTGAACCTACCGGGGCTGCGGGAGCGGTCCCTTCAGGTGGTGCAGGAGGGGCTGCATGACAGCGAACCGGCCATGCGGCGCCGGGCACTCGCCGTTCTGGGGCAGAGCCGGGATGTCCAGATCGCCCCCCTGGGCGAGGCGCTGCTTGGGGACCAAGACCCGGGGGTCAGGTCCCAGGCCGCCGAGGCCCTGGGGCAGCTCGGGGCGCGGGACGCGGTGCCGGCGTTGCTGGAGGCAATCCGCGAGAGGGGCCTCGACGACGCGCTGAAAGTGGAGCTGGCCGGGGCGTTGCTGAACCTGGGCGAAACGCAGGGGGACAGGATTCTGCAAAAGGCGCTGCGCGCGCCGGAGGAGCAGGTACGCGATCGGGCGGCGCTCTATCTTTCGGGGAAGGGAGACAAGAAGGCCCGGCAACTGCTGCTGGCGGGGGGGCTGGAGGGGGATCGCGAAGTGCAAAGCGCCGTGGGGATGGGTCGCGAAGTGCAAAGCGCCGCGGGGGTGGGTCGCGAAGTGCAAAGCGCCGCGGTGTTCGATCAGGTGGCTGCGCTCGGGCGCCTGGCGCGCTTCGGGGACCAGGAGGCGGCGGCGGTGCTGCGGCGCAACCTGGTGCCGGCCAAGGACGCCGCCCCGGGCGAGCTACAGGTGCGCGCCGCCGAGGAACTGGCGCGCAACGAGGACGAGCCGGCCCGCGCGCTGCTGGAGGGGCTGGCCCGGGGAAAGGGGCCGCTCTCGCTCAAGGCGGCGCGCATCCTGGCGCAACTGGACGACCCGTCTTTCTATGATCTCTTCTCGCAGCGTTTCGGCGACCACGCCGCGCCGCTGCCCGAACGCATCGTCGCCGCGGAGGGCCTGGGCGCAACCGGCCGCCGGTCAGGTGCCGGGATTCTGGGAGAGGTTCTGCCCAAGGAACTGGGCAGCGCCCTGCGTCTGCGGCTGGCGGCGGCCGGCGGGATACTGCAGATCGTCGCCAGCGATCCCGAGCTGCTCTCGCAGCAGGGCCTGTACCGCATCAAGCAGCGGCTGACCGATCGGAATGCCGGCGAACGTGCCCTGGCCACCAGCGCCCTGGCGGATGCCGAGCCGCGGGTCGCGGTGCCCTTGCTGGAGCAGGTGGCGAAGGACCCGCAGGCGGAGGTGCGTCAGCGCGCCGCGCGGGCGCTGGGGCACACCGGGGTGCGCGAGGCAGTGCCGGTGCTCAGCGAGGTGCTGGGCGACCGGGTGCCGGAAGTGCGAAGGGAGGCCATCGCCTCCATGGGGCAGCTCGGCGAGCGGCTGCGGCAGCGCGGCGAGTCGGTGGACGAGATGGTGAAGAGCGTGGTCGGGCACGCGGAGAAGGGGGACACGAAGGACCGGCTGGCCAGCGTGGCCGCGCTGGTGCGCCTCGGGGACGAGAGCCATCGTGGAGATCTGGATCGCTGGATGCATGCGGGAGACGCGGAGGTGCGGGCGCAGGCCGTCGAGGCCTCCGCCGTGGGCACGGGGGTCAAGAACGAGGACCTGGTGGCGGCGCTTTCAGACAAGGCGTTCCCGGTTCGCTTCGCCGCTGCCGGCGCCCTGTCACGGCGGGGCAGCAAGGACGGGGTGGCGGTGCTGCGGGAGGGACTGGACCATCCCGGGCACGAGGCGCTTCTGGCCCGTGGCCGGCTGCTGCGGTTGGGCGAACCCGTACCCGGCGCTCCGGCCTTTTTCCCGGGGCCCGAGCCGGAGCGGATGGCGCAGGTGGAGGCGGCCGGGCAACTGCCCTTGCAGGAGGCGCTCTCGCTGCTCTTGCAGGCGGCCCGGGACGCGGCGCTGGCCGTGCGCATGAAGGTGGTAGAAGTGCTCAGCGGCAGCACGGACCTGCAAGAGAGCACGCAGGGGCGCAAGATCCTGCGTGGGCTCTTGTCGGACCCGGAGCCGATGATCCGTGCCCACGCGGGGCTTCTGTATGGCCGCCTCGGCCCGGAGGCAGCTAAGAAGCCGACGCCGACGCCAACGCCCAAGCTGGTGCCAGTCGATGTCGCGCCGGCCGCCGACATGGGCGCGCAGGACCCCGATCTGGAAGCACGGGCAGACGAACCGAAACGCGGGCACTTGCAGATCGAGGCCGAGGCGGAGGTGCGCTTCCAGGTGGACCGGCGGGCGGCCCAGGTCACCCCGGTCAAGCCGGTGTCGGTGTCGCCGGGCAAGCACCGGATCACCTATGCCGGCGGGGCCATCGAGGTGGAAGTCCCGCCTGGCGAGACGGTCCCGGTGCGGGTGCCGGTCACCCAGAGCGAGCAGGCGCTTTTGGACAGCGTAGAGGCGTTCAAGTCCGGCGACCTTTCCAGGGCGCAGCAGCTCTTGCAGCGGGCGCGCGGGCAACTGAAAGGGAAGGCGAGCAAGGGGCAGTGGTACGCGCTTTTCTACTATCAGGGGCGCATTCACGAAGAGAAGGGCCACTGGGTGGACGCGATGACGGAATATGAAAAGCTCCAGGACAAGGTCAAAGATGGGCAGCAGACCCCCGAGCAGCGGACGGAGCTGAAGGAGGCGGTGGCCCGGACGGCGTCGCACCTGGGACGCATTCAGGTCAGCGAGTCGGTGGACGGCGCGTGCCAGACCAAGGCGTTGTGGCTGCCGC
>JBBRLA010000115.1:0-16385 GCA_038231615.1 Polyangia bacterium | reverse complement strand
TCATGGACAGGCCGCTCTCCCCGGCGATCCGCTCGCCGGTAACCAGGTCCCGCAGGGACCCTGGGGCGGGCAGCGGCAGCTTGCCGGTGGACGGGGTGGCGTGGCGGTTGCCGACGGCCACCATCCGGGCCTCGCCCGCCGGGTCGCGATGGACCACCACATCCAGGCCGCAGTCTTGTTCCGGGCGGAAGTCGGCCTCCGTGCCCTCCGGGTCGCCCAGCAGCGCCGAGAGCCCCGGCAAAAGGTCGGCGTCATTGGGCAAAAGATGCACCCGGTCATGGCGCAGGCCGTGGTCGCAGGGCGCCAGATCCTCGTCCCGGTCGGGGACGCGGGGACCCAGGATCAAAGTGCCGCCCCCATCCACGTACTGCCGCAGCCGCGCGCAAAGCTCCCGGTCGAGGAAGTCGAAGCTGGGCATCAGCACCACACGCCGCCGCCGAAGCTGCTCCAACGAGCAGCTCGCGTCGAGCACCACATGCCGCCGTCGCAGCCGCGTGAGGGCCGAGAACAGGGCCTCCCGACGCCGGGGAAAGTCCTGCTGCACCGCGCTGGACAGGCCCAGCGTCTCATGGCGGCAGGCCATCTCCGGGTCCCAGCCGGTCATTTCGAGCCACATCGGGGACATCGTCCCCAGGTGGGTGGCGCACAGGGCCAGGCGCTGGTAGTCCCGGGGCAGCAGCACTCCGATGGGCGCGTCCGCCAGCAGCGATGGCGCGTTGACCTCCCGCAGGCCGCTGAGCAGACGGCGGTAGAACTCGGCGCGCTCCCTTCGCGGGTGGCCGTTCTCGTCGATGGGGGCGCCGTACCAGCGGTCGCGCTCGACCGCCATGTACAGGTTGAAGCCGCGCACCCCGTGCATCAGCGCGTTCAGCAGGGTCATCTGGCTGTCCTCGTCTCGCAGGGGCGGCCCCCAGGGAAACGAGCCGGCGCCCATCTCGGGCACGTAGGGGTGGCGCGAGCTGCCCAAAAGGTAAAGCGACCGCCGCCGCACCGTCCGGTAGTCTCCCCGACGGTGGTACATGTCGATGCCGGCGCACGAGAGCACGGCCTCGGTCCGCGGCACGTCGAAGGGGCCGGGGTCGGCGGGGGGGAAGTTGTGGAAGTGCGGCACCGCGCCCAGACCCGCCTTTACCAGCAGCCCCGAGAGTCGCTCCAGCGCCAGCGGGGCCAGCGACTCTTTGAAGGCCACCCAGCGCAGGTGCGGGGCCAGCTCCTTCGGGTCGTTCAGGTCCTTCGGAAAGGCCCGGGGTGGCTCGGCCTCGGGGTGGCCATGGGCCCGCAGCCAGGCGGTGAAGGCGTCACGGGCCTCGGGGTGGTAATCGCCGTCGTAGGCCGCGGTGCGAAAGAACGAGGGCTGCTCATTGTCCACCTGCAACGCCACCACCGGCCCCCGCGGGTGCAGCTGCGGCGCCACCACCTCGGCGACGGCGGCGTACCACTGTGCGACCTCTTCGTAGAGGGCGGCGGCGGAGTACGACGGGGCGGCAAAGGCCCGCGGCGGCAGCGGCACCAGGAGCGGTTGCCCAAAAGCGTTGCGCATGCAGAGGCGCAAGTCGGTGGCGATGCGCTCGGGGAAGCCGAACCAGGGCAGCTCGGCATTGATGTGGGGGCCCGGCCGCAGGATGACCTTCAGGCCGACCTCGGCGGCGGTGTCGAGGAAGCGGCTCAGGTCGTAGGGGCCCGAGAAGCGGTAGCTGCCCCGGGCGATTTCGTGGACCCCCCAGGGGACGTAGCTCTCGACCAGGGGAAAACCCAGGTCGCGCAGGGCCACGAGCGCCTGCCGCCAGCGGGCCGGCGACGTGCGAAAGTAGTGCAGCGCGCCGCTCCACAGGGGCAGGCTGCCAGCGTCGCCGCCAAGATCGATTCCCTGTGAAGAGAGCGTCGCGGCCATGGGGGTCGGCGTGTTCACGCCACGAAGCATAGCCGAAAAAATGTCATTCGTCGGAGCCGGCCGTAAGCCGGGTTCTGTTCCGCCTTGCGGCGGCAGCGACCATTCATCTAGGCCCCGGATTGCTCCGGGGCTCGAGCGACCAACCTGAGAGCGGCAGGACGGGCCATCCTGGTCGTCGGGCTTTCGCCTTCCGACACCCTCTTTGCGGTCTTGCTTCAGGTGGGGTTTACCCTGCGGTCCCTGTTACCAGGGGCCCGGTGCGCTTTTACCGCACCATTTCACCCTTACCGTCCGGGGCAAACCCCGTCCGGCGGTATTTTTTCTGTGGCACTTTCCTTCGAGTCACCTCGACCGGCCGTTGACCGGCACCCTGCCCTGTGAAGCCCGGACTTTCCTCCCGCATGTTCATGCCGGCGATCGCCTCACCGGCTCCGACGAAGACGGCAAAAGGATAGGCCGCCCGGGGGCGCGGCGCAAGCCCTGTCTTTCCCCAGATCCCTGCCGCGGCGTGTTCCGGCGTTATGGCGCGGGCAGCCGTTCCACCTGCCGCTCCAGATCGTCGGTCTCCGCCGACCAGTGGCGGTGCTCCGGGTAGTGCGAGAAGGCCCGCTGAAAGGCCGGGTCGTCGTGGCGGTGGCCGACCCAGGCCGCGTAATGAATCATCCGCAGCCCCCGCAGTGCCTCGATCAGCGCCACCGCCCCCCGGTCCAGCCGGCGCAGTTCCTCATAACCGTCGCACAGCGCCTGCGTCCGTTCCGGGTCCCCGTCGGGTAAGAGCCACAGGTCCTGCACCACCGGCCCCATCAGAAAATCGTCGAAATCGACAAAGCACGGGCCGCTCGATGTATAGATGAGGTTTCCCAGGTGGCAGTCCCCGTGGATGCGCTGCACCGGCAGCCTGGCAATCCCCGCCGCCGCCTGCCCGATGGCCGCCGCCGCCCGCCGGTAGCGCCCCTGAAGCTCCAGCGGGATCCACTTCTCGCAAAGATAATCGACCTCGTCCAAAGCATACGGCCCCGGCAGGAAGCGCGGCCGGTGCGGGGCCTCTTTTGCCTCGCCGACGTTGTGCAGCCGAGCCAAAAGGCGCCCCGTGCTGGCTAGATCGTCCGGCGAAAGTTCGTCCGAGAGCCGCATCCGCCCGCGCACCTTGGGGAACGACGCGTAGAAGATCCCCGACACCTGGCCCAGGGTGTTCCCGTCTTCGCCTTGCCCCAGCGCCTCCGCCGCGGCCACTGGCATGCCCTCGTCGCGCAGCTCGCGCAGGAACTGATGCTCGTCGAGGATCGCTTCCCGCGACCAGCGCCCCGGGCGGTAGAACTTCATCACCCGGCTACTGCCGTCCTCCATCTCCACGTCGTAGACCCGGTTCTCGTAGCTGTTCAGGGCCATCGCCCGGCCGGTGGCCCGCAGGCCCCCGACTTCCACCGCATCCAGCACCTTGTCCGGGGTCAGATGGAGAAAAAGATCGCTCATGCCGCCGGCGCCGCCCGCATCCCCGCCTCACGCAGCAGGCGCTGGTCCGCCTCGGTAGCGGGGTTGCCGGTGGTCAAAAGTTTCTCGCCGTAGAAGATCGAATTCGCCCCCGCCAGGAAGCACAGGAGTTGCGCCTCGTCAGAAAGCTGTGCCCGCCCCGCCGACAGACGCACCCGGCTTTTCGGCATCAGCAGGCGCGCCGTGGCGATCATGCGCACCAGCTCGATGGGGGCCACCTGCGGCCGTCCCGCAAGGGGCGTCCCGGCGACCGGCACCAGCGCGTTTACCGGCACGCTTTCCGGGTGCGGGCAAAGCGAGGCCAGCGTCTGGAGCATCAGGCAGCGATCGTCCACTGTCTCGCCCATTCCGATGATGCCGCCGGAGCACACGGTGATGCCCGCCTGCCGTACCCGCCGCAGCGTGGACAGCCGGTCCTCGTAGGTCCGGGTCGTGATGATGTTCCCGTAAAACGCCCGCGACGTGTCCAGGTTGTGGTTGTAGGCCGAAAGCCCGGCCTGCTTCAGCCGCGCGGCCTGCTCTTCGTTGAGCATCCCCAGGGTCACGCAGGCCTCCAGGCCCAGGCCCCGGACCCCGCGGACCATCTCCAGCACGCGGTCGAAGGCCGGCCCGTCCTTGATCTCGCGCCACGCAGCCCCCATGCAGAAGCGCGTCGCCCCCGCCTCTTTGGCCCGAGTCGCGCTGTCCATGACCTCGTCCACCCGCAGGAAGCGCTCGGCGTCCATGGCGTCGTTCAGCGACGACTGCGGGCAGTAGGCGCAGTCCTCCTGGCAGCCGCCGGTCTTCACCGAGAGCAACGAGCAGAGCTGCACCTCACCCGGGTCGTGATGCTGGCGATGCACCGTCTGCGCCCGGTAGAGCAGGTCCGGCAGGGGCAGGTCATGGAGGGCGCGGATCTCTTGTAGGGTGTGGTCGTGGCGCAAGCCGTTCGTCTCAGCAGGGGTCGTCGTCGTCGTCGTCATCAGCGGCAGTTATACCACATGCGCCGCGCCACGTGCCTGGGCCCAGCCGGCTCAGGCACTCGGGTCGTACCCGCGTCCGACCGAGATCGCCTGGAGGCCAGGCGAAGAATGACGGTCTTTACGCGGAGAATGGCGGTCTTTACGCGAGGAATCTCGGGATCTTGGTGAACGATCACGGGGCATAAGTCGTTCCAGCGATATAAAAACACGTTCCAGCGATATAAAAACACGTTCCAGCGATATAAAAACACGCTCCGGCGATATAAAAACACGCTCTAGCGATATAAAAACACGCTCCAGCGTCTTCACCCTCATGTCGCTTCACGTGCAGACCGTGATTCTTCGCGTAGAGACCGTGATTCTTCACGTAAAGACCGTGATTCTTCACGTAAAGACCGTCATTCTTCCTGTCCGACTCCACAACAGTCCCTACTGGGTGCTGACCTCAAGCCGTCGCTGGACGTGTACGAGCGGGTCCGTACAGGCAACTTGGGACCCTATGAGCAGGTGTACTCGCTCGATGAGAAATGAGAAGACCTTCATCAAAGACCCACCCTCATGTGATTCATGAGCCCGTGATTCCCGTGCCCCCGGGCGGGGTCATGCTACCCTGAGCCATGATCGAGTGGCTCCTCCTTCCAGGGAATCAAGTCGAGGCGGTGCGTTCGTTGCTGGGGCGGGCCTGGCGGGGCACGGCAAAACTGGTCGTGCTGCGGCCGACGGAAAGGTCGCGGGAGATCTCGGTGGTCATCCCGACCCAGGTGGCCGCCCTGCGCGAGCCCCGCTGGCCGGATGTGTTGGGTGACTGGGTGGATATCTACGAAGAGCCCCTCTTTCCCCGGGCGGCCCTGCCCGTGGCTGCCGAGGTGATCTCGGAGTCCGGCGAAGACTGCCTGGCCCTGCACGCCGATCTCGGCGCCCCCGCCGGCGCCCGCGGCGGCATCGCCTGGTACGACAAGGGTGGCGTTGTCGAGCTGGAACTGGTGGCCAGCGCCGCCGTGGCCTGGCGCAAGGGGCAGCCCCTCTCTCGACCCAGCGCAGGCGGGGCCAGGGCGCAACTGGCATCGCTTTCCCGGCGCAATGCCGGGAACGACCGCGACGCCGGCCTCTACGAGCGGGTCGAGTCGGGCCTGGCCGCCACTGCCGAGGCCGTGCTGGGCAGGGCGCTCCTGCGGCTGCTCTCCGACGATCCCCCCCCGCTCAACGAACTGGCGGCCCAGGTGATGGCGGCCCCCGGATGGAAGCTGACGGTGTGAACCCATGACCCCGAGCGCCACCTTTGCCGAGACCTCGCCGACTGCCGCCAGCCGACGCCGCGGGCCAGTGAACCCATGACGCCGAGCGCCACCTTTGCCGAGACCTCGCCGACTGCCGCCAGCCGACGCCGCGGGCGGGTGAACCCATGACGCCGAACGCCACCTTTGCCGAGACCTCGCCGCCAGCCGCCAGCCGCCGCCGCGGGCGGGTGAACCCATGACCCCGAGCGCCACCTTTGCCGAGACCTCGCCGACTGCCGCCAGCCGACGCCGCGGGCCGGGGCTGACGGCATGGATCTTCATCAGCCTGTTTCTGGGGATCGCTCTGGGGTGCCTGCTGCCGCGGGAGTGGGCGGTGGGCCTTCAGCCGATCGGGAAGCTCTTCATCCGGCTGATCAAGATGATCGTGGCGCCGCTGGTGTTCTCCAGCCTGGTGGTGGGGCTGGCCGGGGCGGGGAGCCGGCACATCGGGCGGCTTTTGATCAAGGCGCTGCTGTGGTTCTGGCTGGCGACGAGCGTGGCGCTGGCGGCGGGCCTGGTCTGCGCGAACGTGGCCCACCCGGGCGTGGGCGCGGTGCAAGAGAAGGGGCGTTTATTCGAGGTGCCGGCGGCGCAGCACAAGCCGCTCATCGAGCAGTTGGTGCCCGAAAGCGTGGTCGCGGCCATGGCGGAGAATTCGATCCTGCAGATCGTGTTCTTCGCGGTGCTCTTCGGGGCCGGGGTGTCCGCCATCGGGGCGCGTGGCGAGCCGGTGCTGGCGGTGCTGCGCGGGGTCAGCGACACAATGTTCAAGGTGACCGAGCTGGTCATGCGCTTCGCCCCCATCGGCGTGGGGGCGGCGATGGCGGCGGCGGTGGGGAGCTATGGGCCGCAGGTGCTGCTGCGGCTGGGGAGCCTGATAGCGGCGCTTTATGTGGCGCTGCTGATCTTCGTGACGCTGCTCTTGCTGGGCGTGAAGGCGGTGACGGGGATGAACGTGCGGCGGGTACTGCGCGAGTTGCGCGAGCCGCTCTTCCTGGCATTCTCGACGACGTCGTCGGAGTCGGCGCTGCCCAAGGCGATGCAGGCCATGGAGCGGCTGGGCGTGCCAGCGCACATCGTGGGGTTTGTCATTCCGGCGGGGTACAGCTTCAACCTGGACGGGACCACGCTGTATCTGGCGCTGGCCTCGATGTTCATTGCGCAGGCCACCGGACTGCACCTGTCGCTGGGGCAGCAACTGGTGATGATGCTGACGCTGCTCATCACGTCGAAGGGGGTGGCGGCGGTGCCGCGGGCCAGCCTGGTGGTGCTGGCCGCGACGTGCGCGACGTTCGGACTGAAGGTGGAGTGGATCGCGACGATCCTCGGGGTGGACGGAGTGATGGACATGGCGCGGACCACAGTGAACGTGTTGGGGAACTGCCTGGCGTCGATCGTGGTGGCGAAGTGGGAGGGGGTGCTGCCGGCGGATGCGCCGCTCCTCTTTGCAGACGGGAGAGCGGCAGTGCAAAAGGCGGGCTAGCGGACCGGGGCGGGGCGCGAAAGGCGGGCGCGCAAGCGGGCCGCGAGGCCGCGTGGGGCATTAGGATGATTGGCGATCTGGAGGAGCAGGTGGGGCCGGGCGGCAATTTCAGGGTCACACGCCAGGCGAAGGAGATCCGCCACGGAGAGATCCCGAGAGAAGGCAGCGGCGGAGACAGGCGATGTGGCAGGTTCGGCAGGAGTGACGGGGCCCGAAGAGGCCGTCGGCGGGGCTGCCGTGGCGGTCGGCGGGGCTGCCATGGCGGTCGGCGGGGCTGCCATGGCGGTCGGCGGAGCTGCCGTGGCGGTCGGCGGGGCTGCCGTGGCGGTCGGCGGAGCTGCCGTGGCGGTCGGCGGGGCTGCCGTGGTGGTCGGCGGGGCTGCCATGGTGGAGAACGGGTCAGCCGGTTCGGCCAGGATTGGCGCGCTCGGAAGGCCGTCTGCGAGCTCCGGCAGGTCGGACGCAGTAGGGATGGAGAGGAGAGCAGGACTCAGCAAGATCGGCCCAGCCGCAGGGAGCGACATTCTGGAAGGGCGCCAGCGCGAAGGCGCACCGAGAGTGGCATCCACGCGAGGCTGCCGGGCGGCGAGAACCGCGGCGGCGAGCGCAATGCCCAATAGAGGCTCCGATGGACTCGATGGTCCAGGCGCCCCCCTGGGTTCTGTCGATGATGAAACCGGTGCTGCCAGGATTGGCTTTGACGCGACCACCGGCTCCAGTGCGGACGCGAGCGGCGCCACACCCAACGTTGCTTTCTGGGCCTGCTGCCCATCGATGACAGCCGACGCTTCCGGGGCCGCGAGTGGTGCCGATGCACCTGACTCTGCCACCACCACCGACCCTGCCTTCACCACTGACCCTGCCTTCACCACTGACCTTGCCTCCACCACCGACTCTGCCTCCACCACCGACTCTGCCTCCACCACCGACTCTGCCTCCACCACCGACTCTGCCTCCACCACCGACTCTGCCTCCACCACCTGCTTCCCCTCCACCACCTGCTTCCCCTCCACCACCTGCTTCCCCTCCACCTCCACCATTGGGTGCGCGGCCGGCGCTGATGCGGCGTGCTCCATCGGCTGGACCGGCGCGCCTGCTGGCTCCAGCGTATGTCTGGGGGCCAACTCCATCGCGGACGTTCCGGCTGACTCTGCGTCGGAAGCAGCACCGAGTTCCGATTCGGCGACCGCCTTTGTGAGCAGGCGGACATCCTCGCCTGGAGCGACATTCGCCACCGTCAGCTCTGAAGGCGAGGGCACCACGGCGTCGAGCCATTCCTCGGACGGTGAGACGGTGCGCACTACGTCCCCGGTCATCTCCGCCGCATCTTCTATCGGAGCAGGCGCGGATGCCTGAGGGGAAGCCTGGGTGTCAGGTGCATGCTGAACCTGCCCGGCCGGCGCTGATGCTCCGTGTTCCCAGGCGGTTGTCCCGGGTGGCGGCGCGAACTCTTCGATTGCCTCTTCCCGGACCGTGAAGGGTGTGGCGTCCGATCTCTCGCCTGCCGTCAGCGTCGTCTCTGGCCACTCTTCCGGGATGACCACCTGGGTGGCCCCCGAGAGCCCGATCCCCGGTGGCTGGGTCGTCATGGAGGCAGCCCCATCGGGGGTCCTGGGGGTCGTCGCGGACTCCTCCGTGACGGTGGCCTGGTACATCTCGGTGCACCCCCCTTCTATCTCCCTTGGGGCCGGGGTAAACTTGTGGCTGGCAGGACATGCCTTGATTTCCGCCGCCTTGTTCTCGGCAGGGGACGAGGCGACCCCGGGCCGCAAGCTTCCGACCGACGGAGGGCGTGGAGTGCTTGCCGAGGCTGCGGACTTCAAGCTCTTCGTCGATGCGACTGCCGCTTCGATCCAGGCTGCCGGGTCCTGGGTGGGCAGTTCAGGGGGCGGAGGCAACGGGGTCATGCCGCCAGGCGCAAGGCCTTCGCCTTCATTGGGCAGGTCCGGCACCAGGGTCGATGCGGAGTGCGTCGCCGGCCTGGGCTCGACCTCGGGGAAGATGTCCTCCTCGAACACGGCCACGGTGCCGGCGCTCCCGTGCAGCGCGTCCACCTTCTGGGCGGCCGGACCCCCCGGGCCCAGATCCTCCAGCACGAACTTCAGCAGGTCGGCGTCGAGCGTCGTCATGCTACTCGTGGCTTCCGCGGGAAAAAGTGCGGCCTGCGCGACAGCGACAGGTGCAGCAGGCGCAGGTACAGCACCAGGCGCAGCCCCGACGGTAGGCACCACTACGATGGGCGCCGCAGGTACCGGCGCCGTAATTACGATCGGCGCAGCGCCCGGCGCCATAAAAACCGCCTGGGTGGTGCCGCCGGCCCCGGCCATTGGCGCGGCGGAGGTCGGCTCGCCCCTTTCGTCCGTGAAGGCAGCTGCGATCGGCCCGCCCGCCCTGTCCACCGGTGCAGCGCCGGCCCCGTCCACCAGCACGCCGCTCCTATCAACTGAGACCTGGATGGCGTCGGCGTCTGCCGACCCGGCTGTCTCGTAGGCGTCGGCGGGCAGTTCTTCTGCCACGTCGGCGTCCGCGCCCAGGTCGATGATCAGGTCGTCCACTGGGATTTCTTCGCTGGCAGCGAGGGCCTCCTCCTCCAGCGCCGGTTCCACCTCCACGGGGGCCAGCCGGTGCACGGCAGCCGACGAGGGTGCGGATGCCTCCTCTCCGGGGGTCTCTGACAGAGCATCCGCCAGGTCGATTTCCAGGAGTTCCGGCGAATCCGTCGATGCCGGGGGCACGGTCGGGATCGCCGTCGTCACTCCCATGACCTGCCGAGGCAGCAGCACCCGGCGGCCCGGGCGATCGCCCACCGGGGTAATTGCCGCGCGCGGCAGATCGCGCGAGTCGATCGAGGGCATCGAGCGTGCCCATCGGTTCCCCTCGGGCCGGATGCGTTCCTCCACCTGAAGCTGGCGCTTGCCCGGCGGCCGGACAAGCCGCCCCACCGCCACGCCGCGCACCTCCAAGGTCGGTCCCGCGGTCCCCCCGAGCAGCGTCCGCCAGGCGTTGAGCAGCACCTCGTGTTCCAGCACCACAGCCACTCCGGTCGGCTCGCGTTTCATCGCCTGCCCGGAAACCATCGCCCGCTGCGCGCCGACGATCAGCTCCAGCTCGATGCCCCCAGCAGGGCCCGGCACGGTCACGCCCAGGCAGAGCCGGTCGGGGATCATTACCCCGCCGTGTTCCAGGTACTGCTCCAAGTGTGCTTGAAGTTGCCGGAGGGTGGCGAACCTCAGCTCAAGACGGAAAGGCACGCTACCATCATAACAGACCTTTAGCGGAATCGCGTCGATAGCGGGTTGAACGACAAGAAGCTTTCAGCCACGATCAGAAAGATCAAAGTAGCTTTTCGTGCATCCTGGCCCGACGGGCCTGGATGCATGAAAGGCGGGGACTGGCCCGGCCAGGCAGGGGGCGACTGCCTCGAAGGGGCCCTTGGAGGGGGCTCCAAGCCGGTCCCCGACCGGCGCGGAGCCCCCGACGGGCCACGAGAGGCAGTCCCCCTGCCGCCAGCCGGCCAGCCCCCGCCGACCCGCTCCAGCCGACCCACCCCAGCCGACCCACCCCAGCCGGCTTACTTCTTCTTCTTGTTCCCCTTCCGAGCGTCCTTGGAAGCCTTCCGCTTCCGCTTCTCCCGGGCCTTGTCGATGTTCGGCTTCGGCGCCGAATGCTTGACCTGCTGCGGCTGGATTCCCCCCTGCGGCATCCCCGCCGCACCCATCAAAGAACCACTGTCCATCCCCGCCATCTGCTTCATCTTGGCCAGGTTCTTCAGCCCCGGGATTTTCCCCATAAGCCCCACCTGCTGCCCCATGCTCTGCATCATCTGCCGCATCATGGCGAACTTGTGCAGAAGCTCCATGATGTCGGTCTCCTTGCGACCCGACCCCTTGGCGATGCGCCGCACCCGGCTCTGCTGGTAGTTGGCCACCCGCCGCCGCCCCTTGATCTGCCCCCCCGAGATGACCTGCTCCCACGAAGTCTCGATGAACAGGTCCGGGTTCTTCCGCTCGGCGACGGTCATCGAGTTGATCATCGCCTTGATCCGCACCAGCTCCCTATCGTCAATGTTCACCCCCTCCGGCAGCGCCCCCCCCAGAAACGGCATCTTCTCGATGAGGTCCTTCAGGGACCCCATCTGCTGGATGATGCCGATCTGCGCAAGGAAGTCCTGCATGTCGAACTTGCCCTTGAGCATGCGCATGGCGTCCTGCTCGGCCTTCTCCGCGTCGACAACCTGCTCGAAGTCCTTCATCAGGCTGACGATGTCGCCCATCCCCAGGATGCGGCTCGCCAGCCCCTCGGGGCGGAACTCCTCCAGCTTGTCCAGGCTCTCGCCCATGCCCAGGAACTTGATCGGCTGCCCGGTGACCTCCTTGATCGACAGGGCCGCCCCGCCGCGGGCGTCGCCATCCAGCTTGGTCAGGATGACGCCCGTCGTCTGGATGCGATCGTGGAAGGTCTTGGCGGTGTTGACCGCGTCCTGTCCGATCATCGAGTCGCACACGAGGAAGATCTCGTGGGGCTTGACCAGCGCCTTGATGCGGTCAAGCTCCTGCATGAGCGGCTCGTCGATGGCCAGCCGCCCCGCGGTGTCCAGCAGCACCACGTCGTTGCCCTTGGCGTAGGCCAGCTTGTAGGCCTCGTCGCAGATTTCCGGGGGCGACTTGCCGGCGACGGTGAACACCGGCATCCCCAGGCGCTCGCCGATGACCTGGAGTTGCTGCACCGCGGCCGGGCGGTAGATGTCGGCCGCCACCAGCAGGGGGCGCTTCTTGTGGGTCTTCTCCAGCCAGCGGGCCAGCTTGCCCACCGTGGTGGTCTTCCCCGACCCTTGGAGGCCCACCATCATGATGACCGTGGGGCCCTTCTTGGCCCAGTGGATCTCCGTGTCCACCGGCCCCATGAGGGCGGTCAGCTCCTCCTGGCAGATGTTGATGAAGTGGTATTCCGGCGGCACGTCGAGGGACTTGACGATCTTATCGCCCGGCTTGCCCTCGTCGGGCAGTTCGGCCTTGGCGCGCAGCTGGACCTTCAGCCCCAGGGCCTTCTCCTTGACCCGGGAAAGGAACGCCTTGGTCACGGAGAAGGCGACGTCCGCCTCAAGCAGCGACATGCGCACGTCGCGCAGGGCGGCCTCGATGTTGTCCTCGGTCAGCTCGGCCACGCCGGTCAAGCGCTCGCGGGCGGCGCGGAAGCCTTTGCTCAGGGTCTCCAACATGACGTTATTCCCGTGCCTTTTCCAGGGTCGTCGGCCTGGCCCTTTTGGGCGCCTTCGGCGCTTCGTGATCGCGACAGCTTACAGGGTGCCCAGAATTATCACGAGCCGCTACCGTATGCCAGTCTAGCTATACTGGTGGCTTCATGGCAGTCCTGTTTCACTTCCGCGTGGTCCTTTCGGGGCTGCTGCTTTCGCCCGGGGTGCGGGCCGAGCCGCGGGGCGACGACATCCCTGGCGAACTCAGCGCGCCGGGGCAGGGTGCGGCAGCCGGCGCTGAAGATAGAGCGCCGTGGCACCCAGGAAGAGGGCCCATCCCGCGTCCACCAGCGCCCGGGTGGTCAGGTACAGGCGGATGGCCATCCACACGGCCTGTCGCTCGATCTCGGGTGGACGCTTGCTCACCGCGGACAGCGCCGCCGCGGCATCGCTCGAAAGGTGGGTCATCACCTCGCGCGACAGGATGAAGGTCACGCTCAGGGACAGGGCGCACAGGGGGACGTTGGCCATGCACGCCCAGATCCACATCGGCAGGGCGAAGTCCCGTCGCTTCAGCGCCCCCATGGCCCCGGTGCACAGGACCCAGCACAGAAGCAGGTTGAGCAGCGAGAGCGGGATGTTGACCCCGCGGCGCTCATAGCGATCCTCCCCCAGGCGCAGCGCCAGGCGGGAGACCTCGGTTCGGGGCAGGCGCGAAAACGGCTCTGGAAGGAGCTTGCGGTCGTAGGTCAAAAGCGCCCGATCGCGATACGCCTCGATCGAGAGATCGCGATCGGTGAGCATCGCGGAAAGATCGGCCATCGAGAGGAAGGCGCTGAACAGGCCGACGCCGATGCAGACCACCGCAAGGAGAATCATCAGTGGAGGCAGCCGCGGCGGAAAGGCGGCGGGGGCGCCCCCTTGCGGGGGTCTTGGGTTGGACGGGGCCAGCTCCATGTGCGGCAAACGCTACTGCAAGTGCGAGCGGAACGCCACCCGGTACCGGTGCTTTCCCGGGCCGCGCCACGGCGGTTTCGGTTGACCGAGGACCGGCGGCAGCGCATAGTCGCGCCCATGTCGATTGCGCAGAACAAGGTGGTTTACCTCGAGTACGTCCTCAAGGACGATGCCGGCCAGATCCTGGAAGAGACCGAGGGCGAGCCCTTCGCGTACATCCATGGACTCGGGCAGCTTGTACCGGGGCTGGAGAAGCGCCTGGACGGGGCGGAGGTCGGGCAGAAGTTCGAGGTCGTGGTCCCCCCGGAAGAGGGGCATGGGACCCATGATCCCGAGGGGCTCTTCTCGGTGCCGCGGGACGCCTTCCCGGCAGACCAGACCCTGGAGGTCGGCGACATCCTGATGGGCGAGGCCGAGGACGGCGAGCCCGTGCCGGTGCGCATCGTCGAGGTTTTAGATGAAGAGGTGAAGGTCGACGCCAACCACCCGCTGGCCGGACAGACGCTGCACTACAGCGTGTCCATCGTCAACATGCGCGATGCCACCCCGGAAGAGCTGGAACACGAGCACCCCCACGACGGGCACGACCACGACCACGAGGGGCACGACCACGACGAGGAATAAACCCCTCAGCCCGGATCCAGGCGGACGATGGCCGAGGGGCGCTTGATTCTCGGCACCACGGTCTCCAGCACCCGCAGGCGGTGGCTGCCGTCGGGCTCTGCACCGGCATAGATCACGCTCAGGTCGACGCCGATGGCCAGGTCCATGTTCACCGGGCTGTGATCCAGAAGCACCGCCCCGGGGACCGCCCCGCAGGGCAACACGGGTCCGCGCACGAAGCGCTCCACCGCGTGGATCTCCAGCGTCCCGGTCAGGTCGGTAAGCTGCTGAAGCCGGGCGAAGAGCGCCGGCGAGAGGATCAGCGCGTAGGGCCCCGGATGGCCGGCGGCAAGGAGCTGCTCGGCAGCCTGGGCGATCTGCCCGTAGGCCTCGCCCGGGGCCGCCCACGACGTGAGCGGCATGGGCTGGGCGCTGTCGAGCAGGCCCTCGATCCCCAGGTGCCGTTCGCCGCGAAAGATCAGCGTGTCTTCGGCGGCGGCCACCTCGGCGGCGGCGGCGGCGATCACCGTCAAGTCCAGGGCCGCGTGAAGTTGCCGGGAACGGGCCAGGTCGCGGAAGGACAGGCGGGCGTCCCGGTGGATGAGCGGCAGAGGCAGCGGGGCGCGCCGGTCGGTGGCGATGGGCTCGGGACCAGCCTCGTCGCCGGACAGGGAGACGACCGCCCCGCGGATCGGGCCCAGGCGGCCCGCCTCGACGTGCTCGATCCCGGCGCCCAGGGGCCCGAAGAGCGAGAGCACGCGACGTCCGACCAGACGGGCGCGGGCACAATCCTGCGCGGCCTGGTCAATGGACAGCCACTCTTCCGGCGTCATGGGCGGGGTCAGGGGGGCCCTGTCACGGGCCCGAAAATCCATGGGCATTGGACTAGAATATCCCAGAAACGACCGAGCTGAAAGGGGGGGACTGGCCGCGCTACCGGCCGCGGGGTGCGGCCGGCAGCGAGGACCGACTGGCTACTTGGCCGCGGTGGCGACGCTCTTGCTGAGGCGGTTCACCACCAGCGTCTGCATCGACTGCACCTGCTGGGACTGCCGGGCTACCACGGTGACGATGTTCACCCCGGGCCACAGGGGGATGTCGGTGTCCAGGCGCATCTCGCTGGGGTTCTTGCCCTTGCGGTTGGATCGATAAAACACCTTGCGGTGCTCGATCTTCGCCGTGCGGTTGCTGACCACGACGAAGGCATCCGCCAGGCGTTCCTGGTCGCGAGCCACCGCCGTCAAGTGGAAATTCGGGGTCTCCACCGCCATCGGCGGGCCCGGGATCTCCAGCACCGGCGGTGTCACCTGCCAGCGCAGCGCCACCTGGGCATTGCCCGACGACGCCTGACTGGTAGAGGCCCCGGCGGTCATGGGCAGGAAGCCGGGACGGCCCGGCTCCAGCTCGACTCGCACGAACTTGTCCTTGGCATTTTCAAAGACCCCCGTCTCCTTGAAGCGGACGCCCTTGCCCGCCCGGCCCAGAGGCGCCGCGGTGGCGCTCGCCCCGGTGCGTACGTCGGCGTCGGCGGCCAGCACGAACGACCCCCCGGCCTCCTTGCCGGCCATCGGCTGGTCCACCACCGGGAAGCTCAGCTTGTCGGTGACCCCGTCATGCAGCGTCTGATCATAAACCTGCAACTCGATCCGGGCCGCCGGGTCGATGAACTCCTTGCGCACGTCGAAGGTGAAGTCCACCGTCTTTTGCGCCCCGGGGGCCAGCGAGGCCAGTTCGAAGCGCCCCTTGTTGACGAAGAGGCCCTCGTCGCTCAGGTTGCGCAAGGTGGTGACCGCGTCCAGGGCCTTGCCGGGCCCCACGTTCTTCACCGTCACCCGCAGGCGCACGCCCTCGCCCCGCTGGAGCAGGCCGTCGCCGTTGCCGTTGACATCGTCGATGAGCTGATAGCTGTAGGCGAAGCGCGGCCGGGCCAGGCCGTCCAGGCGCACCGGCAGCTCCTGCTTCGGCCCCACCGGGGCGTTGTGCTCTTCCGAAAACTCCACCCGGACCATGTCCATCCGCGAGAGCGAGTCCTTGGGCACCTTCACCGGCACCGACCAGGTCCGCGACTCGCCGGGACCGAGCTTGCCGAAGACGAACTCGCGCTCCTCGAAGAGCCAGTTCTCCGACTTGAGTTGCGCCCGCACCTGCCCGGCCGTCCCCGGCCCCTTGTTGGTCACGGTGGCCTTGAAGGTGATGGTCTCGCCCCCCTTGGCGGCGTTGCCCGGCTTGTCCGTGCTGACCGTCGAAAAAAGCGCCGGCGGCTGGGGTTGCGCCCCCACCTTTGACCAGTCCACGCCAAGCTTCTTCAGCGACTCGGTCACGTGGGCGTCCTCCTCGGCCTGCTTTTTCTGAAAAAACTCCTTCGACGAGGCCAGCACTTCGTGGCGCTTCCAGCCCTTGGCAGTGGCGACCAGGTCGCGGGCGAACTGGATGTCGTAGTCCTCGACGAAGTTATCCGGATCGTCCGCGGTGTCGTCGAAGATCGGCTCTTCCTCATCGTCCGGGTCCGTGGCCTCGGTCTTGCTGT
>JBBRLA010000114.1:0-16443 GCA_038231615.1 Polyangia bacterium | reverse complement strand
TGTCGATGACATGGACGAGTTTCCGCCGGACGTCAATGATCCGCTGAACGACAAGAACCAGACCGTCATCATGCGCTCGACCTGCATCGACCTGGCCATCGCGGACCCAGTGACGCTGCAGCAGTACCTGTCCATGGTGCCGATAAGCTCGCCTGGCGGGGACCTGGCGGTGAAGGTCGGGGCGGTCACCTACAAGACCACCGCCGACTTTACCGCCAACGGCGCCATCCCGGCGTGCAACAACTGCGGCGGCAACGGCAATGGCGGCGCGGGGTCCGGCGGCGGCGGCGTGGGCGGCGGCGTGGGCGGCGGCGGTGGCGGCGGCGGCGTGGGCGGCACGGGCACGGGCAGCGGGTCGGGGAGCGGATCTACCGGCACGACCGGCTCGGTCGGGCGCGGGTTGACCAGCGGCGGCATTACCGCGTCCGGGGTCAACCTGACCGACGACGAGATCACCCTGGCCGCCAACGCAGCGCACTCCTACTCCTTCATCTGGGTCGCCAACTCGAACGACGGCACGGTGTCGAAGATCGACGTCAACACCACCACCGAACTGGCGCGCTACCGTAGCGGCCCCTCGTACGGCAACCCCTCGCGCACCACCGTAGACCTGAACGGGGACCTGTGGGTCTCCAACCGGGCCAACAACACCCTTACCAAGATTGGGCTGAAGGAGGCCGGCAACTGCATCGACCGCAACAACGATGGGGTCATCAAGACCTCATCGGGCCCGACCGATATCCTCGACTGGACTGGCGTATGGGGCGCCGGGGTCGCCGGGGCGGTGGACGAGTGCATCCTTCTGCACATCGCCATGGTCTTCCCGAGCACCACCACCCCATCCGATGCGCGCCTGGTGGCCATCGACGCGGACAACAATCTTTTCGCCGGGGGGTATACTTCGCCGGCGGTCTACAAGATCCGTGGGACCGATGGGGCGATCCTGGTGGGCAAGGACTCGTTGCAGAGCCACTACGGCGGCGTGGTGGACCGGGACGGCTACCTGTGGTCGATGAGTTCGGGTTCGGGGCACGTCGAGAAGATCAACGCCGATCTATCCAGCTCGATCCTCTATCCGCTGGGGCACAGCGGCTACGGCATCGGCCTGGACGCCAACGGCCAGGTGTGGACCACGGAGTACGGCAGCCGCTTCTCGCGGATGAACCTGGACGGCACCGGGCTGCAGGTCTTCACCCAGAAGGATGGCAAGTGCTGCGCCCAGGGGATCACCTCGGACAACCTGGGGGACATTTACATCGCCGGGTCGCTCTCGTCGAACCACGTGGGCCACTACCGCAATGACGGGAGCTTCGTCGAGAACTTCATCGTGGGGAACGCTCCGACGGGCGTGGCGGTGGACGTCAACGGCCGGGTCTGGGCCTCGAACCAGGGCAGCAACAGCGTCAGCCGCATCGACCCGACGTCGGGCGAAGTGGTGACCGTGGTGGTGGGCGGCGGGCCGTATAACTACAGCGACATGACGGGCAACGTGGTGCGCAACATCACGGCACCGCAGGGTACCTGGACGGTGACCCAGTACTGCGGCACGACGTGCGGGGCCTGGTCTTCGGTCTCGTGGGACCAGATCACGCCGGACGGGACCACGGTGGTGGTGCGGGCGCGCTCGGCCGCGGACGTGACGGCGCTGAAGACCGCCACGTGGCTCATCCTGGGGAACGGCACGACCATCCCGGCCACCGGGAACAACAGCCTGCGCGGGCCGCTGCTCCAGGTAGAGTTCAAGCTGAAGACCACCGTCACCGGAGTCACGCCGCGGGTGTCCAACATCACCATCACGCCGTGGTAGAGCCAGTCTGAGATCCGAAATCGCTGTCAGCCACCTGCCGGCAGACCTCGCCGCATAGGGCCGGGGTGACCCCAAACCAGATCCCCAGCACCGACCTTGGCCGCCGGGACCTAGGGTTGGCCTCCAGAAGTTCGCGCTGCGAACCGATGAAGGAGCATGTACCCAACTGGTCATCACCCCTGGTAGTCCTCTGCAGTAAATGTGGTCGGCGTGGCGCATGTCGATCAGGAGTCCCGCAAGACCAGCTTGACCTTGTTGAAAATCAGGAGATACCTATGATCTCTTCCTCGTTCATCAGAATAAGTGCACTGTCTTGAGGTTCGGCTGATGTGCCACCTCACCGACGATAGAGTTCTATTCGGTCGATTGAGATGAAATTGTCCTAGGCCTCCCGTCGAGGACCAAAACAAGGAGAGGGCAGCTCTCTCAGCAGTTTCATCTCACGTATCGAATTGATCGGGGCCGGCCGAACCTCAAGACTGTTCATGCTTGGTTGCCTCAGTGTGATAGGATGCGGCAGTGCAAAATCACCACCTGTGACACCACCATTAGGCGCTGTAAGGAAATAGTCTTCGCAAACGAATTCTATCGTTGCCGTCGCAATAGCGATGTTGAACTTGGAAAGGTTAGTTTTTAACAGCGCCTTACCGCTCATGACGCCACCAGTCGACAAGGCAACTCCCGCGGGACTCAACGGACAGAAGAGCGCTTTTAACCTGCTCAAGTCCACGCTGCTGAGCCTGGTGGCGGAGCGGAGTGCGCATGCGGACCCCCCTCCTGGTGCGATGTCGACCGCTGCACAGTTTCAGGTGCGGTTCTTCAGCGGCATGGACCCGACCGACATTCTCGGTACAGTGCTGCCGACTGTGGATCGCATCATTTCTGGCATCAACTCTAACCAATCACGCATTGAGCCTGGATCAAATGCATGAGCACCTGAAGACGGCCGTCTCCCTCATAGATATCAACGATCGACTGTCTCAAACTTGTTGACACCTTCCGGGCTGATGCGGCTGATGCCGGTGATCCTGTACAAGAAGGGCCCTGCCCGGCAGGCGGTCAAGACCCGGGGGATCGTCGAGAAGGCAGCGGAGAAGGCCAAGCAGGAGGCCCTGGATGAAGTGACGGCCAGCCCGAGCCAGCCGACGCCTGCCGCCACCGGGGCCTCATCGCCCCCGAGCATACCGCCGGTGAAGGCGCCCGGGACGACTCGGCCTTCCCCCATCCTGCCCAAGGGCGGGAAGAAGAAGAAAAGCCCCAGCCGCGGGTAGCTAGAGCGCTGAACGGTTTGACTAGATTCCGGTGTAGTTTCGGACGGTTATGAGGTTGAACGTTGAACGTTGAACAAAAATTACAATTTATCTGAAATACATGTCCTTTCAGGCACTTGGACGATCAAACCGTTCAGCGTTCTAGGTCGTCCCGGGCGAGGGCTGCGCGCGGAGCCCTTCAAAGAGATCGCACGCCGATGGAACTGATCGAGAAACTGGCCGTCCTTAAACCCCCGCCCCACAAGCATTTGCTGACCTATCATGGGGTGCTGTCGGCGGCGGCCACGTGACGCAAAGAGATCGTGCCGGGCGGACAGGGCGCAGCGGATCTGCACCCCGGCACACCCTCCGACCTTGACATACACCGCGTTCCTGCATTTGATCTCTCCGTTGAAGCATGTAGTGCTTTTCAGAGGTTCGCCAAAGGCGTTTCGGCCGGCGGGCCTCCTGCACCAGTTCACGGAGATGCCTTGCGATGCAATTTATCCTCTTCGAGTCGTCGGCGGCGCACGTCCTGAAGGTCCCCCCGGAGCGCCTCAACGAGCTGGCAGGCAGGCTGGAGGTATTTCCCCTTTTCGATCTATTGCAATTTTTCGCTTCGGCGGGGAAGCCGGGCCTCCTGCGGGTCACGGACGCCGAGGCGGTCGAGGGCGAATGCTTCTTCTCGACGGGGCGCATCGCCCACGCCAATTATCTCCACTACCGAGGCGAGGAGGCGGTGCTGGCGATGCTCTGCTGGCAGCCGACGCACTTCACCTTTCACGTCGGCGTGGAACTCACCGGGCCGCCGGATCGCATCGACCTGGCACCGCTTTTGATGGACGCGGCCCGGCTGATCGAATCGATCAGAAGGCCCTGTACCAGGGTTGTTTTCCCGGCTCGTCCGCCGGCCTTCTGGCGACCAACCCGACGCCAAGGCCCATGATAGACGACGGGCCAGGGCCCAGACCCAGGCCCATGATAGACGACGAGCTGGAGTGCGGCGCCCCGGCGGTGTACGCGGCCATCTGTCGCCGCCCCCTGGTGACCTGCGAAGAGCTGGAGGGGACGCTGCCCCTGTGCCCGATCAAGATTCACCTGAGCATCGCCTGGCTCTGTAGCCGGGAACTTCTGGAGCCGAGCCCGCCGCTGCCTCCAAGGACAATCGCCCCGGCCCAAGAGCCGCCGCAGCGATCGTGCTTTTGATCACATCCCTGTACATCGTAGCAAAGACTGCACGGGCCTTGCCCCGTTTGCCAAACTCGAATATTCTCGAACACCGTTGAGGTTTTTATGCTCGGGCGTCGTATTACCAGTAAGAGCGAAGGAAGGGACTCGTGATGATCCAGCGTCCATCCGACATCCGCCTGCCCCGCCCATGGGCGTCCGGCAGGGCCTATCGGCTCGCCCTTGTCCCCTTTCTCGGCGCGACCCTCGCCCTCTTCGGCTGCGACGCCCTCACCGCCGCCAAAGGCTCTGTCGATACCACCAAGACGACCCTGGACTCGGCCAAGACCAGCACCGACCAGACCAAGCAGCAGGTCGCGGACGAGAAGAAGAAGGCCAAGGACGGCAAGGATGCCGGGGGCGGTGCGGCGGGCGGCGAGAAGAAGGAAGACGACGACGACACCCGCATCAAGGCCAGGCAGACTGACCTGGACACGCCGGTCAACGACGAGCTGAACGTCGCCAAGGGCGACATGGTCGACTGGAAGCGCTACGACCTGACCAAGGTCAAGGCGCACAACTGGGTCATCTTCGAGCTGAACTGGGACGAGCCCTCCACGGAGATCGACCTCGACGTCTACGATCAGATCGGCGCCCAGGTGGTGCAGTCCCCCGGGCGCAGCGGCGTGCCGGCCAAGGTCATCCCCCTGCGCGTCGACACCCCGGGGGTCTACTACGCGCGCATCAAGGCGGTGGGGCCCAAGGACGCCAGCGTGTACACAGTCGTGCTGCGATCGCGGCGGGGCGGCGCCCTGCGCAAGCCCACTGGCGGCGCGGCACCTCCAGCCCCGGCAGCCCCGGCAGCGGCCCCCCCGGGCGCGGTCCCTCCGGCCGCGGTTCCTCCGGGCACGGCCCCTCCAGGCGCGGTTCCTCCGGGCACAGCCCCTCCAGTCGCGGCGCCCCCCGGTTACCCGCCGCCGGGCCCACCGGGCACCGTCCCTCCGGGCTATCCGCCCGCGGCACCCGGTTATCCGCCTCCGGGGCCACAGGTGGCCCCGGTCGCTCCTGTCGCCGCCGGGCCGGTGGTCGTGGCCATCCCCGAGGGCGCCACCGTGGGCAAGATCGTCCAGTCCTTCCGGGGCGACGATGGCAAGACCACGCTGTACCTGAACTTCAAGGGCAGCGCCTCGAAGCTGCGGGTCGGCATGAACGGCACCATCCTCGATGGACCCGACGGGGGCAAGGCGCTTGAGGGGGGACAGTTCCAGATCGTCAAGGTGATCGGCGATGGGCAAGCGGTGGCCACCAGCAACTACGACAAGTCCCTCGGCAAGAACAACCGCTTCATGGTAACCAAGCAAAGATAGGCGCGGTTTTTGCGGCAGAGCAAAATATCCGCTTGTGACTTTCGACTTTCCGCGAGGCGAGAACCCATGGCGCTACGAGTGAATTTCTTGCGGACGTTCCTTTTGGGCTGCGTGCTCATCGCCGCCGCGGGGGGTTGCAAGAAGGACGTCAAGTCCGACAAGCCGGGACCCGACCCGGACACCAACAGCGGCCCTGACGCACAGCGCGCCGGGGCCAAGCCGATGCTGCCGAACCGCCCGGAGACGGACTCGGTGAGCTGGCCGGACCTTTCACGGACCAAGTGGAAGCGCCTGGACCTGCAAAACCCCAGCAAGCAAAACGTCCTCGACTGCGAGCTGCGCATCGACGATGCCGGGGTCGACCTGAACATCGACATCTTCAACGGCCTGGGCACCCAGATCGGCTTCTCGCCACGTCAGGCGCCCAACAAGCTGAAGAAGCTGGCGGTGACCATCGAAGAAGTCGGCACCTACTTCGTCCGCGTGCAGGCCGCCGCGCCCAAGGACAAGTCGGTCTTCGCCATCCTGTGCAACTGGGAAGAGAAGCCCCCCGAGGTCGAGCCGGTCGGCACCCCGGATCCGGTGGTCCCCCCCAAGCCGATCCGTGGCCACCGCCCCCCGCACCACGAACACACCCCGGTGTCGGCGGCGCAGACCGAGGACGAGAAGATCGAGAACGGCACCGAGGGGCGCGTCGTGCAGAGCTATCGCGAGGGCGGCAACGCGGTGCTCAACCTGGACAAGGGGGCCTCGGCTGGCGTCAAGGTTGGCACCGAGGGCCGGGTGCTGGAGGGCAAGTCGGGACGCAGTCCGCTCGACGGCGGGCAGTTCACCGTCACCAAGGTCATCGACGACACCCACAGCGTCGCGAAGACCAACGCCCGTTCGCTGGGCAAGAACAACCGCGTCGTCTTCTTCGTGAAGTAGGAGCATACCCGCATGCCGCCCCTGCAAGATCCGCTGGTCGGGCAGCGCCTGGCGGATCGCTTCGAGATCCTGAGCCGCATCGGCGAGGGTGGCACGGGCGTCGTCTACAAGGCGAAGCAGCTCGCGGTGGACCGCATCATCGCGATCAAAGTGCTTGGCGCCCACGTATCCCAGGACCCCTCGTGGGTCAAGCGCTTCCACAACGAGGCGCGGGCCGCAGCACGGCTGGACCACCCCAACACCGTGCGGCTCATCGACTTCGGCGAGACCAAAGAGGGGCTGCTCTTCATCGCCATGGAGTTCCTCCATGGGCGCTCCCTGGCGGATGAGATCGCCAAGGTCGGCAGACTGCACCCGCAACGGGTGCTGCGCATCCTCTCGCAAATGCTCCAGTCACTGCAGGAGGCCCACTCCCAGGGGATCATCCACCGCGACATCAAGCCGGACAACGTGTTCCTCATGGACACCAAAGGACAGGGGGACTTCGTCAAGGTCCTTGATTTCTCCGTGGCCAAGATGGACAGCCCCGACGCTCAGGCGACCCTCGCCGGAACGGTGTTCGGCACGCCGGCCTACATGAGCCCGGAGCAGGGCCGCGGGGTCAAGCTGACCCCCCAGTCGGACATTTACGCCTGCGGCATCGTCGCCTACGAGATGCTCACCGGGAAGCCCCCCTTCGACGGCAGGCTGCCGATGGAGGTGGTGATGGCCCACCTGCGCCAGAAGCCGGCGCCCCTGCAGGGGTTCCCCGAGCCGATCGCCACCATGGTGATGAAGGCGCTGGAGAAGACGCCGGAGCGGCGGCAGCAAAGCTCCGACGAGTTCGACCACGAGGTGCAGCAGTGCCTGGAGATGCTCTACCCGCGGCCGGCCAGCCAGGCGCTCAACGCGGTCGGCTCGGGCCCGACACCCTCGACGCCTCAGCCGGCAGTGCCGCCCCTACAACAAGGATCGCAGGGGCGGGCCGGGCATGGGCCGCCACCCCTTTCCTCGGCGCCGGAGCAGCGCACCATGATGGCCCAGCCGGCGCCGGTGTTCCCGCAGCAGCAGCAGCAACAGCAGGGGGGGTACTCATCCCAGCAGCAGCAGCAGGGGTATCCACCCCAGCAGGGGCAGCCGGGCAGGACCGTGGCCTTCAATGCGCCAATGAATGCCCAGGGGCCGATCAACACCGGTGGCGGCAGCAAGACCATCGCCTTCGACCCCTCCGGGCCCAACCAGGACGGGGTCATGGGGACGGTGTTCATCCCCGATGGACCGATGGGCATCTCGCCGCAGGTGCGGGAGGCACAGCGGCAGGCGTTTCTGGCCCAGAAGAAGCCGCCCCCGCCGACCAGCCCCCTGTTCTGGGTAGGCTGGGCGCTGCTTGGCATCAGCATCGGCCTGGCGCTGCACTTCTTCTGGCCCCACGGGGCCTGAGGGAAGCGGACCATGGGTCGTCCCAGACGCACGCCAGGGCCAGGGGGTGAAGGGGAGGCGGCAAAGGAAGCGCCGCGCTATCACACCCGGGCCATCGATCGCCTGGACGAGTCGGTCGACCCGGCCCTGCAGCGGTGGCTGTTCCGCTGGGAGACCTCGCCCCTCATCCGGGAGTCGCCGCCCCTGCCGCAGTACATCCGCGAGCCGACGATCCACCTGGACCCGCGGCGCTTCTATGCCGGCTACTTGGGGGTCCGCGACGAGGTCGAGATCCCCCACGAGCTGCGCCGGGACCTGAAGGAACAGGTGCCCCAGGCGCTCTTGCGCGACCTGCACCGGGTGGTCCGCGGGGACATTCAGTTTTCCCGCGAGCCCATGGAGCCGGAGCGCGACCCCGGCGGGACCGCAGCCTACAAGGCGGCCAAGGCCGCCCAGCGCCGGGAGCCCCTGCCAGTGATCTACCCCATGGTCGAGGTCGTCATCGAGGCCCAGGCCCGCCGCCGGAATTTCCTGAGCGAGCCCTGGAAGGCCACTCTCCGCGACGACGAAGAGCGCCGCCACAACACCATCGAAGGCGGGTTCTGACGCGGCCAGGGCAACCGGCAATTGACGGCGCCTTTTGGGTCTGCTATCGGGTTCCTGTGCATGCCCCGCGACGCATGGCCTTGTGGCTCCTTTCGATCCTGTCCTTTATGGCCCTTTCGTGTCAGTCCTTCAAGGATCCGGAGCGCGCCTGCGAGGCCTTCCTCAGCGCCGTGCACGAACGGGACGCCGCGGCGGTCTTCGACGCTCTCCTTTTGACCACCCAGTGGTCGTTTCACAGCGTGGCCAAGGAACAGCGCAAGATGCGCACATTGATCGAGACCAGCTACCCCAGGGAAGAACAGGCACCGGCGCTGGCCCGGTTGCTCCCCGAGGCCTCCGATGGGCAGGACCTGTTCCGGCAGCTTTACCCCAGGCGCTACGCCGAGGCCTTCCAGCGCCGCCTGGGCCAGGGCCCCGTTTCGCTGCGCGTTACCGACGCAGCCGCGGCGACCTGCGCGCGGGAGCACGGCGAACCCTTTCCCCTCGCCCGCACCTCAAATGGACGGTGGGGCATGGCGGAGCTGAACGCCGAGTGGGACCTGGCCCAGCTCCGCGCCATACATGACCTCGACACCGTCCGAGAAAATGCCAGACTTTACATGACGGTCAAAGGCCAGCCGAAAGGAGCCCAACGGCCATGACCCCAAGCGACAACGACAGCCAGGCATCCCCCGGCACCCCGCCCCGGGCCCAGGGCGGCACTTCGCGCTTAGCGGGCGATCACCGCGGCGCTTCGCGCTTCGCGATTGGCGTGATCCCCGGCGACGGCATCGGCGTGGATGTCACCACCCAGGCGCTGCGGGTGCTGGCCCTTCTGGGCCTGCCGGTGGACATCACCCACTTTCCCTGGTCAGCGGACCACTGGCTCGAAACCCAGATCACCCTGCCCGCGGGGGCGGTGGCCGACCTGCGGGAAAACTACGACGCCATCCTCTTTGGCGCGATGGGCGACCCTCGCGTGCCCGACCAGATCGTCGCCCGCGACGTGCTCCTGGGGCTGCGCTTCCAGCTCGACCTGTACATCAATCTGCGACCGGTAAAGCTGCTTCACGATCGGCTGACCCCCCTGAAGGGCAAGGGCCGGAAGGAGATCGACTTCGTCGTCTTCCGCGAGAATACCGAAGGCCCCTACGCCGGCATCGGCGGTACCTTCAAGCGCGACACCCCCGACGAGGTCGCCATCAACGAGGACCTCAACACCAGGAAGGGCGTCGAGCGCATCCTCCGCGCCGCCTTCGAATTCGCCCGGCAGAACGGGGGCAAAAACGGCAACCCACCCCGGGTGTGCATGAGCGACAAGGCCAACGCCATGCCCCACGCCCACGGCCTGTGGCAGCGCGCCTTCAAGGCCGTCGCCCGGGACTTCCCCGACGTGGCGCCCAGCCATTTGTACATCGACGTGTGCGCCATGGAGTTTGTCCGCAGCCCCGAGCGCTTCGACGTGGTGGTCACCTCCAACCTCTTCGGCGACATCCTCACCGACCTGGGGGCGGCCATCGTCGGGGGGCTGGGGCTGGCGGCGTCGGGCAACATCCATCCCGGCAGGTGCTCCCTCTTCGAGCCGGTGCATGGCTCGGCGCCGGACATCGCCGGCAAGGGAGTGGCCAACCCTTTGGGGGCGATCCTGTCTCTGGCCATGCTCCTTTCCCATGTCGGGGCCAAAGACGCCGCCGCGGTGGTAGATGGCGCCGTCGCCGAGGTGGTCCGGGCCGAAAAGACCACCCGGGACCTGGGCGGGACCCTGTCCACGGTGCAGTGCACCGACGCGGTGCTGGCCGCGGTGGAGCGTGCGCTCAAGACAGGCACAACCACCGCGACCGTGGGCGCAGGAGACGAAAAAAAGTGAAGCTGCATCTCATCGGCATCTGCGGGACAGGCATGGGCGCCGCCGCCGGACTTCTTTCCGCTGCCGGCCACGAAGTGCGCGGTTCCGACGAGCATGTCTATCCCCCGATGTCCACCCAGCTACAGGAGCTGGGGGTGCCGGTCTTCGAGGGCTACCGCAACGAGAACCTGGACTGGGCGCCGGATGCGGTGGTGGTGGGGAACGTGTGCCGCAAGGACCACGTCGAGGTGCTCTCGGCGCAGGCCCGGGGCATCCGCCTGACCTCGTTCCCGGCGGCGATGGAGGACCTGCTCCTGCCCGGACGGACCACCCTGGTGGTCACCGGCACCCATGGCAAGACCACCACCACGGCGATGGCCGCGTGGGTGCTGGAGCAGGCCGGGGCGGACCCGGCCTACCTGATCGGCGGGGTGTCGCTGAACACGGGCCGGACCTATGCTCTGGGCAAGGGCCCCTTCGTCATCGAGGGCGACGAGTACGACACCGCCTTCTTCGACAAGAAATCCAAGTTCCTGCACTACCTTCCCCAGGTCGCCATCCTGACCTCGATCGAGCTGGATCACATCGACATCTTCACCGATCTTGCGCACATCAAGGAATGCTTCCGCGCGTTTGTCGCCCTCCTGCCCGAGGACGGGCTGCTCCTGGTCCACGCGGACTCGCCGGACGCCGTGGAAGTCGCCAGATCGGCGCGCTGCCGGGTCGAACGCTACGGCAGTTCCATCGCCGGGGCCGTGCCGGAGCCCGAGGCCATCGAGTGGCGGGCGCAGCTTTGCGGGACTCGGCCCGGGGGGCGCACGGTGTTCGACGTCTTCCGTCGCGGGGAGCTACTGGGGCGCTTCGACAGCGGGTTGCCGGGGCAGTACAACCTGGACAACACCCTCTCGGTGATCGCGGCGGTGCACCACCTGGGGATCGGCCTTGCGCAGATCGAGCGGGGGGTGCGGCTCTTCGCCGGGGTCAAGCGGCGGCAGGAGTCCCGCGGGCAGGCACAGGGGGTCACCGTGGTCGACGACTTTGCCCACCACCCGACGGCGGTGAAGAAGACCTTGGTGGGCCTGCGCGGGCGCTACGGGCAGGGGCGGCTGGTGGCGGTGTTCGAGCCGCGATCGGCCACCAGCCGGACGGCGGTGTTCCAGAAGGAGTACGCCGAGGCGCTGGCGGCGGCGGACGAGGTGGTCATCGGCGCCGTGCACCTGCCGGAGAAGGCCCCCCTGGGCAACCGCCTGGACACCGAGCTTCTGGCCACCGAGATCCGCGGCCGGGGCGTCCCGGCGCGGGCCCTTTCCACCACCGACGAGATCGTCGAGGCGCTGGCCCCGCATCTGGCGGCAGGCGACACGGTGGTCATCATGTCGTCGGGCAGCTTCGAGGGCCTGCACGATCGGCTGCTGCGCCGCCTGGGCGACGCAGTGGTACCGGCGCTGCCCGGCGATCGCGAGGAGGTGGCCGGACTTCTGCGGGACTTGCGCCTGCCGGCGGAGGAGCTGGAGCAGCGGGGGGACCTGATGATCCTGCGGGACGCTCACGGCGGCATGGTCGGCTGCGTGGGCTTGGAGATTCACGGAGACATGGCGCTTCTACACTCGCTGGCGGTGCACAAGGAGCGGCGGGGCGAGGGTCTCGGGTGGATGCTGGCGGAGGCGGCCCTCTTCCGGGCGCGGCTGCGGGGCCTGCGGCGCATCTTTCTTCTGACCGAGCATGCCACCGACTTCTTCGCGGAGAAGTTCGGCTTCGTCCCGGTGGAGCGGGGACAACTCCCCGCCGAGGTCCAGGGCTCCACTGAGGTCCGCATGGGGGCGTCGCAGCAGGCCGTGGCGATGCAGCTGGACCTGTGACGAAGACGATGCCCCATGGGGTACGGTAACCGTACCGCCACCTGGGCCGGCGGGGAGACGGTGGCGGTGGTGTAGTCCGTCTGCGTTCGACGGCAGGGCAGGGCGTTGCTTCCGTCGGTCCCCCGTGGCATGGTCAGGCCCATGGCCCTGCGCATCCCCATGGGTGTCTCCAGCTTCCGCAAACTACGCGAGGCGGGCCTGACCTACGTCGACAAGTCCTTGCTGATCCAGAACATCATCGATGACCCCGCCGAGGTCCTGCTTCTGCCCCGCCCTCGCCGCTTCGGCAAGACCTTGAACCTGTCGATGCTGCGTTGCTTCTTCGAACGATCCACCGAGCCGCTGTGGCCCCTGTTCGCCGGCCTTTTCATCGAGAAGACCGACGAGAGCTGCCGCGCCCACTTCCAGCGCTACCCGACCCTCGCGCTGACCTTCAAGGACATCAAGAAGGATTCTTGGGAGGGGTGCCTCTCGGCCATGTCCATGCTCCTGGCCGATCTGTGCGAGGAGCATCGCTACCTGCTGGGGGGACTCAGCGAATCCGAGGCTGCGTGGTTCAAGGCCATCTTGAGCCGACAGGCGAACCAGGCTGAGTGCGAGGTGGTGCTCAAGACCCTGTCGCGCCATCTCCGCCGCCACCATGGCGAGCGGGTGGTGATCCTTTTGGACGAGTACGACACGCCGCTGCATCACGCCTATCTCAAGGGCTATTACGAAGAGGCGGTCTCGTTCTTCCGCAACCTGCTCTCGGGGGGCCTCAAGGACAACGACCATCTGTACAAAGGCGTGCTCACCGGCATCTTGCGCGTGGCCAAGGACAGCATCTTCACCGGGCTGAACAACCTGGACGTGCAGACTTTGCTTTCGCCGCGCTACGCGCCCTACTTCGGCTTCACCGAACCCGAGGTCGAGGATCTGCTGCGGCAGGCGGGCCGCCTGGAGCGGCAGCCGCTGGTGCAGCGTTGGTACAACGGATACTTGTTCGGAGGACAGGTCATCTACAACCCCTGGTCGGTGCTGGAATACCTGAAGCGAGACGAGGAGGAGCCGGCGCCCTATTGGGGCGACACCAGCGGCAACGAGTTGGTGCGGGAACTGCTCATCTCCCAGGGGCTGGGGCTGGGGCCGGAGATGGAGGCGCTGATGCGCGGGGACACCATCGAGCGCCCGATCAACGAGCACATGGCGCTGCGCGACCTGCGCGACAGCCCGGATTCGATCTGGAGCTTCCTGCTGTTCACCGGCTACCTGAAGGCGGTGAGCCACCGCCGCCAGGATCGCGTCCACTACGCCAAGCTGGCGATCCCCAACGAGGAGGTGCTCTCGATTTACGAGACTCTATTTCGCGACTGGATGCGCCGGGCCCTGGGCGGCGATCGGCGCCGCGAGGAGTTCTTGCGGGTGTTATTGCAAGGGGACGCGGCGGCGTGCCAGGGACATGTACAGCACTGGCTGTTGAGCAGCGCCTCGTTCTGGGACACGGCGGCGTTCCAGCCGCCGGAGCGGTTTTATCACGGCTTCGTCCTGGGACTGCTGGTGGGTCTGGGTTCCCGCTATGAGGTGCTGTCCAACCGGGAATCCGGTCATGGGCGCTGCGACGTGGCAGTGGTGCCACGGCAGCCGGGGCAACCCGGCGTGGCGCTGGAACTGAAGGTAGTGGGCGAAGGCGAGACCGCGGAGCAGGCCCTGACCGGAGCGCTTTTGCAGATCGAGACGCGAGACTACGTGCAACTGCTGCGGGACCGCGGCGCGGCGCCGATCCACAAGCTGGCCTTCGTCTTCGCGCACAAGCAGGTCTTCGCCCGGCGGGGTTGATTCGCACTCGCTGCGCGCCCATCTAAAAGCAGCACCGCGCCGCCGGAATCGGGCATGGACCGGCGTCAACACCCTCGCGATGACAGCTCCGCGGCAGCGGCGACAAACTCCGCGCCGGGGTACAGCGCTACCGCGACAGCGGAGGCCCCGGCCAGTACGGTCACCGTACCGCCCGATGCCCCCCCTTCCCCAATCCAGACCTCCGCGGCCGTTGACGAGGACGATCACCGCTTCACTCCGCGAGCCGATCGGGCGCTCAGGGCGATGCCGGTCTGGGCAGGCGGCGCAGCGATTTCGTGGCCAGACCGACGTAGCGGCCCTTCGGCGCTACCTGTAGATAGATAGTGAACATAGTGCGCCTGAACTGGCTGCCACTCGTGAAGCGTCTCACTGGCATCGGCTAGGCCGAAGAGGCCTGGTTATCCTCCATGCACCACCTCGCCCCACTCCACCACCGGCACCGCGGTCGCGATATTTGATGGACAGGCTCGCTGTCCAGATTCTTTTTACCCGCCCTTGTCGGCTGCCCCGATGTGCCTATCTGAAGGGGATGGACCATTCCGTATCCCCCCTGGAACCCGATCGCCGCCCCGCGGCCTTGACCTCGTCCCCGACGCGCTAGAAGCCAAGCGGCGGTTGAACAACGATCTGAAGGAGCACCGCCGCCAGCGCGAACTCGGCAAGGAGAGGGCCCGGCGGCGCACCCTGGGTCATGCCTTCGAGCGCGGCGCGCTCTTTCTCCTGATCAAGGAGAAGCAGCTTCATACGCCGCTCGGCTACGCCGACGCCGAGGCGTGCATCCGCCACGAGGGCGGCTATCTATGCCCACACCCAACAGAACATCTTTTGCCTGGTGGCGATCCACCTGACCGATGAGCAGGCCGAGGTGCTGGCCCACGTCTCCGCCGAAACGGTGGCGCAGATCTTCATGCGCGAGCGATCGGGAGAGCAGGAGGCGCTGCCCGAGGAGATTCAGCAGGCGCTCTTGGAAAACCTGGAAGAGCAGGGACGCAAGACGTGGAAGCCCAGGCAGATGGAGCGGGTGCGCCAGGGGCTCTTGCGCAGGCTGCGGGAGGACGGCCTTGCGGCGCTGCTCACCGAGGAGGGGCTGGAGGCGGCCATCCAGGCGGTCCTGCCCACGGCGATGGAGAAGGCCACCGAGAAGCTGGTGAAGATGCTCGTGTCCCTGGAGGAATAGGATCTGCTCGATGAGGTGCTGCAGGCAAAGGCGGTGTGCGAGCGCCTGGCCGGGGTAATGATCGGGCCGACCTGGGGCGCTGCGGTAGCTGAAGCAGCGGGCGGTGGCGGTGCAGTTCCGTCCCAGCATCCTGGAGGTCCGGGGCGAGACCTTTGTCTATGTGGGCGATGAGAATGACGATGGGGAGGACGGGCAGGGTACCCTGATGCTGAACTTGCCATCCGTCGCAGAACGCCTATGCTCTGATCATGCAGGCAGCCATCAAGTTACAGGTTGAAGTTTCGGAAGACCGAATGGTCAAGCTTCCCGACGACTTTCCTATCGGGAAGGCTGAGATGATCATTTTGCTGCCCGCCACCAAAGAAGCACCGACGACAATGCCACAAATTTCCCCGGCCCACCTCGAAGCACTGGCCTATTTTATGCGCCCGCGTAATCCGTCGACACAGGGAGACAGCACCGCCTGGCTTCGTGAGGACCGTGAGCGATGAACAAACGTTTCGTCGTAGACGCCAGTGTCGCCATCAAGCTCTGCATCTTTGAGAAGGACTCTGATCGGGCCCTGGTATTCATCAAAAGCAGCCTCTCCGGCAACCTCCTTCTTGTCCCGGATCTCCCGAAGCCCAGGCGCGCCGAGATCTAGAGGAACTGCTCCGTCTCCGACTGGCAGTGACATCGACGACCTCTCTGGCCATTGACGCGCTTGAACTGGCAAATGCCCACAAGCTGACAGCCTACGATGCCTGCTATGTCGCGCTGGCTGCCAAGGAGGCCGCTGTCCTGGTCACGGCCGACGAGAAGCTGATTCGCAAGCTGGAAGGCACGGTGCACCGGACGCACCTTTTGTCGGGGCTGGCCGATGCAGACTTGATCTGACCTCGCCGTTCCCTGTCCCCGCCGATCCCGTGCCGCTATTCGAGCAGGGAGGATTCTGTCAGCGCGCGCGATCGATTGCAGGAAGAGCGCTCGCGGTCCAGATTCTTTTCATCAGCCCTTGTCGGCTGCCCTGATGTGCCTATTTGAAGGGGATGGACCATTCCGTATCCACCCTGGAACCCGATCGCCGCCCCGGCGGCCTTGACCTCGTACCCGACGCGCTGGAAGCCAAGCGGCGGTTGAACAACGATCTGAAGGAGCACCGCCGCCAGCGCGAACTCGGCAAGGAGAGGGCCCGGCGGCGCACCCTGGGTCATGCCTTCGAGCGCGGCGCTCTCTTTCTCCTGA
>JBBRLA010000113.1:0-16504 GCA_038231615.1 Polyangia bacterium | reverse complement strand
TGCTCATGACGCGTTATAGCGCGAAAGCGCGGCGCAGGCTGGGTCTCCTTTCGAGGTTCGGCTGGTTTCGGTTCAGTTGAGGTAGCCGCCGACGCCGCGGTTGCCGGAAGGTGTGCCGGTTGTGCCAGAGGGGGTGCTAGAGGGGGTGCCTGGGGGGCTGCCTTCGGGCGGCGAGGTCAGGGCATGGAGCAGGGCCTGTTGCAGGCGCAGGCCCATCCCCATCATGGCGTCGAGCTGCTCCACCGATAGCGTCGAGGTCGCCAGGATCAGCCGCCCCGGACGCAATTCGACGCGCCAGCCTGGGCCGGAGCGGACCAACTCCTCGCCCAGGGCCTGGGTGATCGGCCGGGAAAGCGGCGAGAAGCCCTCCGCCTGGTAGCCCTCGGGCAGGGCGCTGGCCGGCATGAGCTGGAAGCCCAGGTCCTTGGGGGCCTCGCCGTCGTCCCGGGGCAGCACGCGCAGGGGGGGTAGCTCGGGGTGGCTGGCGAAGATGCCGATGAGCTGCCGCCTGGGGCGGTGGCGGTTGCCGGTGAGACAGGCGGCCAGGTGGACCTCGACGGCGAAACGCGGGGTGCGTAGGGTGCCGCGGATCAGGCGTTCCACCGCCACCACCGGGGCACACAGGGCCAGAGGCTCGAAGGGGGCCAGCACGGCAAGCTGGGGCAGGCGCTCGCACTGGAGCCCGCTGCGCTGGGCCCAGGTGTCCAGGGCGGTCAGCCGGCTCCTCAGGCGCCGGTCGATGAGGATGGCCACGGTGGCCACGACGCTGCCGAAGAAAGCCAGGATCACGGGGTCGCGCAGGTGCATCTTGTTACTGTAGCAAGCCCGAAGGAAGAGTTCTTGTTCCCGTGAAGGTCTCCAGAAAAAGACCCCGCAGGAGGCCGGATGGGGTGCCCAAGGCCGAATTCTCGGAAGGAGGCTTCCGATCATTCGCCCCGGCTGACTGGCTTGCAAGAAAAGCGCAACGCGCCCCCGCGGACCTACTGGGCCGGCGGCGCCTGGCCGATCGGGGCCTGCTGGCCGGCACCCGCCACGTTGATGACCCCGCACCCGACGCGGGCCCCGGAGTTGCCGCTGGGCTGGCCGGTCAGGTCATCGGCCTTCTCGTGGACCACGATGGCCCGGCCCACCACCGAGTTGGCCGCCGACCCGACCGAGATGTCGCCGCTGGGCAGTTCCAGAATGCCGGTCCCGTCGCCCTTGACCGTCATGTTGCCGAAGTCCCCGGCGTGGTGGGCCGGGGCGGTCGGGCTGCCGTGGGCGGCGCCGGTGGGGTTGAAGTGCCCGCCTGCGCTCTTGCCCTCGGGGTCGGAGCAGTCGCCCTTCTCGTGGACGTGGACCCCGTGGTCGCCGGGGGTGGCGCCCTGGACCTGGATGCGCACCAGGATCTTGCCGTCCTTTTGTGGCTCGAAGGTGGCGTTGCCGGTCAGGCTGCTGCCGCTTCTGCCCTCGATGGTGGCGCTGGCCACCGGGCCGGGGGTCGCCCCGGGGGGCTGGTCGCCTTTCTTGTCGCCCTTGTCGGCACACCCCGCCGCCGCCAGAAACCCAAACATCACCACTCCGCTCATCGTTTTGCTGCACCACATGGTCCGCTCCTTTCGCCAGAGGTCGATTGCGTGCTACATCTGCCGCCTCGGAATAAAGCAGACTATCGCGCGCTGGACAACCTCAGGCGTAGCGACCGAGTCAACCTTGACACCTCACCCGACCCCGCGGTAAACGGTTGCCCCGGCAAGGAGATTTCTCAAGATGTGTCCCAAGCTACACCATCGCGCCCTCCGCTTTTGGCCGGCCGTCTCTTTGTACGGGCCGTGGGGGCTCTACGGGCTGGGCCTGCTGCTGTGGGCGACACCGGCCCGGGCCGAGGTGGTGACGCTGCTGGACAACACCCAGGTCTCGGGCAAGCTGACCCATTATTACGACGGGGTGCTGGTGCTGGAGACGAGCAACGGGCAGAAGCTGGAGCTGCCGCGGGACAAGGTGAAGCAGATCACCTTCAAGCTGCCGCCGGCGCGGGCGGAGTTCTCGACGCCGGAGAAGGTCTTTGACCGCTGGCGCACGGCGATGGGCAAGGGGGAGACGCAGAAGTCGATTGACTGTTACGCCCTGATGTACCAGGGGATGATGCAGCAGCAGATGCTCCAGAGCCCGGATGCGGTGAAACAGGCGCAGAAGGACATGGACGGGGTCAAGTTCGAGCAGCGCGGCACCACCTACCAGAAGCAGGGGGAGTCCAGCAGCGCCACCATGAAAGTGCGCCGTACGAAGGGGGAGAACGTCCAGACGGATGAGATCCACTTCGTGCAAGAGAACGGCGAGTGGAAGATGACCCCGTAATGGTGTCGGCGGGGCGTAAGCGGGGCGCGGCCCCCATGCTGCTGGCGGTCCTTGGCTGGGCCTCGATCGGGATCGCGACGGCGCGAGGGGCGCCGCTGCCGTTCTCGCCGCTGCCGGGGCTGACGCCGGGGCAAGGCCAAACCACAAAGCTGCCCGGCCAACCCCCAAAGCTGCCGGGGCTGCCGCCGGGGCCGATGCTGGCCCAGGCGGAGCAGGCGGCGCCCGACGAGGTCCCCGCCGATACGGCGAACACCCAGGCCCGGCCAAAGAGCGAAGCGGAGGCCTTAAAGGCCCCAAAGACGCTGCAACGCCCGGGGACTTGCCGCCGCGACAACGAGTGCCCCAGCCCGACGATCTGCGACCAGGGGACCTGCGCTCAGCCGCAGCGGCCGCTGTCGGCGGTGGTGTATTACTCCAAGGGCGGGCAGAACGGCTACCGGATGGTGGTGCCGTTCTACTTCAGTTTCTGGCATCCCCGGTCGCGGACGCGGGTGCTTTTCCCCTTTTTCGGGCAGCACGAAAACGACGACACGGGCCGGAAGGACCTGATCCTGCCGCTTCTGCTTTATCAGTACCGCCGGGAGCCCGGCGCCACCAGCCACCGGATCTGGCCGATCTTCTTCTATTCGGACTACGGCAAGCAGGGCGCCGCCGCCGCGGTGCTGCCGATCTTCTTCCACGACCGGAAGGGGCCTCGGTCGCTGACGGTGCTGCCGCCGCTGTTCTCGTATTACCGGAGCGATCGGGAAAAGCACCGCCGGGAGATGCTGCTCCTGGGCCTGGTCTGGTCGCGCACCGAGCCGAAGAGCAGCCTGACCCTTCTGCCACCGCTGCTCTCGTATTACCGGAGCGACGAGAGCAAGAAGCTGCGCGAGGTCCTTTTGCTGGGCGGCCTGGGGTATTCCAGGCGCGAGGGGGAGAAAGAGTTCGGGCTCTTCTTCCTTTTGGGCTGGTACCGCCGCGACCACGAGAACGTCAGCGGCGGGCTCTTCCCCGTGGCGTGGTATTCCGGCGACAAGTACAGCCACAACGCGGTGGTGCTGCCGCTGTATTTCTCGGGCAGCGACGACAAGACCGGGGTGCGCCATACCACTCTCTTCCCGTTGTTCCACTACCAGACCAACGACACCCTGGGGCAGAAGCTCCTGGTGACGCCGATCTTCGCCAGCTTCGGCGACAGTAAGAACCACGTGCAGGTGAGCGCCCTTTTGACGCCGCCGTGGATTCGCCGCGACACGCCCCAGAGCACCCTGAACGTGCTGCCGCCGATAGCGGCCATCTGGCACAACAAGGAGCGCGGCACCTTTGCCGGCTACTTCGGACCGGTCTTCTGGTCCCGCGACGACGAGGGGTCGTCGGGGGGCCTTTTGCCGATCTACTACCGCTTCCACGACCAGCGCACCGGTGGCACCACCCACGTGCTGCTGCCCATTGCGGCGCTGCACACCAGCCCCGTGCGGGCGGTTGGCTTCCTGGGGCCCTTGTACGGCTGGCACAACCGGCAGGAGCCGGGCGGGGGCGGCGGGCTCCTGCCGCTCTTCAGCTTCGCCACCGGGGCGCGCAGCCACTTCGCGCTGGTGCCGCCGCTCTTCATCTACGCCCACGACCGCGACGCCGGCACGACCCACGTCTCCCTGGGTCCCCTGTTTTATCGGGGCCACGGGCCGCAGAAGGGCTACACCGCCGGGCTCTTCCCGCTGCTCTTCTTTGGCAATTTGGGCAGCACCGGCGAGGCCCGGGGCTTCCAGATGCTGCTGCCGGTATTCTACCATGACCGCGGCAAGACCGCCGAGCACCTGGTCCTGGGGCCGCTCTTTTTGGTCCGCCACTTCGCCCGCGCCGCGGGGGACCCGGACACCGGGTTCACCGCCGGGCTCTTCCCGGTGCTCTGGCTGAAGCATACCGCCAGGGAGGGCCATGCGGTGATCCCGCCGCTCTTGTGGTACGCTCGGGTGGGCCAGAGCAGCGTCGGGGTGATGGGCCCGGTGTTCTGGCGCAAGGACCCGCAGAGCACCACTTTTGGGATCTTCCCGCTGCTCTATGCCAGGACGTCTACAAACGGCAACTTGGCGCAATCGGAGAAATCGACCCTGGTGGTGACGCCGATCGGCGGTTACAAGAGGAATGCCCAGGGGAGCTTCCTGGGCCTAGGGCCGTTCTTTCACGTTCGCCGGGAGACCGAGGAGGGCCGCGAGACCACCACCGCCCTTTTGCCCCTGGCCTTCTTCCGCCGCGGGCCGACCAACCGCGCCGACGTGGTCTTCCCACTCTTCTTCCATGTGCGCGACGGGGCGAGCCGCTTCGTCTCGGCTGCCTTCCTGTACTTTGGCCTGCGCCAGCCGGACCTGTCGGCGGACGTGCTCTTCCCGGTGTTCTGGCGGGTGGCCAACCGCACCGGCAGCACCGTCGTGGCAGGGCCGTTTTTTTATTATGACGGCGAGCGCAAAGACGCCGGGCGCGAACGGGCGGTGGGGCTGCTGCCGCTCTTCGGCTATGGCAGCAACGACAAGCTGACGATGTTCGCCACGCCCATCGGCTTTTACCGCCACGACCGCAAGGAAGAGCGCACCCGCAGCGCCTTCCTGCTCTTTTACGGCGATTTCCAGAAGGGCCGCGCCGACTACGGATTGTTCCCTCTGTTCTTCGCTGCCCGGCGGGGGACCGCGACGTCGTGGGTCGCGCCGCTGGTGTATCATTCGGCGGACCCGGCGCAGAAGCGGGCGTTGACCGTCCTGGGACCGCTTTACTTCGGCCACCGCGAGGCGGCGACCTTCGGCGGGCTTTTGCCCTTCTTCTATGGCAAGAACGACGGCAAGGGCGGCTACCGCTTCACTTTCTTTCCGGTGGTCCACCTCTCGCACCACGCCGCCGACGGGCCCGGGGATGAGGAATCGACAAACGTCCTTTCCCTGCCCTTCGGCTTCATCAAGAAGACCTCGGGCTTCCTGACCTACCTCGGGCCGTTCTACCTGCGCCGCGACGCCGAGGTCCGCTCCGAGGCGGTGTTCCCGATCTTCTACCACACCAAGAGCGAGCGGGCCGGCACCAGCACGACCTTCCTTTTGCCGCTTTTCTTCCGCACCACCGCCCCGCAGAGCAGCCTGACCGCGGTGACGCCGCTCTTCTGGCAGCGCAACACCCTGACCCGGTCGGTGCTCATCGGCTTCCCCCTGGTGCTCGACATCCACGACTATTTCCAGCGGCGAATCACCGCCGTGGGGCCGCTGATTCCGCTGGTCATCCGGGACCGCGACTTCACCGAGAACACCACCACCTGGATCTTTCCCCCCATCCTGGGCTATGCCAAGCGCCACGCGGACGGCACCCACAGCTTCGCCATCTTCCCCGTGCTCTGGCACTTCGGCGGCAAGGAGCGCTCGACCGACCTTCTTCTGCCGATCTTTTGGCACGTGCGCCGCCCGGATTACTCGACTACGGCGCTGATCCCCCTTTTCGGTTATTATCATGACGAGGAGGCGAGCACCTTGCTGGTGCCGCCGCTTTTGACCTGGGCCAAGCGCTACGCCGATGGGCGCAGTGCCACGGTGATCTTCCCGCTCTTCTGGCAGGCCAAGGAGAAGACCTCGTCGACCACGGTGCTGCTGCCGGTGTTCATCCACTGGAAAAACGACGCGGGCGGGCACACGCTGGTGCTGAACACCTATACCTATCGCGGGACCGGGGCGCACGCCGGCGAGTGGGCGTTCCACTTATGGCCGCTCTTCTCCTTCGGCCGCCCAAGGCAGCAGGACCTGGAGTGGAACGTGCTGGGCGGGCTGGTTGGCTACAACCGGGCCGGGCCGACGCGTACCTTCAAGCTGCTGTGGGGGATTTACATCCCGATGCGGCCGGTACAAGCTCAGCCGCAGGCCCTGGGCCCGGCCCTTCGTCCCCCCAAGCAGGCCGCTAAGCGCGCCCAGGGGACCCGCAGGGTCACGGGTCTACGGGTCCTACAGGTGGCGCAAAAGAGCTGACGCGCTCGTTCCCCTGTCCATCCATGGAGGCAAGGGCGGTTCAGAGCGAGAATATATCCTGCGGCGTGGCGGCGCGAGCGGCTTGCCGGGTCCACCCCTTTAATGTGGCCAGATCCTGGCAGGTGGCGACCCGGTGGGTGATGTCCTCGGTGAGCGCGAACCCGCTGTACTCGATGAGGTCCAGCAGCATCTCCCGAGCCTGCGCCAGCCGGCCCTCGTTCAATCCGTCTTGGACGCCGGCCTTGTGGCCCGCTTGGACGCCGGCCTTGTGGCCCGCTTGAACGCCGGCCTTGTGGCCTTCCTGAACGCCGGCCTTGTGGCCTTCCTGAACGCCGGCCTTGTGGCCAACTTGCCGTTCATCCTGCCGGATCTGGCGGATGGCGCGGTTGCCCTTGGCATCCAGGGCGCCGACCACGGCGTCATCGGCGGCGGCAGCGTCCAGGATGGCGCGGCACAGGAGTGACCGCACCAGCGTCGGGTCTTCGATCGTGCTGTCCAGCGGCACAAGGACCCAGGCGCCTCGCCACTCTTTGACCTCGCCGGTCTTGACGAAGATGGCGAAGACGCGGCGCACGCCTCGGGCCATCATCTCTTCGGCCTGGGTGGTGACCCCTTTGGGGCCGGTCAGCGGCTGCTCGTTGACCACCTCGAAGGCCAATTCTTCCAGATAGCGTTTGCCGGTCTTTGCGTCAATGCCCGCCTGACGCACGCAGGTGTCGGGGGCGAAATCGGAGCCGGGCCCGAAGCGGGTCAGCATATCCGTCGAGGCGATGTACCCTTTGGCGACGTGGGCCCGGACCAGGTAGTCGAGCTGGCAGTGGGGATCGCCATGCTCGGGATTGGCGGCCATGGTGGTCATGCGGTGCCCACGGATCACCTCGTCCCGGCTGACCTCGGGCTGCACCAGATGATCGTCCAGTGCCGGCCAAGGCCCTTTGACGCCGGGTCCATCGGCGCCGGGGCAGCGCAGCGGCGTGGAAGCAGACGAGACGGAGGCGCCCGGGGCGAGCATGTAGGGGGTCGGGCGATGCACCATGGCCCAAAGATATCAGATGGGACGAAGGCAGGCCACTCGGCGGGATCTCACGATGCAGACCTATTTTCGATGCTCAGCCGTAGGGCAGCATGAGCTTGATCTGCTGCTCATTGCTCTTGTGGACCATCTTGGTGCCCCGGAGGTGGCGCTTGCGCTTGCTCGACTCGTGGGACAGAAGGTGGCTCTTGTGGGCCTGCTTGTGCTTGACATGCCCGTTGGCGGTGATCTTGAAGCGTTTCTTGGCGGCTGAGTGGGTTTTCATCTTGGGCATGGTGCCATGGCTCCTTGTCGCAGAATCTTAACCTGGAAACGGCGCCCCAGGTGCAGGTGAATCGCTGAGTTGTGGGGGTTGACCTTCCAGGGCCAACGCCAGGGCGAAGTCGTTCAGGTCGCTGGCCGGGAGCTGCTTGCCGTCCCGCGTGCGCGGCGAGACCTGTCGGGCCGCGACTTCCTTGTCGCCAATGACCAGCATGTACGGGATCTTGTCCACCTGCGCCCGGCGAATCTTCGCCCCCAGCTTGTCGTCCGACAGATCGGCCTCCGCCCGGATGCCGTGACGACGCAGCGTCTGGTCCACCTCCGCCACGAATGCGTCGTGCTTCTGGGACACCCCCAGCACCCGCGCCTGCACCGGCGAGAGCCACGGAGGGAACGCCCCGGCGTAGTGTTCGATCAAGAGGGCCACGAACCGCTCGAAGCTGCCGTAGATCGCCCGGTGGATGACCACCGGCCGGTGCTCCGTGTTGTCCTGGCCCACGTAGGTCAGGTCGAAGCGCTGCGGCAACTGAAAGTCGAGCTGCACCGTGGCGCACTGCCACTTGCGGCCCAGCGCGTCGGTGACGTCGAAGTCGATCTTGGGGCCGTAGAAAGCCCCCTCGCCGGCCTCGATGCGGTAGGCCACGCCCGATCGTTCCAGCACCGCCTGCAAGTCGGCCTCGGCACGGTCCCACAATTCGGCGTCACCGATGATCTTGTTCGGGTTGCGCGTCGAAAGCTTGACCTCGTAGCTCAGGTCGAACACGCGGTAGATCCGGTCGATGAGGCTGAGCATGCGCTCGACCTCGCTGGCCACCTGGTCCTCGGTAACAAAAAGGTGGCCGTCGTCCTGGCAGAACTGCCGCACCCGCGTCAGGCCCCCCAGCGTCCCCGAAGGCTCGGCCCGGTGCAGTACCCCCTGGTCATGGATGCGCAGGGGCAGTTCCCGGTAGCTCCGCTTCTTCGAGCGATAGATCAGCATGTGCGAGGGGCAGTTCATCGGCTTCAGGCCGTAGGCCTGATCCTCGGCCTCCATGACGAACATGTTGTCCTGGTACACCGCCCAGTGCCCGGAGATCTCCCACAGGTGCTTGTTGAAGATCATCGGGGTGCGCACCTCGACGTAGCCCTCGGCGAGCAGCAGGCCGCGCATCCAGTTGGACAGGGTGTTCCACAGCACCGTTCCCTTGGGCAGCCAGAAGGCGCACCCGGGCGAGAGGGGCTCGAAGTGGATGAGGTCCAGCTCCTTGCCGAGCTTGCGGTGGTCGCGGCGGCGGGCCTCCTCGATCTGATGAAGGTAGTCGTCCAACTCCTTCTTCGACGGGAAGGCCGTGCCGTAGATGCGCGAGAGCATCTTGTTGCGCGAATCGCCCCGCCAGTAGGCCCCGGCCACCGAAAGCAACTTGAAGGCCTTGATCTTCCCGGTGCTGCGGACGTGCGGTCCCCGACACAAGTCGACGAAGTCGCCGTGGCGGAAGAGGGTGATCGTCTGGTCTTCGGGGATGGCGGAGATGAGTTCGACCTTGTAGGTCTCGCCCATCTTCTCGAAGAGGGCGATGGCGTCGTTGCGCGAGACCTCCTCCCGGGTGAAGGGCAGGTCCGCGGCGATGATCTTGGCCATCTCGGCCTCGATCCGCGCCAGGTCTTCGTCGGAGAAGGGGGTGGGGACGTCGAAGTCGTAGTAGAAGCCTGAATCGATGTGCGGCCCGATGGTCACCTTGGCGCCGGGGAAAAGGCGCTGCACCGCGTCGGCCATGACGTGGGCCGTAGAGTGGCGCAGTCGCTCCAGGGGGGTGAGTTCGGGCTTGAGGCCCTTTTCGGGAGGCTTGTCCATGGATGGATTATGGCAGCAAAGGCAAGAAACTTGTAGGCACGCGCGGGCTTGAACCGCGGACCCCTACCGTGTCAAGGTAGTGCTCTACCACTGAGCTACGCGCCTTCAGAGTCATAAAACGATTCTGAGTCCCGTTTGTTTAGACTGCCTGGCCCGATGAGTCAACAGATTTGTGCGTCTCGCGGGCCATCGTGCCCAGGAAAAGGTCGAAGAGGGGTAGGGTGATGTTGAAGTTATAGCGCCGGGAAAGCGCGGGATCGTGGTGCAGCTGGTGGTGCCGGCGCAGCACCTTTACCAGGGGGAAGCGGCCGACCCGGGAGTCCACCGGCTGATGGTAGGAAAGGTGCAGCCACTCATACACAAGGTAGAACCCGACCTGTGCGGCGAAGAGCAAAAGGGCCAGGTTGCGGTTGCCGGTGGCGAGCAGGAAAAGCGCCGCCACGCACCCGCAAAGGGCCAGCAGCCCGAAGAGGGCCGGCGCCGGGAAAAGCACCCAGCGCCACTCCCGCCGGGAGGGGGCGGCCATGGTGTCGTGCTGAAAAGCGATGTGGTGGGTCAAGGCGTGGCGCTCATAGGCCGTGCCGAGCCACGGGATGCCCGACCGCCGATGCAGCAGGTCCCGGTGCAAAAGCCACTCGATGCCGTTGGCCAAGATGAAGGCCAGGGGGACCACCAGCAGTTCGGTCCCCGTCGGCCGTCGGACCAGGTACAGCGCGACGACGATGGCACAAAGGGTCACGGCGCTGGTGATCAGCAGGTGTCGCAGGCCGCTGTAGGCGGGGGAGATCCCGGCGAAGATGGCCTCGCGACTTGTAGGCACCCGGGGATTCTACTTCGGTTTCTGCGGCTCGGCGAGGATGATGACGACGTACACCGCCCCGCTCAGCTTGCGCTTGGGGTCGGCGTTGGGCATGGGCATGGCCGACAGGCCGATGGCCCGCGAGGCGGGGTCCAGAAGCGAAGGCGACGGGCCCAGGTTCTTGGCATCGGTGGTCACCGCCAGGACCGTGCGCAGCAGGCGGTAGCGTCCCTTCATCTCCCGCAGGGCCGCCTCCGTGGGCGTCCCCACCTTGTCCTCGGCGAGCCGGCCCTTTGAAAGGGCCGTGGCGGTAGACTGCGCCAGCGCCATCAGCTCCGGGTCCACGGTGAAGGCCGGCAGGTGCGCCGACTCCCGCAGGTTCTGCACCCGGGACAGGGCCTGCTGCGGCGTGTGCTCCGGGTCGAAGGCCTCTGGCGCGCGGCGGAAAAGCTGGGTCACGAAAAGTTCGCGCTGCCCGCCGGGCAGGGCCTTCATCTGCACGCCGATGCCGACCTCGTCGATGTCCTTGGAAAGGATGTTGGCCCGGTGCCCGGGGCTCTCCATCAGGCTCTTCTCCGCCTCGGGCGGCGAGTAGGCCCGCGCCAGGTTTTCCAGCAACACCGGAGCCTGGATGCCCGCGCGCCGCGCCCGATCCCCGGCGTCCCCTGTGCGCGGCGACACGTGCCCCAGGAAATCATGGTCGCGCATGTCCAAGCTGTGGGCCCGCGCCACCTCGGCAAGCCGGGGGTTCGGCATGAGGGGCGGCAGCCCGGCCCGCGACCGGTCGGCGTGGAGCAGCCGCAGGAGCTGACCCTCGACATCGGCGGCATCGGTGAAGGGGCGCGACGGGGGTGCCTCATGGACGACCGACAGTTCCCGGGGCGCCGGGGCGCCGCAGTACACCGGGAAGTTGGCCAGCACTGTCGAGCCCAGGCGGTCCTCGCCGGCCACCTCGATCTGGTAGCGCCCGCGGGTCAGGCAGTGGAAGGTCCCCAGGAAGCGGATCGCCGAGGCATGCCCATCCCCCTTGACGGGCATGCTGGTCACCGCGATCCGCGCCACCTGCCCCGCGGGATCGGTCAGCAGCACCTCCGGCCGGGTGTACGGCGGCAGCATCACCCCGGAGATGGGCACCGGCACATCCATCGCCTTGCCGGGCATGACCGGGGGCACGGGGACCGATCGCGCCACCGGGGAAAGCTCGACAAAGGATTCCAGCAGCGCCAGCACCATCCGCTGCCGCGACCCGTTGGCGGCCACCCCGACGCCCATCAGGCGGAAGCGCCCAGCGTGAAGGACCTCCGGCAGGCGGCGGCGCAGATCGGTGAGCATGGCCTCCTCGCCCCCGGCGGCGGTGCTGGTCAGCAAAAGGTGCGGCGAGGGCTGCACCACCCCGTGCAGATTGAGCGCGTCGGTGACCAGATCGCCCCCGATGGCCAGGGCGTCGTCGGTGGAAAGCCGCGCCAGATCGGCGGCGGCGGCGGACAGCCCGGCGTCGGCGCGCAGGATGATGGCCGGTTCGCCGGGGCCGGTCTTTGTGGCACGGGCGGCCTCGACGACCATTTCTTCGATCCGCGCCTCCAGAGACGTCGCTTTCGGAGGCGGCTGCGCCCCGGCGGTGGCCGAGAGGCAAATAAAGACAATCCCCAAGAAGAGCAAGCGTAGTGAAGTCACCTGGCTGAGTGTAATCTATGCTGGCGGCGCGGCCACCTGTTGCTGAAGGCGTTGCAACACCAGGCGGCGCAGGCGTTCCTCGACCCACGGCGCGTCGGCCTCCGGCCGCAGCAAAAAGATCAGCGACAGTTCCAGCTTCTCGCCGATGCTCAGCAGGTGCAGCCGCGGGGCCGGGTCGTCGAGAATGCCCTCCTCGATGCCGATGGCAGAGGCCAGGTCCGCGCCGAGTTTTTCCAGGTCCGTGCCGGCGGGCACTTGCAGGCGCACCTCGCCGTGGGTGGACACGGCGCCGCTGTAGTTGATGACCCGGCTGGTGACCAGATCGTTGTTCGGGACCACCAGCAGGTTGCCATCCCCCAGGCGGATATGCGTCGAGCGCATCCCCAGGTCCTCGACCCGGCCGATGTCCATCCCCGGCAGCCGGATGCGGTCGCCGATGCGGAAGGGCTTGTCGATCAGCAGCACCAGCCCGGCGATCATGTTCGACAGCGCCTGCTGCGACGCCAGGCCGATCGCCAGCGAACCCACCCCCAGCGCCGTCAACACCGACGAGACGCTCTGGCCGAAGTGGTCCAGCACCAGAATCAGGGCGGAGAGCCACAGGGCCCCCATCGCCAGCTTCTGCGACAGCGGCACCAGGCGGTGACTTTGGGACGTGGTCCCGACGGGCTCGTCCCCGGACAGGCGGGCCTCCAGCCCCACCAGCCGGGTCAAGGCCGCGGAGAGCAGCGCCTGCGCGGCACGGGCCACCCCCGAGGTCAGCGACACCACCAGCGCCACGTAAAAGAGCGAGGTGAAAAGGGTCGAGCGTCCGCTCCGCCCCGCCAGCACCCAGTCCGACAGGTCATAGAGCCCGTAGAAGAGCAGCACCAGCCGCACCGTGGGGGCCAGCATCTGAAGCACCCCGGCCAGGGCCGTCTGCCCCAGCCGCCTGGCCCGACGGGAAAGCCAGCGGCAAAACGGGGCGCCGGCCCACGCCGAAAGCAGGACCAGCGTCAGAAAAAAGAGCAGACGCAGAAAAAAACCCAGGGTAGGCCCGGCGCCAATCGCCGCCTGCAGATACGAATCCAGCCAGTGGTCGAGGCGGTCGATAGCACGCAGCGAAGCGAAGCGTGGTTCATCGAGCAGGTTCCCCGGGGACATGACTCAGGGCTGGTCCGGGGCGGCCTTGCCGGCCTTGCCCTTTTGGTCCTTGCTCCCGTGCTTGCCCTTTTGCGCCTGGCCCTTGCCCGTCGGTGCCTGGGCCGCTGGTGCCTGGGCGCCATCGTCGCCCTTGCCGCCCTGTTCCGGGTGCGCCAGCATCAGCCGCCGCATGTTCGGGTTGACCGGGTGCGGTCCACTTGACCCTCCCTCGATGGGGACAGCCTGCATCAGGTTGGCCTTCGCCGGCTCGGGCACCCCCCCGTTCTCGTCGGCGAACACCAGCACCCCGAACTTGTCGACGGCGTGGAAGTCCGGCACCATCGGCGGCGACCACCCGCTGGCCTGCTGCGGCTTGCCCGCCGGGATGTCCATGCGGAAGAAGTTCGCCCGCCACTGTGTCCCCGGCACCGGCGGCACCCCCTTCATCTCGGCCAGCCGCCCCTTGGCCGCGGAAAGCGGGATCTTCAGCTCCGCCGTCCAGCCCTTGTCCTCGTCCTTGCGGTTGTCCAGGGTCCCGTTCACCTGCACCGCGGTGGTCATCGGCACATCGAAGGCGTTGTCGTTCTGCCGATACGCCGGCAGCCACGAGTCAAAGGTCACGTTGCGCGGGCTGATCTGCAGCTCGACGTAGGTCTTGCCATCGCCATCGGCATCCAGGAAAAGTTCCGCTGCCTCCTCGGTCCACAGCTTGTCGTCATGCTTGGTCAAGGTCCCCCAGACGTCCCTGTCGGCGAAGTCGAAGGCGATGTAAAGGAACTGATCGTCCCACAGCGCCCGCGCCTCCGCGGCCTGCTCGGCGGCGCCGCCGGTCAGGGTATTGACGAAGGGCCCCGTCGAAGCCGCCTCCTTCCATGCGGGCTCGTCCAGCTTGCCGTCGATGTGGATCACCGTCCCGGCCTTCAGCTTGCGCACCACCAGCCGCTTCCCGCCGCCGCCGCCCATAGACGGCGATGCCGCCGCCCCCGCCGCCTTCACCGAGTCTCCGACCACCGGCAGCGACGCCACCAGCACCCGGTTGTCGGCGTCGTGGGGGCCGCTCTCGACCTTGAAGCGGAGTTGTCCCTTCCACAGGCCCACGTACAGGTCCAGCTTGTCCGAGGGCCACCCCGCCGGCACCGAGACCTTGTGGATGTCGCGGATGATCTCGCCCTTCTTCCACATGCCCACCGGGTACTTGCCGTTGATCGGCACGTGGTCGGCGTTCAGGTGGCTGCGCTTGTCGGGGGGCGCCTCCAGATGGACAAAGAGGCGCCAGCCCTCCGAGATCGGCTCCTCCACCCGGAAGTAGTGGGTCAGGGTGAACGGCTTGCCGGCGGACACCTGGCTGGCGTCCACGTCCAGGCCCAGGTAGGTGACCTTGCCGTGCCCCTGCCCGGGCGGGGCGAGCAGCACCGCGTTTACCGGGAAGCGCGGCGTCGGGGCAGTCTGGAGGATGTTCTCCTTGGCGCCCTTGACGTCCTCCTCGGTGGGGGCGTCGGAGGTCTGCTCCACACACCCCACTGCCAGGGACAGGGTGATGAAGAGCGCCGTCAGCGGACGGCAGGGCCAGGGGAGGGAAGAAGCGAAGCGCCGTTCATCCAAAAGGCCGCCAAGCACAAGGGGGGGCAGAGATGCCATCGTCAGATCTCCTATAGGATAGCGGCTTTTTCTACCTCGGATGGCCCGCGCATGCAACCCATGCGACGTTGCTTGCCGAGCTTTTGCTGCCCGAGCGTGATATATCTCGAAGGCACGCCCTGGCACAGCCAGGCAGACCTTTCATTTCACCAAGTGGCATGGGAAACGCAGCGCAGCCCACCCCGCCTGAACCCGACCCGAAGGTCGCGCCCCACACGTCGTCGTCACTTGTGCGCCGCCCTACCCCGCCGTGGGTCTTCCTGCTGGCGATGATCTCGGTCGGGGTCACCTCCGGGCACGTGATCGCCCTCTCCTACCTGCTTGAGGTGAACGGCGTCGAGGTGAAGGACATCGCGGCGCTCTCCGCCCTGACCTTCGTGCCCCACTCATGGAAGTTCCTGTGGACGCCGGTGCTGGACACGTGGATGCGGCGGCGCTCGTGGTACCTGTGGACCAGCCTGGCCTCTGCCGTGGGCACCTTGGCGGCGTTCCTCATTCCCATGCACGGCCACCACGCCCTGCTCAGCGCCGTGCTCCTGCTGGTCAACATCGCCGCCGCCACCAGCAACAGCGCCCTGGGGGCCCTGTGCGCCACCACCGTCCTGCCCGAGCACAAGGGCGTCGCCGCCGGCTACTTTTCCACCGGGTCGCTGGCGTCCACCGGCCTGGCCAACGCCTTCATCGTGCTTTTGGCCCGGCCGCCGGCCCTGCTTTCCCCCTGGCTGCACCCGGTGCCCCTGCCCACCATCGGGATTCTGGTCGCGGCGATCATGGTCGTCAGCTCCCTGTCCATCCTGCTCATCGACGAGGCGCCCCCCCTGCGCGAGCCCCTCTGGCCGCTGCTCAAGGCCGTGTTGGGCAACACCGTGGCCACGGTGCGCTCGCGGATCGGGTGGACCGGCCTGCTCATCTGCCTCTCGCCGGTGGGCACCGCCGCCGCGGCAAACCTCTTTGGGGCCCTGGCCCCCGACTACCATGCCACTTCCGGGGACGTGGCCATGGCTACCGGTCTGGTCTTCGGCCTGTCCAACGCCCTGGGGGCCTTCATCGGCGGCTACCTGGCCGACCGCATCAACCGGCGCATGACCTATCTTTTGAGCGGCGTCTTGACCGCTGCCTGCGCCTTCGGCATGGCCCTCTCCGCGCCCACCCGGTACTCTTACATCGGGTGGATCTTGGCCTATGGGATCGCCAGCGGCTTGGCCTACGCCGCCTTCTACGCCTTCGTCTTCGAGATGATCGACGACGGCCCCGGCGCCACCACCAAGTTCGGCCTCTTCATCGGCGTGTCCAACCTGGCCATCTCGTATGTCACCTTTCTCGACGGGGTGATGTACAAGCAGGGGGGGCGGCTGCATCTGTCCGGGGCGGCGGGCCTCTTGACCTGCGACGGGGCGCTGAACATCCTGGGGGTGGCCCTGATCGGGGGCCTGATGGTGATCCTGCGGCGGCAGGCCCGGCGCGAGGCGGCGCTCCCTCCCAGATCCTCGAAGCCCACGGCGCCCGTGGCCGCCGCGGGATAGGCGTGAGGCCGACCCGCGCCCAAGGGCCTGTCCTCAAACTCTCCCGTCGCCATCCTCGCCGATAAGCTGCGCATCATCGCTGAGTCGTCGCTCCGGGTCACGGGCTTCCAGCCCGCTCCCCTCCGCTCCTTCTTGCGCTGCTTGCTACTCGGCGGGCTGGCTCGGTCCGAGTTTGAGGACAGGCCCTAGCCCGGCGTACTCGCGCAGCTCACCTGCGGCAGGAATGCCAGGTCGTTGCCGCCCTTGCACTCGGCCAGGATGTGCATGTTCGTCCCATCGTCATTGGCGCGGAACCACAGGTCCTGCCCGCCC
>JBBRLA010000112.1:0-16597 GCA_038231615.1 Polyangia bacterium | reverse complement strand
CGCGGTGGTTTCGGCTCCGCTGGGTCGGGAGGCCGAGGCGGTGCCAGGGGTCCCGGTGCGCTCGCTGCTTCCGATGGCTCCAGTGGTCCCGGTGGGGGCGGCCCCGGCATCGTGCCCACTGCCCATTGCTGACGGCAAGGCGCAAGGAGTGACGCTGCGTCAGGTGGTGGTGCGGGCGGGGGCGCTGCTGGCCGTCCTGGCCCTGGGCCTGGCGATCGGCAAGCAGGCGACCCAAGGCTCGGCTCCGGCGCCGGGGGAACCTCCATCAGCGGAGATCGGCACGGGCCGGGCGATCGGCGGCGGAAATGTCGGCAGGCCGATGCCAGTGCCGGTGGAAGCGAACGTCGTTTCCGGCGCAGTCCGGCCCGCGGCGGTGAATGCGGCCCCTGCGGGTCCCGCGAGAGCGAAATCGATGTCCCGGACGGACAACCAGCGGGCGCGGACGGGCACGGTGCGGGTGGCGGTGCGCCCGTTCGCGGAGATATACCTCGACGGTGTTCACCGGGCCGAGGGATCCCCGTACACCTTCACCGTCTCGGCGGGCACCCATACGGTGCGGGCCATCAGCACCGCGCTGGGACGCGACGAGAGCCGCACCATCAAGGTGCCGCCCGGCGGCGCCACCAGCTTGACCCTCGACTGGAGCGTTCCATGAGAGCAGCGCGCTTGTTCCTGGTCGTCCTTGCGATGGCCGTGGCCGCCCCTGCTTTGGGAGCGCCGCTGATCGTGGTCCCGATGGGGGCCGCCGGTGATCCGGATGCGCCGCGGCTGGCAGCGGAGCTGGCGTTGCGCTGTCCCTCGGCGCGGACGGTGCCGTTCACCATGGTCAAAAGCGCCGTACCTCGTTTCAGTGATCCGGCGGCCCCTGCCGGGCCGGAGGGTCCTCCAGAGGAGCTGGCGGCGCTGAAGGCATCGTTTTACCACAGCGATGATGCGCCTGGCCTGGCGGTGCGCTTCACCAGGCTGGCCCGGAGCATGGAGGAAGATCCGGTGGCACTGCTCGCCTCGCCGGCACGACGTACGGGGCTGCGGGAGGCGTACCTCTTCGCCGCGCGAGCGCTGCTCCAGGCGGGAGACGGCGCCGGTGCGCAGGCCCAGCTCGTGGCGTCGGCACTGCGGTTTGGCGGGCTGCCGGAGATTTCGGACGGGGAATGGGGCCCGGCGATGCGGGCTGCCGCGGAGCAGGGACAGAAGAAGCTGCCCGCGGCGCTGCACTTGCTGGTCGTCGAGGGACCGGCTGGCTGGGCGGTGCACATCGACGAGCAACCCGCCGGAGCGCTGCCCCTGCTGGAAGTGCGGCTGACGCCGGGGCGCCATGCAGTGGTGGTGGTGGGATCGGAGGGTACCCGGGCGAGCTGGTTGCTGGACCTGCCCTGGATGGGGAGCCAGCGCCTTCATCTGGTAGCCGACCGACGCCTCCGGGATCTGTGTGGGATCGGCGGCACCGCCGGCCTGTGCGGCTCGGCCCGGCCGCCGGAGAACTGGCCAGCGCTGGCTCAGCTCCTCGAAGGAGAGTTGCTGCTGCTCCGCCGGCAGCAGGGCCAACTGTTCGGCTGGCGCCTGCGCCGGGGCGTCGAGGAGCCTGGCCAAAACGCAGCGGCTTCCCTCACGGTGACGAGTCACGCCGTGGTATCCCTTTTAGCCGGCGAGGCTGAAGCGGTGACCACACTGGCGCGGCGGCTCTGTCCACCCCCGCCGCCGCCCCTCAGGCCAGCGCTGGCCCCGCTCTCCGTAGCGGCGCTGGCGCGGGCCAAAGATCGAGCGCCGCTGTGGCCGGGGGTGGCGCTGCTATCGGTGGGGGCAATTGTCGGGGCCGCCGCGGTGCCTTATTTCGTGTACGACGGCAGGTGCATCGAGAGCGACTGCGCTCGCGTCTATGATTTCCACGCCGTGGCGCCCAGCCTTGCAGGTATCGGCGCCGCGCTCGCCATTGGAGGTGCGGTATGGATCGGGTTCGTTCTGCGGTGAGCTTCATGATCGTCGGCCGTCGTCCACGTATAAAAGGATCGGCAAGCCACGTCGCGCTGGTCGCCCTGGCCCTCTGCGGCTGTGAGGCATTCTCAACGCTGGGCCCCGGGGGCTGTGACCCAGACCACCTGTGCCGGGACCCGGCGCGTCCGCGCTGCGACGTGGAGACCCTGCGCTGCCTCCCCGCGGCGCCCGGGATACCCGACGGCGGCACCCTGGACGGGGCGGTCCCCTGCCGGGCCCATGAAGACTGCCCTTCGAGCATCTGCGACGAGTTCGGCGTGGTCCTTGCGCACCCCGGCTTCTGCGTCCCGCGGGAGCACACCGCGACGGTCAGCAGCAGGCAAGACCTGCTGGCGGAGTTGCGCGACGCCCTGGGCATACGGATCAAGCCCGGGATCTATCAAGGGGGCTGGGACATCGGGAGGAACGTGATCCTCGTCGGTTCACGCGCCGTGAATGGAGATGCACGGGCCCAGGCGATGCCGGCGGTTGCCATGGGCGGGCCATCCGGCTGGGTCATCCACGTGGGCCAGAAGGCGCAGGTCGTCCTCGACGGGATCGCCGTGCAGGGAGGCAGCGGCATGAACGGGCACGGGGTGCTCTGCGACGGGACGGACAGCCAGCTCTTTCTCCGGCGGGTCGAAGTCACCGGCAACGACGGGCTCGGCGTCTGGTCGCGCTCCCCGCTTTTCGTCGATCAGTCGGTCATCGGGACCATGGACGCGGACCGGGGCAACCTGGGGGGCGGCATCTTGGCGGAGGCGCGGGTGACCGTTCAAAACAGCTTCATTGCCCGCAATGGCACCGGGTACTCGCAGGTCGGCGGCATCGCGGTTTCGACGGCCCACCCCGAGGTGCCGGAGATCCGGCACTTGACGCAGCTTACGTTGGTCGGCAACTACAAAAAGGGCGAGGGGAACGCGATCCACTGTAACACCGCCGCAACTTCCGTCTGGCAGAGCCTGTTCTGGGACAACCAAACCATCACGAAGGCGATGATCGCCGGCGGTTGCGACCTGCACATGATCGCGGCGGACGATCCCTCCTACGTCACCAGCGACGGGCAGGAATTCTCCATGGACATCACGCCACAGTTCCGCGGCGAGCACGACCTTCACCTGATGGCCACTTCTCCGGCGGTGGATCGGATGCCCATGGACGGGGCGGCGCCTACCCTGGATCACGACATCGACGGGGACCCGCGACCGCTCGGCAAGACGCGAGACTATGGGGCCGACGAGTTCTTCTCAGGAAGCTGAGGGGCCCGACTCACGGCCCCGGCTCGTAGGGCCCGATGGCCACATGGCCGCTCTGGGGGCGCGGCCGGCTGGGGTCATTGTCCAGGTCCACTGTCGGGACGATGGACTGTCCGTTGACCAGGTAGCTGACCAGCCCCCCGTTGAAGAGCTTCTGCGCCGTCGCCCCGTTCTTCTGGAGGTGGAAGTCGCGCCCCACCGCGTCCACGAACCCGGGTCCGGTCCCGCGGTCAATCTTGACGTTGCTCGGCGACGCCATGGCCAGCGCGGGATCGTCTGTGCCGAGGTTCAGCAGGGTCGCCCCGCAAGCCGGCGAGATGAATTGATCGCCGGGCGGGTGGTCCGGCGGCTGCAAGAAGAGGCTGTTCAGCACCACCAGCCGGTTCTTGTCGAGGAGCTTGTCGCAGACGATCGAGGTGGCTCCCAGGTGGTCATCGTCCTGCTGGTAAAAGAGGCTGTTGACGATGCTGGAGACCGTCGTGGCGCCGGCCCCCCCGCCCAGGCCGTCGATCTCGATGCCCCCGAAGATGCCGTTCATCTCATCGCTGTTCCCGACGATCACCGTGTTGGAGATGGCGAAGTCGGTACCGCTGAGATCGAAGGACTGCCGGTTGCCCGCCGGGGGGATCTTCGAGGCGGCCTGCTGCTTGCCGACCCACGACTCGGTCATCAGCATGCGGCAGCTATCGTGGGCCGAGACCGCGACGTCGTTCCCGGAAATCACCGAGCGGACGATCCGCACCTGCGTGTCGTTGTCCCCCACGCCGTCGCCCGAGCACTGAACCCCCACCCGGCCCCCGGCGATGTAAAAGCCCTCGACCGTAACCTTGCACCGCTTGTCGACGATGAAGCCGCGCCGCGCCGGGGCGCCGATGAGGACCGGGGGGTTCGCCATCAGCTTCGTCGGGGGGCCATCCGCCAGCGGTCCGATGAAGTAGATGTTAAGGACCCGGGTGCCGATCTCGATCTCCGAGAAATCCATCGCCATCACGCTCTTTTTGATGATGATGTAGCGATGGGTGGCGTCCAGGTGCACCAGCGCCTGCGCCGGGGTGCAGTAGATCGGCCCGGCGGGCGCGCAGGCCTGCCCCGGATCGACGATGAGGACCTGGTCCGGCGGCACGCACTTGCCCGCCAGCGCGCCGTCGGCCAGGGAGGCCTTCACACAGGCCCCGGAGCCGCACTCGTAGTGGTATTGGCAGCCCCGACACATGTGGCTGCCTGCATCACATACTGGCGTTGCGCCGAGCTGGGTCCCCACGGTAGCGCAATCCGGCGTCTCCATGGAGACCGCCCCCGGGGTCAGGCACTGCACGCACATCTGCGAAGCCCCCAGGCAGCGGGGCGTGCTGGAGTTGTGCTCGGCGCAAAGCGCGTCCTCCCCGCTGAAGCAGCTTCGGCAGTGCAGAGTATTGGGATCGCAGACCGGCTTTGCGTCGCTTGCGCAGGATTGCGAGTTGGTGCACGTGGGGATGACGACATCCTTTGCGCAGCGATGGGTCGGGTCGCAGTGCGAGCCCTGCGGGCAATGCAGCTCGAGATCGGTGTCATCGCAGTACTCGGGGTTACGGCGCTCGCACGAGACGAATGGGAAGACCGCCAGCAGGAGGCAAAGCGGTGCGAGGCGCATCAGAACCGACCCTCCAGCATCAGCCGCCCTCCGGACGGACCACCTGCCGGGGTCAGGGTGATTCGCGGGAGGGAAGCCACCTTCCGGGGCCCCGGTTCATGATGGAAGGCCGGGTGGTCCACCGCGTTGACGGCGAACCAGATGATCCCCGTCAACAGCGCCGCCCCGCCGACGCCCAGGGTGACATAGCTGGCGTTGGCGCTGTCGACCAGGTGCGCACACACCGGCGACTGCGCCGTCACGTCCTCGACGCACGTACCGTCATAAGTCAGGGCGACGGCCCCGCCCGCGATGGCCAGCGCTCCCAGGGTCATGAACACGATCCCCGGTGCCAGCGATGGCGGGTCCAGCACCAGATCAGTGCGCCGGTCGGGGACGGCCAGGCCGGTTGTGCCGCGCAGGCGCCCGCGCCAGCTCGTGGCGGTGATGCTGTGCGTCCCCGGGCTCACCATGGTGAGGTTCTGCCGGGCATTTCGCGAGACCGGCTCCCCTGGCGGCAGCAGGTTGTTGTCGACCCGCACGGCGTACCCCGCCGGCGCCCGGATGCCGAGCTGTGCCAGGCGGGGCAGCACGATCATCAGCGGCGGCATCCCGGTTACCGCCTCGATCTCGATCTGCCGCGAGTCATACCCCGACCCGGGCGAGGCCAAGGCCTGCACCTGATGCTTCCCGGCGACCAGCTCGACCACGCCGTCGCGAGCATCCACCGGGTCGCCATCGACCAGTACCCGGGCGTCCGGCGGAAACCACTTGATCGGCACGCGCACCGGCTGCGGCTGTAGGATCACCTCCAGTTGCGCGCCCGCCGGGGTCACGTTGACCGTCTGCTCACCGGGGATGTAGCCGACCTTCTCGGTGCGCACGGTGTGCGTCCCCAGAAAGAGCCGCACTTCGCGCACCGTGCCCCGGTCGCTGCCGTCGATCTTGACCCGGGCCCCCTCGGGCTCGACCCGCAGGCGCAGGGTCGCGGTCAGCTTCTGCGAGCCGATGACGTAATCCACCGTGTCGAACACCGCGCGCCGCACCCGGGCCTCGTCGCGGTGGTCGCTGCCGATGCGATCGCTCTGCAGCTCGGTGTCACCGCTGATGCCCTTGGCCACCGGGTCGTAGATCGACACCGTGCCGACAAGCCGCCGATTGCGGAGCTGCGCCGACACGTCGATCAGCTTGGCCGCGCCGAGCTGGTCGGCGATTGCCACCCGGCAGTCCTCGCGACGGCAGCCGCGCAGGGCCGGCTCCCGGGTCAGCACTGCCTCGACCTTCTCCTGCTCGACGATCTGGTAGATCCTGCCGGCGGACTCCCCGGCCGCCGCCTCGATGACCGCGCAAAGCGGCGGGGTCACCCCCTCGCTGCACTCGACTCGAATGGCGGCTCGGGGACGGTCTCCCGAGGGCCCCGCCGCCTGTGCCGGTTTGGGGGCGGGGGCCGCCTGTGCCAGTTGCCCCGATGGCTGCGCCCCGGCCCGGTCATGCCGGTGGTGCCCATGTTGCCCCCAGGCTGCCTGGGGCAGCGCCGATAGCGCAAGGGAGCTGACGAGCACGATGCCGGCGTGTAGCGATGTTCGCATGCTGGTCCTGTGGGCGGCTCTGATCGTCCTGGGCTTCTTCCGTGTCGCCCGTTGACCCGTCGCCAACCATCCTGGCGGCGTGCCACTAACGTACACTGCTTTCCGCCCCGCGGGAAGCACCCCTATGCACCGACCGGAAGGGCCCGCCCCTCATTCACGGCGCGGTCGCGGTGTGCTTCTCGATCAGCCGTCCGATACCGGGGACGGCCTCCTCGACATGCTTCTTGGCGCTCGGGCGCAGCTTCTCGTAGGTCTTCTTGACGGTGGCGTTCTTGGCCCGCTGGGCCCGGTCATCGGTGATGCCGAGCAGCGCCTCGGCGATGGCGGTGCTCTGGAGGTTGAAATGATCGGGCAGCGAGCGTCCGGTCGCGTTGGCGCTCGTTCCCTGGGCCTGCTGGTACGATTCGTAAAACGGCTCCAGCCGCCGGGCGAAGTCCTCCAGCATGTGGTCGATCGCCTCGGGGATGAACCCCGGCTTGACCGCCTTGACGGCGGCGAAGGCCATCTTGAGGGCCACCCCGGAGAGCCCGCCCTTCTTTTTGACCTCCTCGTCGATGAGGTGGCCGCAGTCCTGAATCACGGCGGGGCGCTTTCCAGGGGCAGTAATCACTTCAGACAGGGTCGGCACGGGGACCTCCTTCACCAGATAAGCCAAATGGGCCTCTGCTATGTAGCAGAGGAGGCCGCGGCACAAAAGAGCCATTCGCCCTGAGTCGTGGCGATCGGGCGATCGAACGAAGAAACGACCGAACGACGCTTCAAGTGACCCCGCTGACCACCAGCTCGCCCCGCTGCAAGAGTTCCTTGCTGATGACCAGGCGCTGGACCTCGTTGGTGCCCTCGCCGATCTCGCAGAGTTTGGCGTCCCGCATGGCCCGCTCCACCGGGAACTCCCGGATGTAGCCATAACCCCCGTGGATCTGCACCGCCCGATCGCAGGCCCGCATCGCCGCCTGCGCCGCGTAGAGCTTGGCCATCGAGGCCTGCAATGAAAAGCGCATCTTCTGGTCGCACATCCAGGCCGCCCGCCGGATCAGCAGGTTCGCCGCGTCCAGCTCCATCGTCGAGTCGGCCAGCATGTTCTGGATCGCCTGGAACTCGGCGATGGCCTTGCCGAACTGCCGCCGCTCCTTGGCGTAAAGCCGCGCGGCCTCGGTGGCCGAAAGCCCCAGCCCCAGCGCCATCGCCGCGATGGTGATGCGCCCCCGGTCAAGGATCTTCAGCGTGTCGATGAAGCCGTGGTCCACCTCGCCCAGGCGCTGGCTGTCGGGCACCCGCACGTCGTCCAGGATGAGCTCCGCGGTGTCCGAGGCGTGCAGCCCCATCTTCTTCATCGGCGGCCCGCTGCGAAAGCCCGGCGTGCCCTTCTCAATGACGAAGGCGGTGATGCCGTGGGTCTTCTTCTCCGGGGTCGTCGACGCCAGGATCACGAAGATCCCCCCGACCGATCCCTGGGTGATGAAGGTCTTCTGCCCGGTGATGCTCCAGCTCCCGTCGGGCAGCCTGGTCGCCCGGGTGCGCGCCCCGGCGGCGTCCGAGCCCGACCCCGGCTCGGTCAGCCCCCACGCCCCCAGCGCCTCCCCCGAGGCCAGACGCGGCAGGTAACGCTGCTTCTGCTCCTCGTTGCCGAAGTACAGGATATGCCCGGTGCAAAGCCCGTTGTGGGACGCCACGGTGATCGACACCGAACCGCTAACCCTGGCCAGCTCCTCGACGACCAGGGCGATGGCCTGCATCGACATCCCCGCACCGCCATAGCGCTCCGGCACGCTCATCCCCAGCAAGCCCATCGCCCCCAGCTTGGGCACTAATTCCATCGGGAAGCGCTCCGCTTCTTCCCACTCGCTCACGTGAGGGGCCACCTCGGCCCGGGCAAAGTCCCGCACCGACTGCTGCAGGATGCGCAGCTCTTCACTCACTTCGAAGTCGATCATGGGCCACCTCTGGCAAAATCTGGCTCGCTCACATCGGGCCGGCGGGTCGGCCCCCGCAGGCCGGTCGGTTCCCGCAGGCCGGCGCGAAAGCGCTGCTCCGGCCCGGCGGGCACATAGCTTTGCACCGCCACCAGCCGTTCGGTCACCTTGACCGAATGCAGGAGGAACCGCGGCACCCGCACCGCGTCGCCGGGCCCCACCCGCAGGGGGCCCCGCTCGCCGGCGGTCATCACCCCGCGCCCGCTGACGATGTAGAGCAGCTCGTCGGATGTCTCGTGTTGGTGCAAGGGGATCTCCGCGCCCGCCTCGCAGGTCAGCTCTTCCAGGGAGGGCATCTCGGGTACCCGCGTCCCGGCGCTGCCTCCGGCAAGGGCGGTGTCGATCAAGATCTTGACCCCGGCCCGGCCCCCGGGCAAGGGCAACGACGCCACGTTGGCGCCTTTGATCAGCATCACCGATGTGACCTCGTCGCCTTCATCGCGGGTCGCGGCACCTTCCACCGGAACGGGCGCGGCCTTGTCCAGCAGCCGTTGCTCCGGCCCCGCGGGAGAGAACACCTGCACCACGACCAGCGGGCCCGCGGGCGGCTTGCCCGCGACCAGCGTCCGTGCCGCACCTGGCGGCACCAGCACCGCATCGCCCGCGTCGAGCGTGCCCAGCGGCCTCCTTGCCCCCAGCAGCCGCCCCTGCCCAGAGACCACATACAGGACCTCGGTGCTGCCGTGACGCTCCCGCGCCGTCGCTTCCCCCGGCCGCAGCGTCAGCAGCGAGAGCGACCCCTGCGTCCCCGGCTGGCCATGGGCATCGACATAGACCCGCGCGCCACGGGCCGTTCGGGCCGCCGCGGGCGAGATGACCCCCCCGTAACCCGCCTCCCGTCCGTCATGCACGCCAGCTCCCGTCCTCCCGCCCGGCCTCTTCTCCCCCTCATCGTCATCCTCTGGCCGGAACACCAGCGGAAACACCACCTGGTCCCCCGCCGCCGCCCGGAGCTGCGGCAGCCGCCACGTTCCCATCGTCCGCACCAGGCACGCGGCCAGCCCCGGCGCCGCGCTCTGGTCCTTCAGCACCTCCGCCCGCGCTACGCTCCCCGAAAGCCCCATCACCAGGCGCAAAAGCAGCTCTCCCGCCGCCGCCGGGTCCTGCGCCAGCGACGCCGCGTAGCAGCGGTGGATCTCCCCCCGCTGCGCCCGCAACGCCTCCTGCAAACGCCGGCCCATCGCTTCGTCCGCCACCGCCGCAGGACCTGCTTCTGCCGCGCCCGCCGGCATCCCCGCCGTCCCGCACAACGCCAGCACCACCGCCGCGCCCAAGCTCAAGAAGGAAGCCGCCCCGCTCATCCCTCTTTTGCTTGCGCCTCCGACCGCGGGCGGACCACCTGCTCGATCCACTCGACGATCTCCCGGGTCGAGGCCCCCGGCTTGAAGATCGCCGCCACCCCCAGGGTCTTCAGCTCCTCCTCGTCCTCATCCGAGATGATGCCGCCGCCAAAGACCATCACGTCCTCCGCCCCGCGGCTTTTCAGCGCGTCCATCACCGCGGGGAAGAGCGTCATGTGCGCCCCCGACATGATCGACAGCCCCACCGCGTCCACCGCCTCCTGCACCGCCGCCGAGGCGATCATCTCAGGCGTCTGGTGCAGCCCGGTATAAATGACCTCATAGCCGGCATCCGAAAGCGCCCGCGCCACCACCTTGGCGCCTCGGTCGTGTCCGTCCAGCCCCGGTTTGGCCACCAGGATGCGCAGCTTGCGCTTCTTCGCTCCCTCGACCGGGTCCTTCGCTTCAGGCTGCATGTTCGGCGAACTCCTTCAGCACCGAGCGAGCGATGACCATCCGCTGGACCTCGCTGGTGCCCTCGTAGATACGCTGCACCCTAGCATCCCGCGAAAACCGCTCAACCGAAAACTCTCTGGTGTAGCCATAGCCCCCGTGGATCTGGATCGCCGCGTCGCACACCCGACCCGACATCTCCGAGGCGTAGAGCTTGGCCATCGCCGCCTCCCGGGAGAACGGCCGCCCCGCTTCCTTCAGCGCCGCCGCCCGCAACGTCAGGAGGCGAGCCGCCTCCAGCTCCATCGCCGCGTCCGCCAGCATGTTCTGGATCGCCTGGAATTCCGCGATGGGTTTGCCGAACTGCCGCCGCTCCCGGGCATAGGCCAGCGCCGCCTTAAGCGCCGCCCCGGCCACCCCCACCGCCTGCGAGGCGATGCCGATGCGCCCCCCGTCCAGCGCCGTCATGGCGATGCGGAACCCGTCGCCCTCCGCCGAGAGCAGCGCCTCCGCCGGTACCGCGCACCCTTCAAAGAGCAACGGCACCGTCGAGGACCCCCGCAGCCCCATCTTCTCCTCAGGCTTCCCGGCGTGCATCCCCGGATGACCTCCCGGGACCAGGAACGCCGAGATCCCCCGGGTCGATTTTTCGTTCCGGTCTGGCTTCCCCCCGTCCGTCCGCGCCCACACCACCAGCACCCCGGCACGGTCCCCCGAGGTGATCCACTGCTTGTTCCCCTCGATCACATAGCCCCCGGAAGGTGCCCGCACCGCCAGCGTTCGCAGCGCCGCCGCATCCGATCCCGCCTGCGGTTCCGAGAGCGCGAAGGCCCCGGCCACCGCCTCCCCCGAGCACAGCCGCGGCACGTAATGCGCCTTCTGCGCCGCCGTCCCGAAGGCGCAGATGACCTCGGCCACCATGTTGGTCACCGCCATCGCCACCGACACCGAGGCGTCCGCCGCCGCGATCTCCGAGAGCGCCAGCGAATACGCCACCCCCCCCGCCGCCACTCCGCCCAGTTCCTCCGGGACGTTGACCCCCAGAAGGCCCAGCCGCCCCAGTTCCCGCAGTTCCGCCTCGGGAAACGCCTCGCTGACGTCACGCTCCCGGGCCCGGGGCAAAAGGCGCTCCCGGGCGAAGGCGCGGGCCGTCTCCGCGATCAGGCGCTGCTCTTCCGTCGGCTCGAAGTCCATCGTCGATAAAACTCGGCCCACGCTACATGCTGCTCTGAAGGAAGAAGGTGCACTCCACTGGCGCCGGCATCGTCCCCTCGGGGTAGGTCCAGCTTTTGGCCTCGTCGACCAGGCACTGGTCCAGCTCCTTGGAGCCGCCCTTTTCGGCGATCACCCGGACCTCCTGCGCCGTGCCGCCCGGGGCCACGACGATCTGCAGCGTGACCTGGGCGGTCATCTTCTGATTGTGGGTGCGCTCGTACTCCCGGCTCCAGCAGGCCGGCACCGCCGAGTTGGCCTTGCGCATGCAGATTCGCCGGATCTCGTCGATGCGGTCGGGCTGGATGGCCTGCTGCTGGGCCATCGTCTCATCATTCGTGGCCGTGGCCGTGGCGGCCTTCTCCCCCGCGGCACCGGCACAGCCTGAGAGAAGGACGCCCATCATCATAAAATACCGCCACCCGTGATTCTGACCGGAATCTGTCGAAGAGCGCATCTTGCCTCCCCTTTCACTCGATGTTGCGAGACGGAGCTGGCGGCACGCCGGCAACCGCAGACGTTCCTTTCCGAGCTTGCTGGCCGTCATTCTTTGAGGATAGCACCGGCGATCACCATGCGCATGATTTCGCTGGTGCCCTCATAGATTTCCGTGATCTTGGCGTCCCGATAGTGGCGCTCCGCCGGAAAGTCCTCGACATAACCATTGCCGCCGAAGATCTGGATGCCCTCCTTGGCCGCCCGGTTGCACGTCTCCGCGGCGAAGAGCTTGGCCATCGCCGACTCCTTGGTGTGGCGCACCCCCTTGTCCTTCAGCGTCGCCGCCCGCAGCGTCAAAAGACGCGCCGCGTCGATCTCGGTCGCCATGTCCGCCAGCTTCCACTGGATCGACTGGTGGTTGGCGATGGCCTGCCCGAAGGTCTTGCGCTCCAGCGCATAGCGCGCCGCGTCCTCGTACGCCGCCCGGGCGATCCCCACCCCCTGCGCCGCAATCCCGATGCGGCCCCCATCCAGCGTTGACAAGGCTACCTTGAATCCCTGCCCCACTTCCGCCAAAAGGTGATCCGTCGAAAGGCGTACCTCGTCCAGGAAGATCTGGCACGAGAGCGATGCCCGGATGCCCATTTTCTTGTCAGGCGGCCCGCAGCGCACCCCCGGCGTGTCCATCGGCAGGATGAACGCCGTAATGGCCTTGTGCCCGTGCTCCGCCCCCGGCGGGTCGGCCATGCAGAAAAGGATGCACACGTCGGCCACCGGCCCGTTGGTGATCCAGTTCTTCACCCCGCTTATGACCCAGCCCTTTCCATCCTTCTTGGCCACCGTTTTCTGCGCCGCCGCGTCCGATCCCGCCTCCGGCTCCGAAAGGGCGAAGCAGCCCAGCTTCTTTCCCGAGGCCAGGGGTACCAGATAGCGCTGCTTCTGTTCTTCCGTGCCGTACTTGAGCAGCGGGTCGCATACCAGGGAATTGTTGACGCTCATGGCGGTGCCGGTTCCGGCGCAGGCGCGGCAGATCTCCTCCAGCGCCAGCACATAGGACACCGTGTCCATGCCCGCCCCGCCATACTGCTCGGGCACCGCGATGCCCAGAAAGCCCAGCTCCGCCATGCGGGCCATCAGCTCCCTGGGGAAGCGATGTTCCCGGTCCAGCGCCGCCGCCAGCGGCAGCACTTCATTTTTGGCGAAATCCGCGGCCGTCTTCTGTACCAGCCGCTGCTCATCGGTCAGTTGCAGTTCCATGGTCTCTTCCTGCTTTTCCTTGCGCGCGCGGGCAAAACAGGCGCGGCGCGATCCGAGGGCCGGGGTAAAGGTCGCTGATCTAACGGCCTAGCGACCGGTAAAATTCGCCGTGCGCTTCTCCAAAAAAGCTGCCATCCCTTCTTTCTGGTCCGCGGTGGAGAAAAGGTCCGCGAAAAGCCGACGCTCCAGCGCATTGCCCTGGGCCAGCCCCATCTCCATCCCCTCGTTCAGCGCCCGCTTGCTCATGGCCACCGCCTGCGGCGCCCGCTGGGCGATCTTCTCCGCCAGCGTCCGCGCCCGGGACAGAAGTTCCTCCGGCGCCACCACCAGGTTGACCAGCCCGATGCGCAGGGCCTCCTCCGCGTTGATCGATTCGCCGGCATAGATCATCTCGGCCGCCCGCCCAGGGCCCACCCGGCGGAAAAGCCGCTGCGTGCCGCCAAACCCCGGCAGCACGCCAATCTTCACCTCCGGCTGCCCGAACTGCGCCTTCGTGCTGGCGTAGATCACGTCGCACGCCAGGGCCAGCTCCGTGCCGCCGCCCAGGGCAAAGCCGTTGACCGCGGCGATGACCGGCTGCGGCAGCCGGGCGATGCGATCGCAAAGCCCGTGCCCCTTTTCCGCCAGCGCCAGCGCCTCCTTGGGGCCCATCGTCGCCATCACCGAGATGTCCGCCCCGGCGACAAAGGCCCGGTCTCCCGCCCCGGTGAGGATCACCGCCCGCACCTCGCCGTCCTCGCCAATCGTGGCGAAGGCATGGGTCAGATCGTCGATCACCGTGGGGTTCAGCGCGTTCAGCGCCTTCTGCCGGTTGATCGTCACCGTGACAATGGGGCCGGTCTTCTCGAACAAGATCGTCTCGAAGTTCATTTTCCGGGTCCTGTCTGATACCGCTCCACGATAAGGGAGACCGCCTCGCCGCCGCCGATGCACAGGGAGCACAGGCCGCGCCGGGCGCCGCGGTCGGCAAGCGCGTAGAGCAGCGTGGTCAGGATGCGCGCGCCCGAGGCGCCGATGGGGTGCCCCAGGGCGATGGCGCCGCCGTGGACATTGACCCTTTCGGGGTCCAGCCCGAGGATCTGGTTGTTGGCCAGGGAGACCACGGCGAAGGCCTCGTTGATCTCGAAAAGGTCGATGTCGTTTTTGCTCAAACCCGCCTTGCGCAGGACCTTCTCGATGGCCGAGGCCGGGGCGGTGGTGAACCACTCCGGGGCCTGGGCGTGTTGGGCATAGGCCACGATGCGGCCCAGCGGCTTGAGGTCCCGGCGGGCGGCCTCCTCGGCGGACATCACCACCACCGCGGCGGCCCCGTCGTTGATGCTGCTGGCGTTGCCGGCGGTGACCGTGCCGTCCTTGACGAAGGCCGCCTTCAGCGAGGGCAGCTTGCCCACGTCGCCGCGGCCGGGGCCCTCGTCGATGCTCACCAGCTTCGGCGGGCCCTTGCGCTGGGGCACCTGCACGGAAACGATCTCCGCGGCGAACTTGCCGTTGGCCACCGCGGCCTGGGCGCGGCGGAAGGACTCGACGGCGAATGCGTCCTGGGAGGCGCGGTCGATGTGCTTTTCCTTGGCGCAGAGTTCGGCGGCGTTGCCCATGTGGAAGTTGTTGTAGGGGTCCCACAGGCCGTCGAGGATCATCCCGTCCACCGCCTGCTGATGGCCCATCCGGTAGCCGGTGCGGGCGCCGGGCAGGTAGTACGGGGTGTTGCTCATGGACTCCATGCCGCCGGCCACGACGATGTCGGCATCGCCCAGCGCCACTGCCTGAGCGGCCAGCATCACCGCCTTCAGGCCCGAGCCGCAGACCTTGTTCAGGGTCATGCACGGTACGGAGTTTGGCAGGCCGGCGAAGATCGCCGCCTGACGGGCCGGCGCCTGGCCGATTCCGGCGGAGAGCACGCAGCCCATCAGCACCTCGCCGACGTCGGCGGGGGCGACGCGGGCGCGCGAAAGGGCCTCCTTGATGGCGATGGCGCCCAGCTCCGGGGCCTTCAGGCCGGAAAGTTCGCCCAAAAAGCTGCCGATGGGGGTGCGGGCGGCGCCGACAATGACTACTTCACGCATGGTTCTCCTCGTTCAGTTCGGGGCCGAGACGGGGCCGATGGCCGGTAGCGCACAAAGGGGCATGTCGCAGAGAAAAGGGTAGCAAAATCTGCCACGAGAAGCCCGTCGGCGCAAGGCACCGGCCATGGCACGTCAGGCGTCGATCAGCACCTCTTCCAGAGAAGCGGCGGTGGCGGCGCGCGTGATCCAGCGGCAGAGCGTGGCGCTGTCCTCGCAGGCCGCCACGTGCTCCTGCAGGCGTTCGCTCGGTCCCAGCCCGCGAGCGTTGACCACGCCCAGCACCGTGGCGCGGAGTTGGTCCAGGATCTGCTCGGCGCGGGCCTCGGCGACTTCTCGGCGCTGCTGGAGGTCATCCACCATGACCTCGATGCGGGCGATCAGCTCCGCGGAGTCGGGCAACTCGGCATCGCCACTGTAGAAGCGCAGCCGGCCCGCGTGGATGAGTAGGTCCAGCCCCAGGACGACGGACGAAAGCCGCCCGAACCGCAGGCGCATCTTCTGGTACCGCGTCGCCCCCGCCGAGGGCAGCCGGTATCCGTGAAGCGCCTGGCGCCGCCGATCGTAGATGAAATACTCCTTTATGCCGCGGCGGGCATAGCCCTCGACGTTATCCACGAAGTCCTTCTTCTCGTTGCCGCTGAAGTAGACCTCCAAGACCAAGTCCAGCCCCTTGCGCTCGTCGGCGACGATCCAGGCGGTGCGCTCGTCTGCCTCGCCGGGATCATCCACGTCCAGCACCGCCATGAGGTCCGGCGTGATCGCGCGCTCGCCCGGGTAGATGACGGGCAACTCGTTGGCCAGGTAGATGCGCCGCCCGATCCGCTGGAAGTACCTTTCGAGCTTGTCGGTGGCCTTGTTCTTGGCGTGGGCGTGGGGGCGGCCCTCGGACATGAAGTCCGCCTGGTCGTCGATGGCGCTCAGGGTCTCCTCGACGAAGGCCTGGCGCTGTGCCGGGGTCATGGCCCGCCACGCCTCCTCGCTAGGCGCCACGGGAAGGGGCGGGACCTCCTCTTCGATGACCTTGGCGATGAGCGGCATGAAAGCAGCCTAGCAAATGGGATAGGATCGTCAATGTCTGACGAGTTCTACCGCGTCGAAGGGCCCGGCACTGGATGACGGAAAGCGACCCGCTGGTGCGCTACCTGTGCCGCGTTGCGGAACTGTCCCGCTCTACCTTGTCGCGGAGAGGGTTGGCAGCTTTTACGATTCGGCCGGATCGAGCGATTTTGTGCCGTCCTCGTCTTGCGCCTGCACTTCATCGGTCTCTATCAGAATGGCGCCAGCCTGTTGCAGATCGAAGGAGTCGGGCCAGACAGTGCCGGTATCGTAGAACGCCCCTATGAGGTGGGCCCGTTGGAGGCTGACCATTAGTCACAACTCGCTTGCTATCGTTGCGTCGGTGTGATCTACATCGATAGTATGATCAAGAGACGGCAGCGACGGCAGCGAAATGGGCGGAGCAGGAATTTGGGGATGCCAAGCTGGGGGATCCCCGG
>JBBRLA010000111.1:0-16770 GCA_038231615.1 Polyangia bacterium | reverse complement strand
GCGCGGTCCTTGCGGTTGATGAAGACGAAGCCCGCCAGCCACATCCCCCAACTGAAGATGGGCAGAATGAGAAGCGATCTCTTGGCCACCATCACCACCGGCTGGGGCAACGCCGCGAAGAGAGCCAGAATGTCGGTCAGCGATTCGTGGCTGCTGAGGTAGACATAGCGGGCGCGGGGGTCGAGCTGGGGACAGATCCGCGTCTGTAGACGAATGCCGCCGACGTAGAAGAGGGTCCGGGCCCACATCCGTGCGAAGAGCAGGAAGAGCCCACCGCGTGGGGACAGGGGAAAAAGGAGGATCGCCAGTGCGCTCCAGAAGGAGGAGACGACGATGATGAAGAGACTGGTGAAAAGCGCCCGGGCTTTCATCGCCCCCAGCATGCCATAGCTCGTGCGCCGGATCACCCGAAGCTCGTGCGCCGGATCACCCGAAGAGCACTGGTTGGGCCATTGTTCCTTCCGGTCGCTTCACTGCGGGGTGGGGATCGGCGCCTTTGGCATGGCCGCCGCCGCCTCGGTCAGACGCTGCCCCAGGAAGTCCCGTGGGTAGCGCAGGAGCACGTCGGTGATTTTCCCCGCCGCGTCTCGCAGCGGGACCAGGTCCGGTGCCACCATCGCCAGGTGAGACGGCAGCTTCAGCGCCCGCGCTCGGAGCAGCACCTCGTCGCGCAGGTCCGGCTCGAAGGTCCGTCCGTAGGTCTCGACCAGCGTCTTGGCCGCGGCGTAATCCCCCTCGGCCTTGATGCGCATCAGCTCTCCGAGCAGCTCGCCGACCCCTCGCCTGGCCGCCGCGAAGTCGTCGATGCAGTAGGCCCGCTTGCCGCCGCGCGCGTGGATCTTCACCGCGCCGACCTTCTGAATCAGGTACTGCGTCACCAACTGCCGGGCCCGGGCGTGGTCCTCCTCGAAGCTGTTTCCCCGGGGCACCCGGCGCAGCGATGCCAGCACGCCGCGCACGTAGCCGCGGAAGGCCTCCTGTGCCACTTGCGGCCCCGAACTGACGTGGAGTTGCTCGGTCATCGGGTCGGAAACGCTCCACAGCGCCATCAGGTCGGCGCGGGCCTCCTCGATGGTCGAGTAATACTCCTTCAGGTAGCGCCGCGGATCGCCGGTCAGGCGGGGCGAGGTCTTGCCCGATCCATGCCCCAGCACCTCGTGCGCTGAGATCAGCAGCCGCGAGGCCTCGGCGGCGTGGCGCTGCGCAAGGGGCACCTCCGCCGGGGTACACGAAAACTCTCCGGCGATGCGCTCCGCCAGCGCCCGATCGGTGGCGGCGATGACGTTGGCCAGCAGCACCGATTTGGATCCGTAGGTCTGCTTCAGCGCCTGTTCGTTGGGCAAGTTTATACCCAGCGGCAAGATCGGGTCGGCCCCGCCGCCGGCGGTCACCACTGCGACCGCGTTGGCCTGGGGCGTCTTGATGCCGGTGCGGCGGTAGGCCGACAGGTAGGGGGCGTGGTCCTCGTAGGCCTGGGCGTTGTCCGCCAGAAGGTGCATGACCCGGCTCAGGGGTTCGTCGGTGACGAAGACCACTGCCTCGAACTCGCCCTTGGCCGCCCGCGGGTCCATGTAGGTCTCGATGAAGCCGTTGATGGTGTCCACCGGCGACCGGTCCTTCACCCAGAGCGTGTTGTAGTGACGGAAGGCCTCGGGTTCGCCAGTGCGGAAGTAGGCGATGAGCTGGCGCAGGACCTTTTGCTGATCTCCCCCCGGGAGAGCGTGGCCCACCGCCGCATCCAGGTGCGCGACCACCCCGGAAAGCTCGTCGGCGTAGCGCCCCGGCGGGATGTTGCCGTCAGCGGTGCCCAGGCGCCAGACCTCCTCGGAGACGCCGCCCTTCACCTTGACCACCGTGGAGTTGAGCGGGTAACGTTCGCGTCCGGGTGGGGTGAAGGCGCGCTCGACCTCGCGCAGGGTCAGGCCGGGATAATAGTTGGTCGCCGAGGCTGAAAGGATGTCCATGCCCTCGGGCGGGTGCTTGACCACCGACTGTGGTTCGTAGGCCGGATCGAAGAGGGGTCGGTGCAGGCTGTCGAGAAGCTGCTTCAGCCCGGCGGGGGTGGTGACTCCGGGGAAGCGCGCCCCGGCGACGCGGGCCAAAAGGCAGGTGCGTTCGAGCTGCTCGGGGGTGAACTCGGGCAGGAACTTCAGGCTGTTGCGGCCGTGGTAGCCGTGATGGACATAGAACAGCTTCAGGTAGTCGGTGAAAAGCCGCCGCTCTTTCAGCGGAAGGGTCGCCGGCAGGTGGGTGACCAGCTCCTCCAGCACCCGGCGGATCAGAGGGAAGTGCTTGCCTCGCTGATCGTAGGTGATCGGATCGCCGGCCCGGGCGGCAGCGGACAGCTCATAGGCCAGGATCTTCTGCTGAAGGGGCAGCGCGGCGAAGCCCTCGGCCAACAGGGGTACGAAGGCGATGTCCCCGACCGTGTCCAGGACCGGCGGCGGCAGCTTCTGCGCAGGTGCCGTCGGCGTCGCTTTCTGGGGGACGGCCGCGACGGCCAGGGCGAGCTGCAAAAAAAGACCGGCACACGCGCTGATCATGATGATCCCTTCAGGATACCACGATCTCCCCGGCTTCCCGACAAGCGGGAGGTTGTCAGTCATCGCACCGAAGAGGATGCTACCGGGAGACCAGGACCACATCCGGGCCCCACGTATCGGGAGGGGGCTCCTCGATGTCGAGGACGGTGGCCAGGACCGAACCAAAAGGCCCTGCCGGCGTCGGCGCGGGTCGCCGCGGCTTGCCCTTGCCGTGCCGCCCGTCCCCGGCAGCCGGGGCAGCCATCGGCGGCGGCGCGCTGTCGGAAACCAGCAACTTTTGCAGCGCGAGAAGGTCCTTTCGCATTACCTGGCAGCTCAGGGGCTGGTCCTTGCCAAGCGCCGCCAAAAGATCCGCCGGGGTGGCGAATCGGGCCACGTGGCGGGTGCTGTAGAACGTCGGGGAATACGCCGGCAGGCCCAGGGTACACAAGAGGGCCTCGGGCTGCGCGTGCCGTTGCACCTGGGCCAGGACCTTCACTGCGTCGTCCTGGTGCAGCACCGCGTCGCCCTCGGCATAGACGATGAGGATGCCGGCCAGAGCCGCCCCGGTCACCACCATGCCCAATCGCCCCAGCCAGCGCACCGGCGACTCGAAACCCACCGCGGCGCAGAGGGAAAGCGGCGGCAGCACCAGTCCCAGGCCCCGGGGCGGCGGGGCGATCTCGCCGAGCCAGGTCATGCCGATGGCCACCGCCATCCAGACCAGGAGCGGCCGGGAGGGTCGCCGCAGGGACCCTAGCAGCACCCCGAAGCCCGCCGCCACGATGATCACGTGCCCGACGTGGCGCCCGTAGAACGAATCGCCCTGGTGCCACAGCGCCTTCACGCTTTCCATGGGCACCCCCGGCGCGGGCCGCCGCAGCCAGCCCATCACCCCGCCCGGGTGCACGGTCATCGCCAGGGCGGTCAGCGCGGCCCCGGCCGAAAGGGCCAGCCACACCCGGCGCTTGCGCAGGAGGTAGCGGTGGGCCAAAAGGATATCGAAGACGGCGAAGAGCAGCGCGGTCATCGCCGCCTGGGGGCTGACCAGGGCCGCCGCGCCCACGCCCGCCGCGGCCAGCACCATCGGCCAGCGCCGCAGCGGCAGCGGGGCCGGGGCTTCCTCATCGCGGTGGTGGGGCAGGATGTGGCGGTCGAACTTGTGTCCATGCAGGCAGTGGCTGAGCAACGCCACCGCCCCGGTCGAGGCGAATGCCGTCAGCATGTCCGGCAGCACCCGATGGGAAAGCTGGTAGGTCATCGGCAGCGCCAGCAAAAAAAGTCCCCCGAGCCCCCCCGCGTGCCGCCCGACCCCGACGTCGATGGCCAGGGCCAGCAGGCACAGGGCGCAGCCGATGGCCGAGAGCACCGGGAGCAGACGCAGCACCGCCTCGTTCTCGCCCAGCACCCGGGTCAAGCCGGCCAGCTCCCACAGGGCCAGCGGCGCCCCGCTGGGGGGCGGGATGATCCGCGCCGCCTCGGCCACGCTCAGGGCCCCGCTGCGCAGCCCCTGGGTCGCCAGCGCCACCAGGGCGTCGTCGTTGTTCCACAGACTGCCGGCGCCCAGATCCAGGATGTAGCACAGCACGCTCAAAATCAGCGCCACCGCCCACCCGATGGCCACGCCGCGGCGGGCTTTTTTGACGACCTCGATGACTTGCTGCACCCCCTGCTGGACCTGCTGCACCCCCTGCTGCACGCCCTGGATGGGGTCCTTGATCAGCTTGACGGCCTTCTTCGAGCCCGACGCCACCCGCAGCCGCCACCTGCGCTTGTTTCCCTCGTGCTCCATGTCTACTAAACAGAAGCACCTGGACCGGGCAGATTTGGGCGTACGTCCTCGCTCCCTCGGTCACGTACAGTAGTACGCTCCCTCGGTCGCTGCGGGCGTGCGCCCAAATCTGCTCCGGCCATGTGCTTCTTCCTTGGATGACTATTCCTGGGATGACTTTTCATCAACGTGACTCGGTTTATTTATTGTAAGCGTTCACGGGGGTATTGCCGTCGAGTATCCAAAAAAATACCTAGCTCATGTGTAAAAGTATCCTCGTCGAGATTCAGAGCTACGAATGAGCATCCATTTTTGGCCCCCGTCGGGCTGACCTCGTGAACGCTTACTATTTATTTTTCTTTGGTCTCTTCCGGATATCCTTTGGCCAGGTCTTCCAGGTTCAGCTTCTGTCCGGCTTCCATCGACAGTTCGTCTTCGTCATCGGTGAAGCCCTCCAGGGACTCGCGGTCGTCGAGGACCTTGTCCGCCGCCGGGCCCTTGCGCTCCTCGACCTTGGCCGCGGTCACCGAGGACTGCTTCTTGAGCTGCGCATTCATCCACGCCACGAAGCGCACCGGATGGTAGTGCCAGACGATGTAGTCGTCGGGCAGGCCGGTCTTCTGGGCCGCCTCCTGGGTCCACCAGAGCGTCGGCTCGACCTGGTCGCGGAACAGGCGCGCCCGCGCCCCCTTGGGCATTTTTGCGAAATCCTTGCTGCGCAGAAGGGCCGTCTCATACTCCGGGCTCTGCCCCCACTCGGACTGGAAGCGCACCGCCAGCTTGCGCATCTCGCTTCGCCGGTCGTCTTTTTGGAAGAAGCCGCGCAGCTCCCGCTCGGTGAGCAGGCCGTCGCCGGCGCCCTGCGGCCGATCGATCGGGCCGAGGATCTCCGGCACGTCGCAGAAGTGCCCCGACTTGCCGGCGTCGATGGGATGCCAGAAGCCCGGTTGCAGCACCTGCCCCAGCTCGTCGATGGACATGACCTCGACGTGGACCTGCGACTCCAAGGTGCCCGGGGGCCCGGCCTGCCCGGCGTGGCCGATGAGGTCGCCGCCGGCAATCTCCACGTCGGGGAACGCCACCTCGTCATTCTGGATGGCGGTATAAAAGGGCTTCTTGTCCGCGCCCTGAAACCACGGGGTGCGCGCCGACGAGGCGTCCTCTCGCTCCAGGTGGAAGTAGAGCAGGTAGAAGCTGATCGCCTTGCCAGCCAGGTTGAAGCTGTGCTTGACCAGCACGAAGTTGCGCGAGCCGATGGCCACGTCGTCGCCGAAGCGGGCCGCGACGATCTTGCCCGGGAAAGGCGAAAACACCGGCGCGCTGTCGCTCATGCTCAGGTGGATGCCGCCGTGCCACAGGCGCGACTTGCCGAATGGGCCGACGGGGAAATAGCCTCCCATCGCATCCTCTTCGTTGTTGCGCACGAGTTCGACGGCCTGGTCCTCGGCCTTGGGTTCGTCGTCGGCAATCTCCGGGCTGTGCTGGCATTCGCCGCGGTCCAGGCAGACAAACCAGGTGGCCCGCGCCTGGATCTTCTGGGACAGGCGCTTGAAGTCGAAGCAACCCGGGTCCCACTTGTTGTTGGTGACGTGGTAGTGCCCGATGTAGCCGGCGAAGTTGCGCGGATCGGTGATCCAGGTGCGCACCAGGTCGCTGTTCATCTGCGGGTAGACCTGGGGCAGGTTGGGCAGGATTCGGGTCAAGGCCTTGCCCAGGGCGAACATCGATCCGTACTGTTCCGTGGTGTACTCCCACATCTGATAGCGGCTGGTGTGGATGGTGATCTCGGTGATCTCGCGCTTGATCCCGCGCTTGCGGTAGTACTCCGGGCCGTCAAGCTTGACCTCACCGCGGCTGCTCAGCTCGACGCCGATGGAGATCTCGTTGACACCGGTGGCCTGGAAGGCGCAGTCGGCCAGGTCCAGGGTCTGGTAGATTGTCCCGTCGTTGTCGATGAGGAAGTGTACCGAAAGGCCGCGCTCGTCGTGAAGCACGTGGAAGCAGTCCAGCGAGGAGCCGCAGCCATCATGGTGAATGACGAACTGCCGGACGACCTGCTGCAGGACGGACAAGTCCCTCTTGCCGCCCATCAGGCGCCGCTCGCGGAAGCGCGAGGCCATTTGCCCCAGCCCCTTGGCCGGGGAGAAAGGGAAGATGGCCTCGGTGGGAGTCCCGCTGGGGCCCTTGTAGCACGCCCTGCGGTAGGCGCTGAAGCTGGTATTGTCGAAGTAATTCACGACCGGGGCGTCGATGAGGTAGGAGCGGCCGCAGACGATGATGTTGCCGGAGACGTTCTTTGCCCCCGCGGGTCTCTGTGCCATCGAAATTCCTCTCCTACGTCAGTCTATGCGCAAGGGCCTGACCCGTCGAGCCACATCCGGCCCCGGTGCGGGACTGGGCCTGATCAATCAATGCGGAACTTGAACTGGGTACCGGCGCCCAGGCGGACCAGGTCACCGTCTGTGAGCCGCGTCATTCCCGCCACCCGGCGGTCATTGATGAAGCAGCCCCCGGGGGTGCCCAGATCGGAGAGCACGTAGCCGCCCAGGTCCCGCTGGATTTCGCAGTGGGTCGGACCCAGGCTGGGGTCGTCGACGATGAGGAGCGTGCCGGGCCCCGCGACCGCCTTGCCGATCACCAGCTTGAAGGGCACGCTCACCCTCTGCCCGCCGAGCCTGCCGCCGATCATCACCAGGTTGGCGACGGCCGACGCCGGCAGGACCGGCCCCTTTTGCTGGGCACCTGGCGGGTAGCCCCCTGGCACCGGCCAGCCGGCGCTCGCCTGTCGCGGCGGGGTCCCCGCAGAAGGGGGCGGCGGGAAGGGCCCGGGGGCCACCCCCTTGGGGACCTTCCCCGGACCCCGGCGGTTGAGCAGATACACCGCCCCCTGCGCCACGGCCCAGAGCCCGACGATCCCCCCCAGAATGCCCAGCAGCCACTTCCACCAACTCGATCCTTCACAGCCCTCGCTGCGCTGCCCGGCGAGGGTGAAGTGGGTGGACGGGAGGTCGCCGCAAAGCAGCTTGAAGGTGGAGGCGGGCAGGCAGGCCACGTCCACCTTCCCCGCGAAGGTGAGCACCTGCACGCCGCGCAGTTCCTTGGACAGCGAGGCGAAGCGGTCCTTCAGGTCGTCGGCCTTCTCGGCCCAGCGGAAGGTGCCGGCGCTGCGCTTGGCCAGCTCTCCCAGGTTCAAAAGCGGCCCGCGATCGTTGCGCGGCGAGAAGGCGATGGGGAACAGGGACACCTCGCTTTTGCGCAGGTCTTCGCCGAGCTGCTTGAATCCCTTGCGATCCATGAGCGAGTTGATCCCGTCGGAGAGCACGACGATCAGAGTGCGCGACAGGCCCTTCTTTTCCGGCTTCTCGGATTTCTTCAGGGCGTTCAGGGCGCGCAGACCCGAGCGGATGGCGTTGACCAGTTGGATCTCGCCCTCGTCGTCGGGGTTGATGTCGTCGATGTCGGACGAAAGGGAGCCGGGGGTGCGAAAGCCGCCCTTCTCTTCGAGTTCATTGCCAAAGAGCACCAGCTTGATCTTGATGTGAGGCGACTCCATCGACTCGGTGAACTCGCGCAGCGCCTCCTTGATGGGTTCGATCGCCGGGGCGTAGAGGGCAGACACCTCGACCGCCACGACGATGTAGGTGTCCAGGCCGCTTTTGGCCAGGCTCGTCAGCGCGGGCGTCTCGCGGCCGAGGGACTTGCCGTCCATGCCCAGACGAAAGGCAGTCGCCGGGCGCGGGTCCAGGTTGCCCTCCAGGTCGACGACGCTGGCCAACACTTGGAGCTGCTCGGAGCCGGGGGCGGCGGGCCCGACCCGCTCCAGGCGACATCGCGGATGAGAGCCGGCCGCCAGCGACGGAATCAGCACCAGGAGCGCCCCAAGGACAAGGGCCGCTCGCTGCAGGAATGAGCAGGGGGAAAGGCACATGCTCCTGCATCGTAACAGAAGCACCTGGCCGGGCATCTTTTGGCGTACCTCCTCTCTCCCTCGGTCACGTACAGTAGTACGCTCCCTCGGTCGCTGCGGGGGTGCGCCAAAAGCTGCTCCGGCCATGTGCTTCTTCCTAAGATGGCTCTTCGTAAGATGGCTCTTCGTAAGATGGCTCTTCCTGAGATGGCTCTTCTTAAGATGGCTCTGCGTCAACGTGGCTTGGGATCGAATATGGCGAGGCCGCCACCAGCACGCCGGTGCCCTCGACGGCGATCTCGCAGCGATGGGGCTTTGGGTCGTTGTCGTCCAGGGTGCGCCCGGGGTAGCCGGCGACGAAGCAGCGCACCGCCAGAAGCCCGGAGGTCAGCATCAGAAGCTCCGCACGCCGCGGCGCCCGCACCCGGCCGTCCACGTCATGGATCGTCGGCCAGGCCAGAAGCCCGGCCCGCGATCGGGGCAGGGGCTCGCCCCGCCACAGGATCGGCTGCACCCCGGGGTCCGGGTAGCCGGCGTAGATCACCGTCAGCGCCGGGGACGAAAGCCCCTCCGCCGCGGACCCCGGTGCCTCGGGCAGCTCCTCGCAGAGCACCAGCCCCAGGGCGTCCCCCCCGCTCTGCTCGCCGCCCATGATCATCGCCAGCCGCCGCGTGGGTGAAAGGTCGCTGGCCGAGGGCGTGGACAGGCGGAAGGTCAGCAGCAACGGAAAGTGCGACACCGGCGACAGGCGCGACCACGGCTGCTCCTCAGCGTACTCGATGGCCGCCCGGAAGAACGCCTCGATGAGGCGCGGCGGCATTTCGGGATTGTGCAGGAAGGCTAAAATGGAGGGGCGCTCAGGAACAGATTGAAGGTGCATGTCGGCGTGCTACCACAGCCTGCGGCGTGGCAAAAGGTGGCCCCAGGGGCCACGGCCCATCCCCGCGTAAAAATCTGGCTCACTTCCGGGCCCGGTGGTCCTTTGGTGCGCACCTCGTTCTCTCACAGGACGCCAAATGCATCCCCCAAAAGCGAACGGCCTCTTCACCGTGAAGTGAAGAGGCCGTCGATTTCCTACGATCCTACCATCGTGCGAAAGGGGAGGGTCGAACTCCCACGGGGGTAAGCCCACAGGATCCTGAATCCTGCGCGTCTGCCAATTCCGCCACTTTCGCGTGGACGAATGATTTAGGTGGAGCAGTACGTAACCGAAACCAGGCCCACCTGTCAACTGAAAGGCCAAACTAAAAGCAGGCGCGGGACCCCCTCATCGAGGGTCCGCAGCATGATATGCTGGTTCGGATGTCCTCTAGATTCGGGCGACTGCTCCCGATGGCGGTCGCGTTTTTGGCGCTGGCCTTCGTCATCTCCCACACCGACCTCGGGCGGCTGCGCGCCGCCATGGCCCATGCCCCCCTGGCCGAGCTGCTCGGCGTCTCGGCGATCATGTCGGTGGCCAATTGCGCCGCGGACACCTTCGCCATGTACCACGTGTTCCGCTGGTTCGGCCTGCGCCTGCACTTCCTCGACCTTTTCACCATCCGCGCGGCCACCTACCTTCTGGCTGTCATCAACTACCACGCCGGACAGCTCGGGATCATCGGCTACCTGAACCGGGTGGGCAAGGTGCCCCTGTCCCGGGCCGGCGGCTGGGTGCTCTTCATCGTCGGCGTGTGGGTCGGCCTGCTCTTGATGCTGGCGTCGGGGGGGGCGCTGCTGGGCGGGCGGGAAGGCCGGGCGCTGGTCCCGGTGCTGCTGCTCTTCGCCGTCGGGATGGCGGTCTATGTCGCCCTTTTGCTGGTGCAGCCCCGCTGGCTGCGCGAGTCGCCCGCGGTGGAAACGGGGGCCGATCGCGCCCTTGGGCGCTTCTTCCTGCGAGGGTGGGCCCTTTTGGTCGCGGTGTTTTCCCCGCTCCTTCAGGCCGGGGTCCTGGGCCACGCGCGGGCGCTCTTTGTCCGGCTGCCCCACCTTTTGGTGCTGCTCCTGTGGCACTTTTTCGCCCTGCGCTGCTTCGGCATCCAGGTCCCCTTCCTGACAGCCATGCTCTTTCTCCCCGTGGTCTTCGCCGTGGCCTCGCTGCCGATCAGCGTCCAGGGCCTGGGCACCTCGCAGCTGGCGGCGGTGTTCTTCTTCAAGGGCTTCTCTCCCCGGGGCGAGGAGGCCGTGCTGGCCTACAGCCTGTCGATGACCGCCATCTCCACCGCCAGCAGCCTGCTCCTGGGATTTGTCTTTTTGCGCCGCGGGGCCGGCCTGGGACTGTCCATGTCGGCCCCCGCCGATGGTTGACCCGACCCAACTGCGGCTGTGCCGCGAGGTAATGCCATGGCCGATATGCACAAGGGGACCTACAAGAAGCCCCGCGCGATCAACACTGTCAGCGTCGCTTTCTTTCTGCTGCTAGCGACAGCGGGATACCTGATCTACTGTTTCGGCCCGGCCTACCTGGCGGATTACAGGGTCCGGGAGATCGTCCACGAGGCCGCACACCGCTACTATAAACTCAGCTTCCTGGAAGAGACCCTGCGCGCCGAGGCTTCCAGTGAGCTGGTGGCCGACACCCGCAAGCGGATCGTCGACCTCCTGGGCTTCGACGACGAGGAGATGACTGTACAGCTGCTCATCGACGAGGAAACCAAGAAGGTGAACATCGTGGCCGACTATAAAGTCGTGATCGTCTTTCCGGGCACCGAGAAGCGGTATACTAAACACTTCAATAACGTCGGCGAGAGCGATTTCGTGAACACCGGCAACTGAAACCAGACGACTTCGCATGAATGCCTTCCCGCCCCAGATCTTGTCCCTGCTTCTTGTCGCCACCCTTTCATCCGCCACGACCCGTCTAGCAGCAGCCGCCGCAGCCGCCGCCCCGCTTGTCGACCGCGAACGCGACCGCGGGGGCGAGATCGTCCTCATCAAGCAGGCCGGCGTGCTGGCCTACGAGGAGGTGGCCGAGTCCTTCACCGAGAACTTCCGCGTCCGGGTGCGGCAGGTCCAGATCGACGACACCCCCGCTTCCGAGGCCGAGGCCCGGCGCCGCGCCCTTTCCGCCCGCTACGTGGTGGCCGTGGGGCAGCCATCGGTGCGGGTGGCCAAAGATGGCACCGCGGTGGTGCTCTACGCCATGGCCCCGGACCCGCCCAAAGGGGCCATCGGCTCCGATTCCAGCGGCCCCCCCGAACTGCTCTTTCGCGCCCTGCTCCAGGTCCGCCCCGGCACCCGGCGCATCGGCGCCTTCGCCTCCCATCGGCCCTTGGCCCGGCTGATGATGGAGCACGCCCGCGCCGCCGCCCGCACCCTGGGACTGGGCCTGAAGGAACGGCCGGCGGACACCGGCCCCCAGGCGATCGCCGCCCTCCGCGCACTGATCGAGGACGACCCCAAGGTGGACGCGGTGTGGATCGGCGCCGATCCGGACCTGGTGACGACCCCGGTGTTCCAGTACCTCCTGCGGGTGCAGCTTCGCCGCGGCGTGCCCATCCTGGCCGCCACCCGGCAGCAGGTCCGATCCGGGGCGCTGCTCTCGGTGGATTTTTCCCCGAGCGCGGTGGGGCGCCGCCTGGCCGCCCTGACCAATCTGGTCCTCGAAGGCGTGCACCACCCCGAACTGTCCGGCAGGGAGGACCCCGCGGGCCCCCCAATGGTGACCCTGAACGCGCTGATGGCCAGGAAACTGGACCTGGATCTGGCCCCCGGCAGGTCGATGGGCTGGCGGATCGAGTGATGCAAGAAAACCACAACATGCGGGCCGTGTCGGGGCCCTTCGCCCCGGTGCTGCCGCAGGCCGGGCCGACAGAGTCCCTGGGCCGGTTCCTGGATGATCCCGGGCGCCCCGATGGGGACCCACTCCGGTTGCGTCCGAGCAGCTTTTTCCGCCGCGTCTTCCTGTGGATTTTGGGCATGTCCCTGGTGATGTCCGTCGGCTCCAGCACGGTCTACTACACCCGGCAGATGAAGTTCCTGGAGGCGGACAACCAACGGCGCTCGCGGTCGCTGCTCGGCTACCTGGCGGCGCAGGCCGAGATCGGCGCCTACGCCGACGACCCCGGGCTCCTGGACCTGCCGGCGCGGCGCTTGGCACAGGAAGAGGACGTGGTCTTCGTCGCCCTTTACGACAAGAACGGCAAGGAGCTGATCCACAAGACCGAGTCCGGCTTCCCCCCCCCGGCGCCGCCGCCGTACCTGGTCCAGCAGGTGGCCAGCACCGGCGTGTCCCCCCAGCCCATGCGCAACGACGCCGGCAACTACGAGGACCACTACGCGCCCATTGTCACCAGCGAGCGCGATCCCCAGGTGGCGGCGTTCCTGCAACCCAGCGATCGGGTGAAGCAGAAGGACCTGGTGGTCGGCGTCGCGCGCATCGGCCTGTCCCTGCGCCCGGCCAACGATCGCCTGAAGGAGGTCCTGCGCTGGGGCATCCTGCTCGGCCTGTCCCTGCTGGGCCTGGGGGCGGCGGCGGCCTACTTCATCGCCGGCAAGATCAGCGTGCCGATCTTGGCCCTGGCCCGCGGCGCAGACGAGATCAGAAACGGCAACCTCACCCCCCAGATCGATGTCCGCCGCGACGACGAACTGGGCACCCTGGCGGACTCCTTCGTGCGCATGGCGGCGCGGCTGCGGGAGACCATGGCCGAACTGGAGCAACTGAACAAGAACCTGGAGGCCGAGGTGCAGCGCCGCACCCGGCAGATCCAGCACGCCTACGAGTTCACCTCCGTGCTCAATGCCCCCATCGACCGCCACGGCACGGACCCGGCGCGAATGGATGCCGCCGACACCAGCGTGATGCTCGACCTGGCCCTGTCCGCCCTGTGCGAGGCCACCGGCACCCGCGGCGGCGGGGTCTTTTTGCCCGGCGACGATGAGCCCAACTTCACCCTGGTGGTGCGCGCGGCCTACTCCGTGACGCCCGCGGAGCTGGGCCCGGCCCCCAGCCGCGACCAGATCGAGCCCCTGACCCCCGAAAGCCGGGACCGATCCTCGCCCCGGGTGGCGGTGGAACTGGTCAAGGACCGGCTGATGGTGCCGCTCATCTTCCGCAACCAGCCCCTGGGGGCGCTGGCGCTGATGCTGCGCTCGGAGCACCTGCCGGACCCGTCGATGGTCGAATTCGTGCGCCAGGCCGCGGCCCAACTGGCCATTGCCCTGAGCAACGCCCGTGCCTACGCCCGCGTCGCCCAGTTGGCCTACGAACTGACCGAGCGCAACATGACCCTGGCGGCCCAGCGCGACCAGATGAAGGCCCAGCGCGACCAGCTTGAACAGCAGCGCAACCAGATGGAGCAGCAGCGCGACCAGCTTGAACAGCAGCGCGACCAGCTTGAACAGCAGAGCATGCAGCTCCGGGCGCAGCGCAACCAGCTTCAGGAGGTCAACCGCCTGAAGTCCGAGTTCCTGGCCAGCATCTCCCACGAGCTGCGCACCCCGCTGAACGCCATCATGGGCTACTCCGAACTGGTCTGCGAGGGGGTGTATGGCCCCATCTCCGACGACGCCCGCGACGCCATGTCGGGGGTGCTGGAGTCGTCGAGCAATCTGTTGACCCTGATCAACCAGATCCTCGACCTGGCCCGCGTCGAGGCCGGGAAGATGACCACCCACCTGGAAGAGGTCGACGTCATCGAGATGGTCAGCTCGGTGGTCAAGGAGGCCGACGTGATGTGCCGGGACCGGCCCTACAGGGTGCGTTTGCAGTGCGCCGTGCGGCCGAAGATCCACACCGATCGCAGCAAGCTCCAGCAGATCCTGACCAACCTGATCGCCAATGCCGTGAAGTTCACCCAGGCCGGGCACGTCGACGTGAACGTGGCCTATGATTTTACCGGCGACCTGCTCTTCGCGGTGCGCGACACCGGCATCGGCATCCAAAAAGACCACATCGACATCATCTTCGAGGAGTTCCGCCAGGTGGATGGCAGCTCGACCCGCCGCTTCGGCGGCACCGGCCTGGGTCTGGCGATCGCCCGGCGCATGGCGGGACTCCTGGGGGGTACCATAAAGGTCGAGAGCGTTTACGGCGTGGGCTCGACCTTCACCCTGCGGCTTCAGGCGGGGCCCGGGGCGCGGGCGACGGCCAAGCTGCGCGCCATTTCCACCTCGCCGCTTGATGATGAGGAACAGGGACCCTTCCCGGAGGCCAAGACGTGACGCCAGCAGCCGACCCGTTCATCGTGCTCCTAGTGGACGACGACCTCCACAACCGGCGGATCTTCGAGACCGTGCTGCGCCACCACGGCTTCCATGTCCTTTTGGCCACCGGCGGCGATGAGGCGCTGCGCCTGGCACAGGAGCACATGCCACACCTCATCCTGATGGACCTGTCCATCCCGGTCATCGACGGATGGGAGTGCAGCCGCCAGCTCAAGGCCAACCCCAACACCCGGGGCATCAAGGTCGTGGCGTTGACTGCCCATGCCATGCGCGGCGATGAAGAGCGCGCCCTCGCCGCGGGATGTGACGGCTACCTGTCCAAGCCCATCTCGCCCAGGAAGCTGGTCGAGGAGGTGCGCCAGCTCCTGGGAATGGGCACCCCGTGAGCGGCCGGCGTACGGGGCACCTTCCGCGGCTGCATGGCCTGCTTCCTGGCTTCATCGGAGCGTGCCTGCTGCTGGCCACGCCGGGCCTGGCGCCGGCAGCGGGCCCGCGCGGCGCGGCCAAGAGCGTGACCACCGCTCAGGATCTGTTCCATCGGGCCATGGCCCACAAGCGCGCCGAGGAATACGATCTGGCGGTGCGCGACTTTACCGAGGCCTACCGCCTCTCGCCTCGGCCGAACTTCCTGTATTTGATCGGGGAGACCCAGAAGGAAGCCGATCACGTCCCCGAGGCAATTGCCGCCTACCATCGCTACCTGGAGGTCTCGCCCGACGCCCCCGACCGGCAACTGGTGCTGGACCAGCTCGACGCCCTTTTGCAGCAGCCCTTGGTCCCGACGCCCACCGTCAAGCTGCCCCCGCCCGGGCCGCGGGGGCCGGCGCTGGCCCCATACCCGCCGACTTCTCAGGCCGCCGCCGGACTGCCACCGCCCGCGGACCTTTCCGCCTGGACGCGGGGGCAGGGAGAACACCGGGCGCCGGTCTATCCAAGCTGGTGGCGTCGCCCCTGGTTGTGGATCGGGGTGGGCGCGGCAGTGGGGGTCGGGGTGGCGATTGGCGTGGGGGTGGCGCTGCGACCCACCGAGCAGACCTTCGCCGTGGCCCCCGGGGGGCTGCCATGAGGGGAAAAAGGGGCGCGGCGGTGTACTTTGTGGTCTTAATGTTGTGGTGCGACGTCGCCGGCCTTTCCGGGTGCAGCCCGCGGAAGGTCGACCCCTGTGACGAGGAGCCCGGCGACAGCGGCTGCATCGCCGTGCAGCTCGACGGCGACATCGGCACGCTGAGCCGACTGTGGCTGGCGGAGCGCGGCGTGTGGGTTGGATACACCGAGATCGACCCCGGCACCGCCTTCCAGCTTCCCGTGGCGGTGGCCGTGGCGCTGCCGCCCTTCATCAAGGGCACCGAGTTCATCCAGGTCTCGGCCTACCGCGACCAGGCCCTGGCGGGTTATGGCGAGTTCCAGGTCAGCGAATTTCGCCAGGGCGAGCACCGCCTGGTCACCCTGACCCTCACCCCGCTGCTCAATACCGATGGGGGGACGCGGGACTGAGGCCGGGCGAAAAGTATCGCTGCAACGCGGTGAAGTCCGGCCGCCGCTGCTTCTCGGCAAGGCCCCGCCGGATCAGGAGTTGAGCATCGTCCACCGCGCGGAAAACCTGCGGCCCATGGGACATGTTGCCAAAGAGGCTGTCGCCACGCTGGCCGTGGCACAGCAGGCAGGTGGTGCTGACCGGGAAAAGGACGCCGGGGTCCGGCACGCAAGAGCCGCCGTGGGGGAATGGGTGATCGGGAGCCAGTCGCTCCATCCCGCCGCCGGTCCGGCCCGGCGCCAGCAAGAGTGGCCGGCGTCCCTCCAGCACCACGAAGGGCAGGTCGGCCAGGTTTTCGGCCCCGGCCCTGTTCGCCGGGGGGGCGATGCGCTCTTCGATGAGAGGGGTGATCGGCAGGGGCACGATGGCGCCGCCGCGGGCGATGACGAAGGGCACCTCCAGCAGCACCATCCGCGTGAGTTCGGGCACCTTCAGGGACCCGGGCTCGTCCTTCAGCGCCTGTCGCAGCCAGGCGGACCCGCCGGCCACGTCGGGCACCGAGATCAGGCGGCGAAAGGCCGAGCGGTGCCGTGCCATGACGGCGTGCCGGGTGCCGTCTTGTGCCGGGTTGGGGTCGAAACCGAGGGGCATCTCGCGGGAACGGGTGACCACCTCGACCCAGCCGGACGGCCCCGCGATGCCGCCGAGCAGCTCCGGGTAGCGGAGGGCGACCTCCGGCAGGTTGGGCAAAAAGGATCGCAGCGTCGGCTCCGGCAGCGAGAGCGCCGCCATGGCCTGGCCCAGGGCATCTTGCAGCGCGCGCAGGGCTGAAAGGGTCGCCGCCGGCTCTCCTGGGACGCCATTGTCGAGGGTGTCGTGTATCTCGTCGAAGCGTTCCCACAGATCGTGTTGCAGGAGCGCCGCCGCGATCGGATCGTCCTTTGGGTCG
>JBBRLA010000110.1:0-16802 GCA_038231615.1 Polyangia bacterium | reverse complement strand
CTTGTCGCTGGCGGACACGCTCTTGGTCGGGATGCGGGCCATCTTGGCGACCACGATCTCGATGTCGTGGGGGCGCACGGTCTTGTTGCGCCGGGCCCCGGGTTGCAGCCGCATTGCCGCCCCGGCCTCGTCGATGACGTCGATGGCCTTGTCGGGCAGGTGGCGGTCGTTGATGTGCTTCATCGAAAGCTCCGCCGCCGCCCGCAGCGCCGCGTCGGTGTAGTGGATCTTGTGGTGCTGTTCGTACTGGGTGCGCAGCCCCTTCAGGATCTGGTACGTCTCTTCGACGCTGGGCTCGTCGATGTCGATCTTTTGGAAGCGCCGGGCCAGCGCCCGGTCGCGGTCAAAGGCCGCCTTGTACTCGTTGTACGTGGTCGAGCCGATGCAGCGCAGGTCCCCCGAGGCCAGCGCCGGCTTCAGCAGGTTGCTGGCGTCCATCGATCCGCCGCTCACCGCGCCGGCCCCGACGATGGTGTGGATCTCGTCGATGAACAGGATCGCATGGGGGATCTTCTTCAGCGCCGTCAGCACCCCCTTGATGCGCTGCTCGAACTCGCCGCGGAACTTGGTCCCGGCCAGAAGTGACCCCATGTCCAGGGCGTAGATCGTCGACTTGGCCAGCGCGTCGGGCACGTCCCCGTTGTGAAGGCGCAGGGCCAGGCCCTCGGCGATGGCGGTCTTGCCCACCCCGGCCTCACCCACGTAGAGCGGGTTGTTCTTGCGCCGCCGGCAGAGCACCTGGATGGTCCGGGCCAGTTCCGCCTCGCGCCCGATGAGCGGGTCGATCTTGCCGTCCTTGGCCTCCTTGTTCAGGTTCACGCAAAAACGTTCCAGGGGCCCCTTCTGCTGCTTGTCGTCCGCCGCGGCGGCATCCCCCGGGGCCGCCTCGCCCTCCCCTTCGCCCTCGCCGTGGCCGAAGTCCTCGTCCTCGTCATGCTCCTCGCGCATGAGCGAGGTCTCCTCGTCGCCCTCGTCGCCGACCTTCTCGATGCCATGGGACAGGTAGTTGATGACGTCCAGCCGGCTGACGCCCTGCTTCTGCAGCAGGAACGCCGAGTGCGACCGCCCCTCGCGGAAGATCGCCGCCAGGATGCTGCCGCTGTCGATCTCGGTTTTGCCCGAACTGTGCATGTGCAGGGCGGCCCGCTGGAGCACGCGCTGGAAGCCCAGGGTCTGCTCCGGGTCCCGGTCGACCCCCTCGGGAAGGGCCTCCATGGTCTTGTCGAAATATTCCTCCAGGTCCAGGCGCAAACGCGGGATGTCCACCGCCACGGCCTTCAACACATGGCTGCCGGTCTGCTCCTCGGACAGGGCGTAGAGCAGGTGCTCCAGGCCGAGGTATTCGTGCCGGCGCTTGCGCGCCTCGTTCAATGCGGAGAAGAGAGTGGCTTGTAGCTCTTTCGTGATCATATTGCGGTCCTTAAACGCCCGGAGCGGCCTATGCCTCCTCCAGGGTGCACTTGAGAGGGAACTCGTACTTGCGCGCCAGCGCCGTGACCTTCTCGACCTTGGTCTCGGCCACCTCGAAGGGGAAGACCCCGGCGGTCCCCACGCCATTGTGATGGACGTGGAGCATGATCTGAGTCGCCTCGGTCTCGGATTTGTGGAACAGGCCCTGGAGGATCAGCACCACGAACTCCCGGGTGGTGTAGTCATCGTTGTGCAAGAGCACCCGGTACATCGGGGGCTGCTTGAGTTTCTTGCGGGTCTCCGTGACGACGCCCGACTCGCGGTCCTCGTGAAAATCCTTCCTGATCGCCATGATCTCGCCTGGGGCCTCGCTAGTGACCTACGGGTACCATGGGTTAAGTTATAGCTGACCTGGTTGTCGCGCCAGCCCGCTAATCAAAGTCGAGGGCGCAACCCGGTTCTTGCGTACCGGCGCTTCCTGTGCATGTCCGGTCCTTCTGGGCGTTTGCTCGTGTATGATGCCGGCCGCATCCATGCAGACCTTCAACATAACCGCCTTCTGTCTCGCCGTGCCGCTCTGGTTTTTCCCGGGATTTTCCCGGCTTGCCGCCGCTGCCCCGTCTTTGGGCGCCGGCGCTTCGTCTTTGGGCGCCGCAGAGGCCCTGATCGGCGCGGCGCTGGTGGGCGAGGCCGGGGAAGGGGCCTTCGGCCTGGCCCGGGGCCTTTCGGACGGGGTCGGCCAGCGCCTTTCCGGCAGCCCAGGCTACCACGACGCTGTCCGCTGGGCCGTCGCCGAGATGAAAAAGGCGGGCCTGGACAACGTACATACCGAGAAGGTCATGGTGCCCCGCTGGGTGCGCGGCGACATCGGCCGGGAGACCGGGCAGGTGCTGTCCCCGGTGAACCAGCGCCTCGCGCTGACCGCCCTGGGAGGCAGCATCGGCACCCCAAAAGACGGCCTGACCGCCGAGGTCATCGAGGCCACCAGCTTCGAGGAGCTGAAGCAACTGGGCCCGCGGGTCAGCGGCAAGATCGTCCTGTGGAACGTCCCCATGCGCCGGGGCGGCAGCGAATCAATGAGCAATTATGGCGACGTCGCCAAGTACCGCGGCATCGGGGCCGTCGAGGCGGCCCGCCTGGGCGCCAAGGGTTCGCTGGTGCGCTCCCTGGGGGTAGCCGACTACCGCCTGCCGCACACCGGGGCCATGCGCTATGACGACAAGGTGGCCCAGATCCCGGCGGCGGCGGTGAGCGCCGAGGACGCCGACCTTTTGCACCGGCTGCTGTTGAAGAAGGGCCCGGTGCGCCTGCGGTTCCAACTTCCCTGCTTCACGCAGCCCGACGTGGAAGCGGCCAACGTGGTGGGCGAGGTCCGCGGTGGCGCAAGGCCCGAGGAGTTCGTGCTGCTCGGGGCGCACCTGGATAGCTGGGACCTGGGCACCGGCGCCGTGGACGATGCCGCCGGGGTGGCGGTGGTGCTGTGTGCCGCCAGGGCCATGAAACGGGCCGGGGTGGTGCCTCGCCGGACAGTGCGGGTGGTGCTCTTCGCCAACGAGGAGAACGGCCTGCGCGGCGGCAAGGGCTATGCCGATGCCCACCGCGACGAGCTTTCGCGCCACGTCGCAGCCATCGAGGTCGACAGCGGCGCCGGCAAGCCCTACGGCTTCGCGGTCGCGCCACAGGACAGCGGCGGCGGCCCCAGCCCCAACAACGACGGCGGACCTGCCGTTCGCCTGCTTGCTCCCCTCATCGCCCCGCTCGCCGGGATCGGCGTGACCCAGGTGCGCACCAGTGAGCATGTGTCGGGGGCCGACCTGTCCCCCTTCGACGATCGGGTGCCGACCTTCCGCCTGCTCCAGGACGAGACGCACTACTTCGAGTGGCACCACACCGCCGCCGACACGTTGGACAAGATCGACCCCCTGGACCTGAACCTGTGCGCCGCGGCCGTCGCGGTGGCCGCCGCGGGCCTGGCCGATTCGCCGAACACCCTGCCCCGGCCCTTGCCCAAGGCGCTTTCGGGGCACTGATGAAGATCTTCTGATCTTCTCGTCCGTTATAGCTTTCGTTGACACGAGAGGGGAGCGGAGTAAGAATAATGCGCCCCATGGATAAGACCTGCACAGACGCAGCCGCCGCGCTGCACGACATCGCCGATGGCGCCACCATCATGGCCGGCGGCTTCGGCCTGTGCGGCAACCCCGAGAACTGCATCCAGGCCCTGCTTCACCGCAACGTCCGCGATCTGACCCTCATCTCCAACAACTGCGGCATCGACGACAAGGGACTGGGCGTGCTCTTGGCCAACGGCCAGGTGCGCAAGATGATCTCCTCCTACGTCGGCGAGAACAAGACCTTCGAGCGGCTTTTCCTGGGTGGGCAGCTTGAAGTGGAACTGTGTCCCCAGGGCACCCTGGCCGAGCGCATCCGCTCAGGCGGCGCCGGCATCCCCGCCTTCTACACCCCCACCGGCCACGGCACCGTCCGCGCCGAGGGCAAGGAGACCCGCGAGTTCACCGACGCCCTGGGCCGGACCCGCGGCTACATCCTGGAGACCGCCCTTCACGCCGACTTCGCCATCATCAAGGCCCACAAGGGCGATCGCTTCGGCAACCTGGTCTTCCGCAAGACCGCCCGCAACTTCAACTCCATCATGGCCACCGCCGCCAGAGTGACCATCGCCGAAGTCGAGGAACTGGTCGAGCCCGGGCAGCTCGATCCGGATCGGGTCCACACCCCCGGCATCTATGTCCACCGGATCTTCCAGGGCCGGGCCTACGAGAAACCCATCGAGCAGCGCACCGTTCGCCCGCGCAGCTTTCCCGGGCCTTCCCAAAGGGAGCTTTGATGCTGTCCGGGCAGTTCTGGCAGATCGCCGTGCTCTTCGGGGTCTTTGTACCCCTTACCCTCCTTTGGGGCTATGCCCTCTTCGACTGTGCCTGCGGCGGCCCAGAGCAGGGCGAAGGTACCCCCGCGCGGTCCCTGGCCCTTTTGCCCCTGGATACCCTTACCTGGGTGACCTTGCTGGTCCTGGCCGGCTGGTTCGCGGCCCTGGCCTACCTGGCCGTGGTGGTGTTCCCCCGGCTGCGCCCCCGTTTTTCCACCGCCGTGCTCTCCCTGCGGGCCTTTCGAGCAGGCCGCCGCCATTTTGATTCCGTTCTGGAAAGCTAATTGGCTTAGAATCGCCCGCATGGCTCTGTCCCGTGAGAACTTGGCACGCCGCGTGGCGAAGGAGCTGCGCGACGGCTTCTACGTGAACCTCGGCATCGGGCTGCCAACGCTGGTGGCGAATTACATCCCCCCGGGCGTCGACGTGGTGCTGCAATCCGAGAACGGCATGCTCGGCATCGGCCCCTTCCCCTTTGCGGGCGACGAGGACCCGGATCTCATCAACGCCGGCAAGCAGACCGTCACCGAGCTTCCCGGCTCGTCGTATTTCTCGTCTGCCGATTCTTTCGCGATGATTCGCGGCGGGCATATCGATATGTGTATTCTCGGGGCGATGCAGGTCTCGGAGACAGGCGATCTGGCCAACTGGACCATCCCCGGCAAGATGGTCAAGGGCATGGGCGGGGCCATGGACCTTGTCGCCGGGGCCCGCCGGGTCATCGTGATGATGGAGCATGTCGCCCGCTCCGGCGAGAAAAAGATCCTCTCCCGCTGCACCCTGCCCCTGACCGCCACCCGCGCTGTGAACCGCATCATCACCGACCTCGCCGTCCTCGACGTGGAGCCCGACGGCCTGCACCTGCGCGAGCTTGGCCCCGGGGTCACCGTCGCAGAGGTACAGGACCGGACGGGGCCCAGGCTCCACCTGCCAACGGGCGCCGTGCCGGTGATGGAGCTTTGAGGCGGCCCGACGACCCGGCCCTGTCGGCCCCGACCCACTCGCCGATCTGGTCGGTGGTGGGGTCCTACGTGATGATCAGCCTGACCCTTATTTTGGGCGGCGGCCTGCGCATGCCGCGGCGATGCCCCGTCCAGGGCGCCCTCGACGACGACGAAAAGGGCCGCGGCCAGGCGACCCATTTGTCCGGTCCCACCGAGGTCGCCGACCCCGACGGGGCCGAGGCGCAACATGAAGACGAAGCCAAGGTGGTCCCCCGCAAGGCCCGCCGCGCCGCTTCCGCCTAGCGGATCCTGACGATGCCCTTTTCGGCCTGGATGCAGGCGATCGGCTACGGCCTTCTGGCCCTCTTTGGCCTTGGCCCGCCGATCTATGGGATCTTCGCCGCCAGTGCCCCCCTGCCCCGGGCCCTCGCCGGGGCGGCCTTGCTGCTCTTGCTCCTGTGCGAGGTTGCCCTTCTGTGGATCTTCATCCCCCGCCTCGATCTGCCCGGCCGCTCGCCTCATGTCGGGCGGCGGGGCCGGCGGCGCATCGCCTTCACCTTCGACGATGGGCCCAACGGCGCCGATACCGCCCAGGTCCTCGACGTGCTCCGTCGGCACGGGGCGCGGGCCACCTTCTTCTGCGTCGGAAGCGCCGCCGCTGCCCAGCCGGACCTCGTCCGACGCATCGCCAGCGAGGGCCACGTCATCGGCAACCACACCCAGGACCACCGCAAGCTGACCCTTTTGCCCACCCCCGAGATCGAAAGGCAGATCGACGATGCCCAGCGGGCCATCGCCGCCTGCGGCGTCCCTTCGCCAGTGTGGTTCCGCGCCCCCCACGGCTGGAAGTCCCCCAGGCTCCCGGCAATCCTGCGCCGCCGCAGCCTGCACCTCTGCGCCTGGACCCACGGTGTCTGGGACACCGACCGCCCCGGTGTCGAGGTCATCGTCCGCCGCGCCCGCCGCCACCTCCGGGATGGCGAGATCCTCCTGCTCCACGACGGCGGCGGCGATCGCCGGCAGACCGCCGCCGCCCTCGACGAGCTTCTGCACGAGTGCCGCCGCCGCGGCCTGCTGCCGGTGACCCTGCCGGAGATCCTCGCCCCCTGAGAGCAGCACATCCGCCCGGCTTGCGCTATTCTCTGTCTTGCGTTCCTCCCAGCAGGAGTTTCCATGAAGTCCCGCTGCCCCGTGTCGCCCCGTTTTACCTCCCACGCGCTGCTCTTGTGCGCCGGCCTGGTCCTTTCCGCCTGCCCCGCGACCAGCGGCGACACCGGCGACGGAGCCCCCGTGCCCGACGGAGGCGCCCGCCCCGACGGCGGCAGTTGCGGGGCTAAAAAGGCGCCAAACTCCCCGAACTCCAGTGACCCGCCCCAGTGTTCCGTCACCCTGCGCACCGTCCTCCCCGCCAAGGCCGCCGCGGTCTACGTGGCGGGCGAATGGAACCAGTTCAGCAAGACCGCCCAGCCGTTGACCGGCCCCGACCCCAACGGCGCCTACCAGGCGACCCTCAAGCTGCCCCCCGGCACCTACGGCTACAAGATCATCGCCGACGACAACTGGACCCTCGACCCGAGCAACGGCTACCGCAGGTACGTAAAGGGCACCGAGAACTCCGGCCTCCGCGTCCCCGACTGCCGCCTTCCCGCCGTGCGCGTCGCCAAGGACGGCCTGCGCAGCGCCCGCCCCGGTCCCGGGCAGGGCAATTTCTCCGTCACCGTCGACATCGCCCTGGGGCAGGCAGGCGGCGCCCTGTGCGGTGTGACCGGCACCCTCCGCCGCCCAGAGGACCATGCCGGCGCTGGCTATTCTCCCAAAACCCTGTCTGCCGCCGAGCTGAAGGTCGCCCAAGACGGCAAGACCGCCGAGGTGATCCTCACCGGGCTGCCCGACGGCAAGTATACCCTGTCCCTGCAACCAAACTCCGGGGACGGCACCGGCGAACCCCTGCTTCTGCCCTTCTGGATCGAGCAGCGGCCCTTCCACATCACTGACACCCCCCTGTATATGGCCGTCACCGACCGCTTCCGCGACGGCGACCCGACCAACAACCCGGCGCCCATCCCGGGCGTCTTCCCGGCTACCGACTACAAGGGCGGCGACCTTCTGGGCGTGCAGAAGGCCATAAAGGATGGCTACTTCGACGGCATGGGCATCAAGGCCCTGTGGATCACCCCCTGGCAGACCCAGCCCGCCGAGGGCTACATCGACGCGACCGGCATGTACCACGTGTCCGGGTACCACGGCTACTGGCCGACCCGGGCCCGCGAGGTGGACCCGCGCCTGGGCGGGGCCGAGGCCCTGCACAACCTCATCGAGGAGGCCCACCGCCACGGCATCCGCGTGGTCATGGATGCGGTGCTGAACCACGTACACGAGAAGCACGAGTATTTCACCGACGCCAAGCGCCGCGACTGGTTCCGCACCGGCTGCATCTGCGGCACCGACAACTGCGACTGGACCACCCACCGCCTGGACTGCCTTTTCGCGTCCTATCTTCCCGACATCAACTGGACTGTCGCCGACGCCTCCGAGCAGTTCATCAGCGACATCCTGTGGTGGGTCGAGACCTTCGACCTCGACGGCCTGCGCATCGACGCGGTGAAGCACGTGGAGGACCTGGCGACCTTTAACCTGGCGGCCCGCGTCCGCGAGCGTTTCGAGAACGGAGGTACCCAGGTCTACATGGTGGGCGAGACCGCCATGGGCTGGTCCGACACCTCCATCGCCGGCAACGCCGACAACTACGACACCATCAAGCGCTACATGGGGCCCCTGGGGCTTTCGGGGCAGTTCGACTTCGTCCTGTACCACGCCGTGCCCTACCGATCGTTCGCCCGGGACGAGGCGGCCAATCGACGCTTCCTCCACGTGGACTACTGGACCCACGCCAGCCTGGACCAGTTCGCCGGCTCCGACATGGGGCGCTACATCGGCGGCCACGACACCACCCGCTTCATTACCACCGCCACCTACCGCGGCCAGTCCGACACGTGGGCGCAGAGCCTGGCCGACCGCAAATGGGCGCCCGATGTCCCCATGGCCCCGCCCGATCAGGAGCCCTACGATCGCCTGTGGCTGGGCATGCTGAACCTTTTGACCCTCCCCGGCGTGCCGCTGCTCTACTACGGGGACGAGTACGGCGAATACGGCGGCGGCGATCCCGACAACCGGCACATGATGCGCTTCGCCGGCCTGTCCGACCGGGAGTCGGCCCAGCAAAAGCGCATGACCACGCTGCTTTCGGCCAGGGCCAAGCTTCTGGGGATCTCCCGCGGAGACATGAAAACCACCACCTTGCTACAGGAGGATCTTTACGCCTACGCCCGACCGGGGCAGGACCCGAAAGAAAGCGCCCTGGTGGTGCTGAACCGCCTGCCAACGCCACAGGAGGCCCTGGTGCCGGTGCCCGCCGAGGTCGGTTGGCCCACCGGGGCCCGGGTGGTGGACTACCTGACCGGCACCGAGTACAGCGTCGCCGCCGGCACCGTCATGGCCACCGTGCCAGCCCGAGGGGGCCTCCTTTTAGGAATGAAATAGTCCTGAGTGAGGGGGGTGTATGAACGCCACAGGGGCGGTCGCAGCAAGCTTTCATTTGACTACTCCCCCGTCGTGTACTACCCCCAAAGGAGATGACTTCCGAGTTCGCACACCTCCACCTTCACAGTCAGTACAGCCTCCTTGACGGGGCAATCCGCCTGAAGGATCTCTTTCCCCGGCTCAAGGAGCTGGGTATGGACTCGGTGGCCCTCACCGACCACGGCAACATGTTCGGCACCATCGACTTCTACAAGAGGGCGAAGGCCGCGGGCATCAAGCCGATCTTCGGCTGCGAGACCTATATCTGCGCCGATCGCACCGATCGTCAGAGCCGCCGCAACTACCACCTGATCCTCCTGGCCCGCGACGACCAGGGTTACCGCAACCTGCGCTACCTCAACTCGATGGGGTTTTTAGAGGGGTTTTACTACCACCCGCGCATCGACAAGAAGCTGCTCAAGGAGCACAGCCAGGGCCTCTTCGGCCTTTCCGCTTGTCTGGGCGGCGAGGTGGCCCAGACGCTGCTGAAGAACGGCTACGAACAGGCCAAGCAGGTGGCCCTGGAGTACCGCGACCTCTTCGAGCCCGGCGCCTTCCACCTGGAGATCCAGCCCAACGGCCTGGAAGAGCAAGAAGGAGTCAACGAGTCCTGGCGCCGCATGGCCAAGGAGACCGGCATCCCCCTGGTCGCCACCGGCGACTGCCACTACGTCCATCGCACCGACGCCCGCGCCCACGAGATCCTGATGGCGATCCAACAGGGCCGCACGCTGACCGATGACAAGCGCATGCAGCACAAGACCGACGCCTACTATCTGAAGAGCGCGGCGGAGTTCAACGACCACTTCCACGACATCCCCGAGGCCCTGGAGAACACGGTCAAGATCGCCCGTGCCTGCAACGTCGAGCTGACCCTGGGCAAGACCATGCTGCCCCGCTACCAGGTCCCCGACGGCTTCGACATCCCGAGCTACTTCCGCAAGGTGGCCGAAGACGGGCTTTTGCGGCGTTTTGACGAGTTCCAGGTGCTGGGCAAGAAGTTCGACCCCGACCAGTACCGGGCCCAGCTACAGCGCGAGATCGACGTCATCACCAAGATGGACTTCCCGGGGTACTTCCTCATCGTCTGGGACTTCATCAACTACGCCAAACAGCACGGCATCCCCGTGGGTCCGGGGCGCGGCTCCGGGGCCGGGTCGATCGTGGCCTACTCCATGCGCATCACCGACCTGGACCCGATCCCCTACAACCTCCTGTTCGAGCGCTTTCTGAACCCCGAGCGCGTCTCGATGCCCGACTTCGACGTCGATTTTTGCATGAACCGACGCGACGAGGTCATCAAGTACGTCTCGGAGCATTATGGCAAAAACCAGGTCGGCCAGATCATCACCTTCGGTTCGCTGTCCGCCAAGAGCGCCATCAAGGACGTGGGCCGGGTCATGGGGCTGGCCTTCTCCGAGCTGAATGATTTGACCAAAAACCTGCCAAACCTGGTGGAAGGCCACCCGGTCACCATGACCTGGGCCCTGGCGAACGAACCCAAGTTCAAGCAAGCCATGGAGGACAAGCCCCACTACCGGGAGGTCATCGAGGTCGCCACCGCCCTGGAGGGGCTGCACAGAAACGCCGGCATGCATGCCGCCGGCATCGTCATCTCGGAAAAGCCCCTGTGGGAATACGTCCCGTGCTACCGCGGCCAGAACGGCGAGATCGTCACCCAGTTCGCCAAGGACGAGGTCGAAGAAGCCGGCCTGGTCAAGTTCGACTTCCTGGGCCTGAAGACACTGACCGTCATCGATCTGGCGCTGAAAATGATCTTGGTGGAGCGCCCGGACTTCGACCTGCGCGCCATCCCGCTGGACGACGTCGGGGTGTACCGCATGATCTCGGATGGCGACACCACCGGGGTGTTCCAGCTTGAATCATCCGGGTTCAAGGAGCTTTTGAAAAAGCTCAAGCCGGACTGCTTCGAGGACATCATCGCCGCGGGCGCCCTGTATCGACCGGGGCCGCTGGAAGGCGGGATGGTGGACGACTTCATCAACCGCAAGCACGGGCGCACCCGCATCGTCTACCACCACCCGGCGATGGAGTCGATCCTCAAGGAGACCTACGGGGTCATCGTCTACCAGGAACAGGTCATGCAAATCTCCCGAGCGCTGGCCGGGTACTCCCTGGGGGGCGCCGATCTCCTGCGCCGGGCCATGGGCAAGAAGAAGAAGGAGGTCATGGACCAGGAGAAGGCCAAGTTTCTGGACGGCGCCAGGAAGATCGGGGTGGACCAGCACGTCGCCGACGAGGTGTTCGACCTGATGGCGGCGTTCGCCGGCTACGGCTTCAACAAGTCGCACTCGGCGGCCTACGGCCTGGTGACCTACCAGACGGCGTATCTGAAGTTCCACTACCCCGAGGAGTTCATGGCCGGACTCCTGACCTGCGACAAGGACGACACCGACAAGGTGGTCAAGAACATCGCCGAGACCCGTGCCATGGGCATTCAGGTGCTGCGCCCCGACGCGCTCCAGTCGGCGATGGACTTCTCGGTGGTGAAGGTCAAGGAGACGCAGGACAAAGACAAGGGCAAGGGGCAAAAAGGCGCAAAGGAGATGCGCAAGGCGATCCGCTTCGGTCTCTCGGCGATCAAGGGCGTGGGCGAGACCGCGGTGGAGGCGATCGTGGAGGCGCGGCAGAAGGGCGGCGTGATCGGGTCGATCTTCTCGCTTTGCGATCAAGTGGACCTGCGGCGGGTCAACAAGAAGGTGCTGGAGGCGCTGATCAAGTCGGGGGCGATGGATGAGATCGTCCCGTCCCGGGCGCAGGCAATGGCGGTGCTGGACCAGGCGGTAGAGCGGGCGCAGAAGGAACAGCGCGAGCGGGAGAGCGGGCAGACGTCTCTGTTCGGCCTGATCGGCGGGGGCGGCGGCGACCCAAAGAGCGTCAGCTTTGAGCCCGCCTACCCGACGCTGGACGAATACGCGCCCAAGCAGAAGCTGGCGATGGAGAAGGAGGCGCTCGGGTTCTACATCAGCGGGCACCCGCTGGACCGCTACCTGCCGGACCTTTTGCGGGCCCGGGCCCTGCGGGTGGACGAGCTTCTGACCAAGGAAGAACGCATGGAGGTGTCGGTGGGGGGGGTGGTCTCGGAGTTCCGCGAGCGCCCCCTGAAGAGCGGCAACGGGCGCATGTGCTTCTTCAAGCTGGAGGACCAGAGCGGGGGGCTGGATGTGGTGTGCTTCTCCAAGCCCTTCGCCGAGTACGAGGCGGTGCTAAAGAGCGACGAACCCCTGCTGTGCATCGGCACCCTGGTCAGTGAGGGCGACGGGGACAATGTGCAGCGGAAGCTCCATCTGAAGGAGGCGATCCCGATCTCGCGGCTGCGCCTGGAGCGGACGCAGAAGGTGGTGCTGGAGCTGCCCGCGGACGAACTTACCCGGGACCAGGCCCGGGTGCTACAGCAGCTTTTGCGCAAGCATCACGGGGGGGTGCAGCTTTCGTTGATGCTGCGGCGGACGGCGAAGTGGCGGGTGGAGGCGCAGCTCCCGGCGCACTACCGGGTGGTCCCGAGCGACGAACTCTTGCAGTCCCTGGAAATTCTGTTCGGCGCCCGGGCGGTGCAGTTGCGCTAACCCTGGGCCAGGCTGGCGGCGAGGGCCTTTCGCATGGCGTCGAAAGCGGGTCCGGGCAGGGGCGCATCGAGCCAGAAGGACAGGGACCGGGCGCCCTGGTGCAGAAGCATGGCCTCACCGGTAGCGGCACGCAGGCCCAGGGCGGCAGCGGCGGCGGTCAGGGAGGTGGTCGGGCGCACGCAGAGATCCAAGATGGTGGCGTGGGGCGGCAAGGCGCGCAAATCCAGCTCGGGGTGCGTGCGGTCGAGAGCGGCGTAGGGCGTCGGCTGAAGACCGCGGGGGGTGCAGTCGACCAGCAAGTCGCAGCCTGCGAGCAGCGGGGTGACGTGGCAGCGGTGCAGCGGGACGGTGGCCACGGGGCGGGCGTCCACGTGGATCGATCCTGGCGTTCGGCGGGCCACGGTGACCCGGGCCCCGGCGTCGAGCAGCGCGACCAGCACCGCCCGTGCCGCGCCGCCGGCCCCCAGGATCACAGCGGTGGTCCCGGGTAAAGGCGCGGCACCGCTCTCCCGGCACAGGGCGGCGAAACCCGGGACATCGGTATTCGTGCCCAGGACGGCGGTGCCGGGGTCGTCGGCGGGCGGAAAACGCAGGGTGTTGACTGCCTGCACCCGCAGGGCCAGGGCGTCGGGCTGGCACAGCGACAGGACCGCCTGCTTGTAGGGCAGGGTGACGTTGAGCCCCAAGAGACCCAGCGCCCGGGCGCAAAGGATGGCCTCCCGCAGTCGCCCCTCCTTTTGCCCATCCGCGGGCGCCACGGCGAACGCCGCATACTCCCATGGCAGGTGCAGGACGCGCAGGGCCGCGTTGTGCATCGCGGGAGAATGACTGTGGTCGATCGGCCAGCCGATCACCCCCAGGCGCACCGGCAACGCCATCAGCGGGCCGGCTTTCCCGCTTCGTCAGGCGCTGTCTCCACCGCCTTTACCACCCTTTCGACGCGGCAGTTCAGCTCCCCGCGGCTCAGGTGGACGTTCAGCGGGTCCCCGGGTTTCAGGCTGGCCGCATCCGTGACCACGTGGCCGGCTGCGTCGCGGGCCACGGCGTAACCGCGCACCAGCACCTTCAGCGGGGAAAGCGCGTCCAGCTTCCCGACCAACCCCTCGTAGCCGCGGCGCCGTTTCTCCAGCAGGTTGCGCTGCCCGGTCAAAAGCCGCATGCGCAACTGATCTAGCGCCGAGCGATTGCGCAGGAGCTTGGCCTTGGGGTGCTGGACCGAAAGGCCCGCCTCCGCCGCCACCAGGTGCTTGCGGCGCAGCGCAATCTGGCGCAGCAGCGCCTTCTCGCCCCGGGCTATCTCAAAGTCGAGCTGCTGCCGGGCGGCATCCGTCGTGCGCTGTCCGACGCGGTGCAGGCGGGTGGTCAGCTCCGCCAGCTCTTCCTCCAGGGCGGAAAAGAGGGGCACTACGATCTCCGCCGCGGCGGAGGGCGTGGGGGCGCGCACGTCGGCGACGAAGTCGGCGATGGTGAAGTCGACCTCGTGGCCCACCGCGGAGACCACCGGCACCCGGCAGCGGGCGATGGTGCGGGCCAGGGTCTCGTCGTTAAAGGCCCACAGGTCGGCGGAGCTGCCGCCGCCGCGGCCGACGATGATGACGTCGACGTGGGGCTGTAGGCGCTCGATGGCGGCGCAGATCTGCGGGGGGGCGCTGTCCCCCTGGACCTGGCATGGGGCGATGAGGACGCGCACCCGTCCTCTGCGCTGGGCCACGCGCAGGATGTCCTGCAAGGCGGCCCCACTCTGGGAAGTTGCGACCCCGATGCAGCGAGGGAAGCGAGGCAGCGGGCGCTTGCGATCAGGGGAAAAAAGGCCCTCTTTTTGCAGGCGCAGCTTCAGTTCTTCGAAGGCCCGCAAAAGCTCGCCCTCGCCGGAGAGTTCCATCTCGTCGATGTAGAACTGGAAGCGCCCCTGGGCCTCGTACAGGCTGAGGCGGCCGCGGGCGCGGACCTTCATGCCGCTTTTCGGGATGAAGCGCATGCGCTGGGCCTTCAGGCGAGGCATCATGGCGTCGATGCGGGCGGCGCTGTCCTTGAGGGCGAAGTAAAGGTGGCCGGTGGCGGCGTGGAGCTTGAAGCCGTCGATCTCCCCCTCGACCCACACGTCGGGGAACTGATCGCCCAGGAGCCGGCCGACCTTGCGAACGATGTCGCTGACCGGATAAACCTTGGGCCCGGCGGCGGCGGCACGATTGAAGTCGAGGAACCCCTGTCGTTCCGGGGGCGCGGGGCCGGACACGGCCAGCAGGGTGGCGCCCGAGGAGGGGGGGAGCTTGATCGGCATCCTGTCTGCGATAGCAGATTTGCGCGCCGGTTGCCATAAAAGCGTGGGCCGCGCTATGCGTTCATCCATGGAGTCGATCGGCGGGCCTGGGCGGGCGCCTCACCGGTGGCGGCGTTTCGGCGGGCCCTCGGCCCGCTGCAGGCCGGCCCGGGCCATCTTCTCCTCGGCGGGATAGGGGTGCAGTTCCAGGGAGCGGCGGTACTCCGCGGCGGCCAGCTCGCGCTGTCCGGCGAAAAGGTAGACGTCGCCGAGGATCAGGTGGGCGGGTACGGACTCGGGGGTCACCTCGACGGCGCCCATGCCGCTTTCCAGCGCCTTGCGGTGGTTCTTGCGAGCGTTGGCGCGGGCTTGGAGTTGGAGCTGGTGCGATAGATCGGAGCGCGGAAAAGGCGAGTCCGACTGGAGGGCCAGAAGCACCCGATGATAGCCCAGGGCCGCCGCCAGGTCCTTGCTGGTAAGGGCCTCGCGTCCCCTGCGGCCCACCGTGATGACCGCCTCGGTGCGCAGGGCCCTGGCCTCCGGATGGTTGGGCGACACCGACTCGATCCGCGCCAGCAGGTCGACCAGGTTGTCTCCCGGCGGGGCGGTGTAGCGACCATTGTCGACGGCGCGACGGGCCCATTCGATGAGGGCCGCGGTGGAGCCATCCCGGGCCGGCGCCGGGCGTCCGGCCTCCGCAATCCCCGCGTCGGGCGGGCGCAGTAGGGGTCGCCGAGGGGGGAGCTGCGACGCCAAGGTCAGGGCCAACCCGTCAGGCGATGCCTTGTTCTTTTCGGGGCCACGGGCAGGCGCCAGAAGGCGCGCTGCGGTGAAGCCGAGAGAGAGCAGCAAGAGGCTGCTCAGGGCGGGCCCCAGGTAGCGGCGCAGCAGCGTTTTTTTGGCACGAATCGAGCTGGGCGTCCTGCCGGTCTGCCTGGCCGGATGTCGTCCAGAAAGCTCTGGGTCCAGCACCACCGCGAGCCGGGGCGGCAGGGAAAGCAGCAGGGACGGGGGTGGGATGGTAATCTCACCGGACACCGGCGAGGGGCCGAGCCCCTCCAGGGTGGCGGCGGGCCCGCCGGCCTTGCTGGGTACGGGTCCGCTGCCCCTGCTCAGCACCGGCCCGCTCACCTTCCCCGGCACCGGGCCGGACATAGGATTGGGGCCGCTGCTCCGTTCCTGGGCAGCCGGGCCCTCCTGGGCGGGGCCCTGGGAACGAAGCTGCGGGGCCGAGAGCGCCCGGACGCCGCGGGCTGGCGGCGGCGGCGGGGGGCGGCCCACTGAGGGAGCGCCTGGAGAGGTGGGGCGCGGGCCCTGCAAGGGGAAGGTCGTCGGCGCCTCGGCGGAAGCACTCTTGATCGGGCTCTGCTTCGCCGGGTGCTGTCCCGAGTTGCGAGACGTCGCTTTCCCGGCCGGCCCGTCGGTGATCGCTGTCGATGGGGCCGGGCCCCGGGTAAGGGCATCCCCCCAGCCGGCCAGCACCGGCCCGGAGGGCCCTGGACGGAGCTTCCCGTCAGGCGCCCTCCCCCTGGGCAGGGGCGCCACCGCCGCCATCCCCGGAAGGCTGCGGGTGCCGGCAGCAGGGGACCGAGGGGCAGGGCGTTCCTGGGACAGCGGCGGGGCAGGGCGCTCCGGGAGGGACTGCGGCGGCGCGGCCCCTCCCCGGTACTCGATGGTGGGCTCGATCGCCGCCCGATCGCCGGTGCGCTCGGCCCCGATGCGCACGGCGGCGCTTTGCGCTTCGCGAGCCGGCACAACGGCGGCGCTTTGCGCTTCGCGAGCCGGCACAACGGCGGCGCTTTGCGCTTCGCGATCGGACAAAACCGCGGCGCTTCGCGCTTCGCGATCCGGCACAACCGCGGCGCTTCGCGCTTCGCGATCGATGCTGGTGTCCGCCCGCCCGTCGATCCTGGCTTCCTGCCTGGCCTCCGACCGGTTCTCTTGCCTGACCCCCTCCCGCTTGCTGCTCCTGGCTTCCAGGAGGGTCTCGGGGATGGCCTCCGGCTGCCGGGCCTGAAGCTCGGCCTGCGCCACCATCAGGTCGCGCAGGAGATCGTCCATGTTGGGGTAGCGGGCGTCGGGCCGGGTCTCCAGGCAGCGCAGGATGATCCCCGCCAGGGTCAGGCTGATCTCCG
>JBBRLA010000109.1:0-16848 GCA_038231615.1 Polyangia bacterium | reverse complement strand
TCCGCGAGGTCTTCGGGGAGCACCGCGACCCGGCCTATCTGTAGTCGGTCCCTCCCTGGCTGAGCAAGACCCACACGCGGCTCGGCGAGCGCCACGTCCAGGCCAGGCTGCGTGTTTTGGGCTTTCCCTCCTGGCAGATGCCCACCGAGAACTCGCCCTTGATGAGGCAGAAGCCCGGGGTGACCACCACGCTGTGCAAGGGAACGCGCAGGCCGCAGCCGAGCCACTTCAGCGCGGCCTCCTTCGCGGCAAAGGCCGTGCAGATCTCCGCATCGCCCAACTGGTTCCTCTGGTAGATATTGGCCCACTTCGAAAGTTCCTCGGGCGCGAACGCCTCCTCGATGAAAGCGTCGCCCAGCGCCTCGATGGTCATCAGATCCAGGCCTATTCTCTGCCACGACGCCGCCGCCAGCGCCACCCCATCTACATGGCTGATCGAGACCTGCTCGGCCCGCTGGCAACTCTGCTCCCGCAGGTGCACCGCCCGGGGCTGCCCCTGGTACGCCCCGGTCGCCCGCAGGATGGCCACCCCGTCCGCGTCCTTCACGAAGCCTTGCGCGGCGGCGTCCAGGGTGGACTGGGAAAGTTCCGCCCCAGGCATCAGCAGGTCCAGGCCGATGTGCTGGTTCCCGATGCCATCGCCCTTGCCCCCCGCGGTAAGCCGGGCCACCGCCTCTTTCGCCGCGAGCCGGCCCGCCAGGAATTCGGCGCGACGCTTTCCGGTGGCCCCTGGCCCCAGAAGCGCCGCCTCCTCCGGCGCCAGCCGCGACCAGCCTGCAAGGGACGCGGCGGCCGGCTGCTCGACCCGCCGTGCCACCACGACGCGAAGGAGGTCCCCCCTCATCTGACCTCCGAAAGGGGACCGATCCGGCGCAGGTGCACCCCTTGAAGTTCGACCAGCACCTGCCCCTCATCGCCGGTGACCATGATGTCGTAGAACACGTCGGGGTCGGCCACCCGCACCACCTGCGCCCGCACCTGGGCGTGCTCCCCGCGCCGCCGCATCCGGCCCAGGATCATCTTTCCCACCGCCAGGGGGATCGACACAAAAAGATTCTTCTGCCCGTCCCAGTTCGCGGCGATCTGGAACGACGCGTCCAGAAGCAGGGGATCCACCTGGAACTGCGGGTACGAGATGTCCCGGATCATATCCCGCTGCCGCGGCGCCCGGACCATCCCGCCCACCCCGTTCTCGAAGAGATGAAGTTGCTCCGCCCGGCAGAAGAGCGGCCCCAGGTACACCGGGTCCTTGGCCAGGTGGAAGAACGAGCGGGCATGGATCGTGCCGGTCGGTTCGGGCAGGTCGATGCGCCGCGGCTCCCGCGGGCCGGAGCGGCGCAAGACGAAGCGCCCCCGGTGGTGCAGCCGGTCCTGTTGCAGCGCCCGGCCGCGCAAAAAAAGGTGCGAGTGGGTCTCTGCCTCGACAATGCGCCGGTCCTCAGTCTCGTCGATCACCCTGGCGCTGGCGCGAATGAGCACCGGAGTGTCCCGATGCAGCTTCACCGGATCGCCGATCACCACGTCCTGCATGATCTCGATCTGCCAGCCCGGCGAGGTCAGCGCCGCTGCTTCGGCCAGGATCTCGCAGCCGAAGGTGGCCGGGACGATCGGCGTCCCGTACAGGCGGTGCTGCGAAAGGAAGCTGTCGCGCTCCACCTCGATGCGCCGCTCGAAGAGCACCCGCCCCGGTCCGCTCTCGATCAGGTAATCGCAAAGCGGCCAGGCCCCGGGCAAAAGCGGCCTGCCGCGGTCGTCGAACTCGATGGCCCGCTCGCCGGTGCCCTCGGCGGTGCGCCCGAGGAAGGGCCAGTCGTGGAGCATGCGTTCCTCGAAGATCACCGTCTCGTTGCCTCGCCCCAGGCACAGCTCGCTCAGGAACCAGTAGGTGCCCTCGGCGGGTTTTATGCTGGTCACCCCGGTGCGCTCGACCAGGGCGGCGATGTCCGGGTTGGCCGCTGCGGCGCCGACCTCCTGCCAGGCGGTCCAGTCCATGGTGACGTGGCTCATCGGATGCTCGCGTCGGGCGGCCTTTTGCACCAGCATCGCGGCCATCAGGGCGTTGGCGGCGCTGTAGTCGATCTGCCCGCGGTTGCCAAAAATGCCGGCGCCCGATCCGAAGCACATGAAGATGCGCAGCGGATCGTTCTTGCAGGCCTCCAGCAGGTTCAGCACCCCGACCACCTTGGTGGCCAGGGTCTTCTCGATCATGTCGGGGGTTTTGCCCGGCAGGCTGCGCGACCACTCGACCATCGCCCCGTGGGCCACCCCGTCGATGTGCCCATGGCGATCGCGCACCCGTTTCGCCAGGGCCTGCACCTGGGACAGATCGGTGATGTCGCACAGCTCGTAGGACAGGGGCAGTTCGAAGCGCCGCGCCCGTATAAGGTTCTTGTGCAACTCGCGCTGGCGCACCCGCCCGGCGAATTTTTGCCCGAAACGAACCGGGGTCAGCGTGGGGTCAGCGGCCCGGCAAAGCACCAGTTGCTCTTTCTGATAGGCCAGGAACGCCGCATCGTCCATCTCCAGAAAGGGCAGCGATGGGTCCGGCGGGGAGGTCCGCCCGGTGACGATGACGTGGACGCCGAGGCGGGACAGGGCGCAGGCGCACTCGAAGGTCACCCCGCGGCCGCCGCCCGAGAAAAGAAACACGTCGCCCTCGCGGATCGGGCGTACTATCGGGCTGTTATCGGTAAAGCTCTCGCGGCGCAGGTTCAGCACGAAGCGCCTGCCGGCGTGGGCCACGTCCATGCGGTCGTTGCCGTCCTCGACCTCGCGCAGCACCTCGTCGGTCATTCGTTCGGGCAGGGCGTCGGGGTCGAAGTCGATGGCCTTGGCCACGACGGCGGGCAATTCCTGCTTCAGGCCCCGCACCATGCCGACCAGGACGGCGCCCAGGGGGTTGCCGTTCTTGCTGGGCAGCATGCCCAGGCTGCCGCCCATGGCGGTGACCGCTACGAAGCACACCGAGTGGGCCGCGGCGGTGGAGAAGCGATCGTAGACCTCGCGCAGCACCCCGAACGAAAGGCGGGTGTGCCAGTCCATGACCTCGGCGAAGGCCGCCACCGACCCGTCCAAAAGACCGGGGTCGGGCGTGCACAAGCTCATGTCGATGACGCCGTCAATGTCTCCCTCGCGCCCCCGGGCCGCGGCCACCAGGGCCCCGACCTGGGCCTCGGCGTTGGCCGAGAATTGCGAGACCCGGGCGCCGCGGTCCCGCAACCGCTGGGACATGATCTTCCCGAGCCCGGGGTCCCCCAAGGCCGCGGGCAGGAGCAAAAGGACGTGCCGCCCGCGGAACGAAAAGAGCGGCGGGCGCACCGGCAGGGACAGGGGGCACAGCTCGACGGCGAAGCGATCCGCCCGGGTGCCCCGGGCGGGCAGCGGGGCGGGGTGGAGCGCCGCGGCGGTGGGGGCGCGGCGATCGCCCGAAAGCGGATCGTCGTGCTCCTGCAGGACCACGTGGTAGTTGACGCCGCCCAGACCGAAGGCGCTGACCCCGGCCCAACGCTTCTTCCGCGAAGGGACGATCCACGCCCGGGAGTGGCTGGCCAGTTCCAGAGGGAGCCTGCCGAAGGGCAGCTCGGGGTGGGGCTGCCCCTCGCCCGCACCGCCAGGCAACAGGCGATCGCGCAAGGCCAGGGCCACCTTGATCACGCTGGCGATGCCGGCGGCGGAACTCAAGTGGCCGATCTGCGACTTCAAAGTCCCGATGTTCAAGGGCCGCCCGGGGTCGCGCTGGCCGAAAACGGCGGCGTAGGTCTCCATCTCGGTGCGGTCGCCCAGGCGGGTGCCGGCGCCGTGGGCCTCAAGGAGGTCCAGATCGTCGGCGCTGATCTCGGCGGCGGCCAGGGCGCGGTGGATGGCCCGCTGCTGCCCGGCGGTGTTGGGGGCGAAGATCGACAGGCCCTTGCCATCGCTGGAGCAGCCCACCCCACGGATTACCGCGTAGATCGGCTCGCGGCCTTGCACCGCGTCCGAAAGGCGCCGCAGAACGACGATGCCGGCGCCCTCCGCCGGGACGAAGCCGTTGCCCTTCAGGGAAAAGGGCGCCTCGACCCGGGGTGCCAGGAAACCCAGCATGCTCAGGGACAGGTAATATTCGGGCAGAAGATTGTAGGCCACGCCCCCGCAAAGGACCGCGTCGGCCTCGCCCAGAAGCAGGCTCTCGACGCCGAAGTGCAGCGCCGCCAGGGACGATCCGCAGGCCGCGTCCACCGATAGGGCACCCCCGCGGAAGTCATAGGCCGCGGCCACCTTGGCCGCCGCGGTCAGGCCGGAGAACGCCTGCAAGGTCTCCGAAGAAAGCGCGGGCGAGGTGCGATCGAAGTGGGTGCGGGCGTGCTCGATCACCTGGCGCACTTCGGTGTCGCCGATGCCGGCCTCGCGCATGGCCTCGGCGGTCAGACGCAGGTGGTTGGCGAAGAGCACGCGCTTCTCGGCCTCGGCCTCCATGGCCCGCAGGGGGAGCTGCCCGAGGATCACCTTGACCCGCTCGGGGTGCCAGTTGCCGGGGGCGAAGCGGGCGTCACCCAGGGCCTGCTCGCTGGCCAGAAGGGCCAGGCTCACCGCCGGGTCCAGCACCTTGGCGTCGGCAGGCGGGACGCCAAAGCGCGAAAGGTCGAGGGGCGGCAGGTCCACTACCCCGGCCAGCCGCGTCTTCAACAAAGCCCCCAGCTCCTTGCTGGCGCCGATGAGCTTGTCCACGTCCCAGCGGGAGCGCGGCAGGTCGCCGATGGCCTCGACCCGGTCGAGGATGTTGCGCCAGAAGGTGGGCACGTCGTTGCTCTGCGGCACCAGGATGCCGCAGCCGACGATGGCCACCCCGTCGCTCTGGCGGCGGTTCTTGAGGGGCGGACGCAGGGCTTCGTCAATAAGCATGGGCCTGGACTTGTCAGGCGCGGCGGAGAGGATCGCGTGATACGCGAGGGGCCCGATGCCGGTGTCGCTGACCCCGACGCGCTGCAGGGGATAAAGGGCGACCGGCTCGCCCGGGACGCGGACGCCCCCGGGAAGCTGTCCAGAAGTGGGGAGGGTAGGCTGCCCGGGCCAGGTCTTCTGCGAGAGCGCCTGCGCCGCCTTGATGAGCCCCACGATGCCCGACGCTGCCTGAAGGAAGCCGACGTTGCCGACGCTGGAGGTGACATGCAGCGGGTGATCCAGGTCGCGGCCGACGCAGAGCACCTGTGCCAGGCCGCGCAGCTCGGCGCGGTCGTCGGCCAGGCCGCAGGCCCGGGTCTCGACGAAGTGGATGTCGCCGGGGGCGCAGCCGGCCTGACGCAGGGCGGCGGAAAGGGCGTCGGCGGCGCAGCGTTCCTGCGCCCGCTTGCCCTCCCGGGGATGTACCACGGCGGAGCCGATGCCGTCGATGCAGGCGTAGACCCGTCGCTTTTTGCGGTCTACGTCTGCAACTGCGTCTTCGAGCCGCACCAGCACCACGGCCCCGCAGCCCTCGCCCAGAAGCGTCCCGTCGGCGTCTTCGCAGAGCGGGCGCGGGTAGGTGGCGGTGAGGTAGCCGCGATGGGCGAAATTGAGGATGGCCGAGGGGGTCAGAAGGGGCGAGACGCCGCACACCAGGACCAGATCGGAGGTGCCGGTGGAAAGGGTGGTAGCGGCCCAGTCCACCGCCGCCAGGGACGAGGCCATTCCAGCGTCCACCGCCAGGTGTCCGCCGCGAAAGTCGTAAAGATTGGCCAGGCGCCCGGCGATCAGACTGGCCGAGGTGGTCATCGAATCGGGATCGATGGGCGGGGCGGCCAGGTCGAAGAGCTGCTCGATGATCTCGTCGATCTCGACCTGCTGCCCGGGCAGGAGCGCGGCCAGGGCATCGCTGACCGGAGCGGCCAGCTCGAAGCGGCGGATGCGCCTGCCGTGATCGGTGCCCGGATCGGGGCCCAGGGTGCTGGCCGCCACCACCACTTGGGCCTTTTCCCAGGGGCCATCGCCGGGGGAGATGCCGGCGTCGGCCAGGGCCTCGCTCATGGTGGCCAGGACGACCTTCTCTTGGCGGTGCATGCGCTCGACTTGCAAGGGCGGCAGGCGCAGGGTGCGCCAGTCGACCTGGACGTCCTCGATGATCGCGCCCCTTTCATAGGAATGATTGGATCCCAATGGTAGGTCCTGGGCGTAGACCTCGGGGTCCCAGCGGTCTTTTGGTAGGACGCCGAAGGGCTGGTGCTTTTCGAGCAGCCGCTGCCACAATGCCTTGGCCCCGTGGGCCCCGGGCAGCGTGCAGGCCATGCCGACGATGGCGATTCTGGGGCGGGCCCCACTTACCACGAATGGTCTTCCCCTTCGAGGAGCTGATGATGCATGCGGCGATAAAAATGCTGCCAGGCGATGCCGGTGCCGTCCTTGGCCTGCTCGTCCCACACTGCGCCGGCCAGGCGGCTGGCGGGGACGCCGATGACTCCGGAAAGGGTCGCGACCACCGAAAGGGCGCTATCGGTCACGGTCACGTCGGCGCTCCACGCCCCGGCGGTGGGGGGGAGCAGGCGGACGTGCAGCAAGAGCTCCTCGCCGGCCCGGGGGACGCGGTAAAAGCAGGCGGTCTTGACCCCGCCGAAGCAATGGACCGCGCCGGAAAGGCCGTACCAGCCGAAGTCGGACAGCCAGAAAGCGCCGTCGATCAGTTCGCCCAGGGCGAAGGCCTCCAGCGGTTCCTCCATGGATTCGCTGAGGCGCACGCCGCCGACCACTTCGTCGTAGCGGGTGCCCCAGGCCCAGACCACCGCCGCCCGGGCCCCGGTGCCGGCGACGCGGTTCATCGAGGACAGCAGGGCCAGGCCGTTGCGCGGCTTGCCGCGACGGTCCAGGGCGGCGCTGACCTCGGGCAGAAGCTGCGGGGGCTCGCCGGGGGCCGGAGCGATGAGCACCAGGGCCTCCATGTGGGCGGGGGTGGCGCCGTCGGCAGTAAGCGGAGACACCACGCGGTAGCGAGTGGGGCCAGGGGTGGCGGCGGCGGGCTCCGCCTGGACCGAGAGGAAAAGAGTGCCGGTGTCACCCAAGCGGGCCTCGGCGCCGACCTGGAGCTGCTCGATGCGGTACAGGGCACCCTGCGGCTGGCCTTGTCGCGCCGCCGAGAGCAAAAGCTGAAGGCAACGCACGTCGGTGACCACGTGCTTGCTCGAGCTGGACAGGGTGAGGGTCCCGGGCTGGCCGGCGGTCAGGGTCAGGGAGGCCACCGTGCGGTAGGAAGCCTGGGCCGCGGCCGACGGCTGGATCAATGCCGGCGGCTGGGGCGCGGGGGCATTCTGGGCAATCTCAGGTCGTGCGGGGGGTGGCTCCGCAGCCTGATCCTGAGCCGGCTGCCCATCCACCTGGCGATCGACGAGGTACTGGACGACCTTGCGCAGGGTCGGATGGTCGCGCAGCTTGAAGGCGGGGTCCACCGGCAGGCCGAGCTGGCCGCGGGTGTCGGCGATGATGGCTACCTGCTTGACGGTGTCGATACCCAGGTCGGCCTCCATGTCCAGGTCCAGATCGAGCATGTCGGCGGGGTAACCGGTCTTGTGTTGCAGGCGGGCGATGAAGACAGCCCGCACGCGCTCGAAGCCTCCATCCGCCGGGGCGGGCGCGGCCGGAATGGGTGTCTGCCGGGCAATCGTCTCGACGCCCGGAGGGGGGACTTGCCGGGCGCCCGCCTCGACGACCGGCGAGGGCGCCTGCCGAGCGACCGCCTCGACGACGGGCGGGAACGGACGCGATTCCTCCTTGGGACGCTCGGGCTTGGTGGGTGGCGGGCCGACTTCGTCGAGGCGGCTGACCAGATAGTGAATGACCTGGCGCAGGGTCGGGTAGTCGCGCAGCTTGAAGGCGGGGTCCACTGGCAGGCCGAGCTGGCTGCGGGTGTCGGCGATGATGGCCACCTGCTTGACGGTGTCGATGCCCAGATCGGCCTCCATATCCTGGTCGAGTTCGAGCACGTCGGCGGGGTAGCCGGTCTTCTTTTGCAATCGCGAGATGAAGGCGGCCCGCACCTCCTCGAAGCGCCCGGCCGCGACGACCGGGGCCGGGGCGACGACCGGGGCCGAGGCGACGACCGGGGCCGAGGCGACGACCGGGGTCGAGGCGATGACCGGGGCCGAGGCGATGACCGGGGCCGAGGCGACGTGTTCGTCCCACCGATGAAGGAAGGACGTGATGGTGGACTGAAGAGATCGCAGCAGCGACACTGCGTCTTCTCTGCTTTGAGCAGCCACGGGCTCCATCTTCTTGGGTACCTCTGCTATGGACGACGTGAAATCCGGGGATTCATGGGCGGGTGCCACATCCTGTCGCGGCTTCAGCTCGGCTGCGCCGTGGGCGAAGAGGCAGGCCAGGGCCCGGTGGACCTGTTCGACCTCGCCGACCTTCGGGTGCAGGGTGGCCTGGGCGATGTGGGGACGTTCGCCAAGGATTTCGTCGATGAAGGTGCTGAGTGCCCACTTGGGACCGCACTCGACGAAGAGGCGGACGCCGCCCTGGTGCAGCGCCTCGACCGCCTGGGTCAGGCACACCGGTTCGACATACTGCCGCGACAGGTGCAGCGGATAATCGGCCAGCGCGAGCCCGGCGATCGACCCCCCGGTGATGGTGGAGACGATCTCGCGGGTGGGGCGCCGGAAGCGGAGGCGCGAAAGCTCCGCCAGGTAGCCCGCTTGCGCCCCGGCGATCACCTGGGAATGATAGGCGTGGGACACCGCGAGCACCCGGGCCTCGACGCCGACTTCGGCGCAGCGGCGCACAAGGGCGGCCATGGCAGGGCGTTCGCCGGAGACGATGCAGTTCGACGGTCCGTTGTCCGCCGCCAGATCGCAATAGCCGGGCAGCCCCGGGAGCAGTTCCTCCGCCCGAGCGGTGCCGCAGCCCAGGGCGACCATCTGCCCCGGGTCGGGAAGGTCCAGGGAGAGCACCGCCAGGGTGCGGGTGCGCATGGCCAAAAGACCCTCTTCCAGGGTGAGCACTTCGGCGGCCACCAGGGCGGACAACTCGCCGGCGCTTTGTCCCATGAGCGCGTCGAAGCGCAACCCATAGCTCGAAAAGAGACGGAAAAGGGCGCAGCTCACCACGAACACCGCGCAGTGGATGTCCTCATCCCGCTGTGCGTAGGCCTCGGGGTCCCGGACCAGGAACGAAGGCGAGAGGGGCCTGCCGCAGATCGCCTGATAGGCCTGATCGGCCTCGGCCAAGGTCTCCGCCAGGATGGGGAACCGCGCCGCCGCAGCGCGGAGCATGTTCGGGTACTGGGGCCCCTGACCGGGAAACACCACCGCGGTGCGCCCGCTGCCGGGGTGGCCGATGAAGATTCCCTGCTTGGCCAGAAAACCCATGGCCCCGCCCCGGGCCAGCGCCGACCGCAAGAGGTCGTGGCGGGCGTTCATCTCCGCCCGGTTGGCCGCGACAATCGCCACCCGGCACGCGCCGCGGGAGGCGGAGACCCGGGCCTGCGCCTCGGCAACCTTGGCCCATACCGCCCTGGGCTCGATGCCGCCCAGATCGGCCAGTTGCACCCGCAATGCCTTGACGCAGGCCGCGAAATCGGCGCCGTCGGCGACCAGGATCGGCAGCACCCCGTCGGCGGGCGCCTCATCGCCACCGACAATCGCGCGATGGCGCATGGGGCGGTACTCCTCGGCCACCAGGTGGAAGTTGCACCCACCGACCCCGAAGCTGCTGACCCCGGCCCTTCGCGGCCCGTCGGCGGAAGCCGGCCAGAGCATCCGCTCGGTGACCACGCGGACAGCGCCGCCGGACTCCTTGATTGTGGGATTGGGGTCGCCCGACTTCAGCGAGGCGGGCAGGATGCCCTCCCGAAGGGCCAGCGCCGTCTTGATGACGGCCGGCACCCCGGCGGCGGCGTTCAGGTGGCCGATGTTCGACTTCACCGATCCGATAAGGAGGGGCCCGACCCGATCCGGTCCATAGACCCGGGCGCAGGCAGTGGCCTCGACCGCGTCGCCCAGCGCTGTGCCGGTGCCGTGGCACTCGACGTAGCCCACCTGCCCCGGCGTCACCCCGGCCTCGGAGAGGGCCCGCTGCATGGCCAGCGCCTCGCCCTCCGAGGAGGGGGCCAGCACCGAGCGGCCCTTGCCATCGCTGGAGCCGGCCACCGAGCGGATCAGCGCGTGGATGCGCTCGCCGTCCCGCTCCGCGTCCGAGAGGCGCCGCAGCACCAGGGTCCCGGCGCCTTCCCCGGGGATGAAGCCGTCCGCGTCGGCGGCGAAGGGCCGGCAGCCCTTGGCCGACAGAGCCTGGAAGCGGCATGCGGCGACATAGAATTCGGGCAGAATGTCGCACCACGTACCACCGGTGATGGCGACGTCGCAGGCATCCCGCCGCAGGGCATGGACGGCGGCGTGGATTGCGGCGTGGGTTGAGGCGCAGGCGGAGTCGATGACGCAGTGGGGGCCGCGGAAGTTGAAGTGGCTGGCGATGCGCGCGGCGTTGATGCTCCCCTGGTAGCCGGTCAGGGTGTCCTCGGTGATCGGCGGCAACCCGGACTTGAAGCGGTCCTCGGCCTCGGAAAGCACCCGCTTGATCTGCGCCGCGCCTATGCCCGCGGCGGTGAGCGCCCCGTGCAGGCCCTCCCAGAACTCCCCGCAGTTTACGCGGATGTCGGCGAGGAATTTTTTGCCCTGGTAGGGTAGGAAGGCCAGCATGATTGCCACCCGGTCGCGGTCCCAGCTCCGGGTTTCCAGGCTGGCGTCAGCCAGTGCCTCCTCCGCGGAGAGGAGCATGAGGAGCTGGCCCGGATCGATGCTCGCCATTGCCGAAGGGGGGATGCGCCACCGCTCGGCGAGCTGCGGCAGTTTGTCGAGGAAGCACCCGAGCCGGGAGTAGCTGGTGTCCAGGCGCTGGCGATCGGGATCGTGGTACTTGTCGATGTCCCAGCGGTCCCGGGGAACCTCGCCGGTGGCGTCGATGCCGGCAAGCAGCGACTGCCAGAACTCGGGGACGTTGACGGTACCCGGGAAGATACCACCCATGCCGACGATGGCGATGGGTTCGGGGGAGCGGTGGACAAAGACCCGGGCGGGTTGCGCGGTGTCGTGTCCTTTTTCGTCCCACGCTTCCAGTACCGCGTGGAAGTTGTTGCCGCCAAAGCCGAAGGCGCTGACCGCCGCGCGCGGCTTTTCCGCCCCGCCGCGGGCGATAAGAGGAAGCTGCTCGATGGGGATGAAAAATGGGGTCTGAGACAGCTCCATCGCCGGGTTCGGGGTGGCGTAGTTGATCTGCGGCGGAATGATCCGGTGGTGCAGGGCCAGCACCGCACGCAGAAGGCCCACCGCCCCGGCACCGGCCCGCAGGTGGCCCACCAGGGGCTTGGCGGAGCCCAGGGCCACGCCCTTGTCTGCGCCGCCAAAGACGCGTGACAGGGCGCGCACCTCGCTGATATCGCCGACCTGGGTGCCGGTGGCGTGGCATTCGACGAAGCCGATGGTCCGAGGGTCAACCCCCGCGTCTTCATAGGCCCGGCGCATGGCCAGGGCCTGCCCATCCGGCTGCGGGGCGCACAATGCCTTGCCCCGCCCGTCGCTCGACCCGCCGACCCCGCGGACCACGGCGAAGATTTTCTCGCCGTCCCGCAGCGCGTCGGGAAGGCGCTTCAGAGCGAAAAGGGCCAACCCCTCACCCAGAAGCGTGCCGCTGGCAGAGGCATCGAAGGGCGCCACCCGCCCGTGGGACAGGCCGCCGAGCTTGGAGAAGGCGACCAGTTCAAGAGGGGTCAGAAGCTCGCTGACGCCGCCGATGAGGGCCAGGTCGAGCGAGCCGTCGCGCAAAAGGCGCACCCCGGCGTCGAGCGCCGCCAGGGACGAGGCGTAGCCGGCGTCGATGGCGTAGTGCAGGCCGCGCAGGTCCAGGTGCATGGCGATCCGCCCGGCGCCCACGCTGGCCGCGGCATTCACCACGTTGTCCTCGCTAACCGGCTTCAGGCGCGCCTCCAGCCAGCGGCGCCCTTCATCAAGGATGGTCTTTTGCCGATCGGCGGGGAGCGCGGCGAAGCTGGGGCTTTCCCGCACCGAGTCGCACATCTCATGCAGCCGGATGCGCAGGCCGCTGTCGCGCTGCCAACCCAGGCCTGTGGATCCAATGATGATTCCGGTGGAGTCCCGGGGGACTTTTTGGACCTGCTGAAGGGCCGATACGCCGGCCTCCAGGATCATCAATTGAAGGGGATTGATGCTCTCCGCCTCGGCGGGGGGCATGCGGAAGCGGCGCCAGTCGAAGCGGTAGTCCTCGATGCGGGCGGCGGTCAGCGTATAGGTGCGATCGGGGGCGGCGGGGTCCTGCTGGAAGCAGCGCGTCCACTCGGCGCCGACGAGCGGGCGCAAGGCGCTGCGCCCGGCCAGGGCGTTGGCCCAGAAGGCGTCCGGCCCGATCGCCCCGGGAAGGACGCACGAAAGGCCGATGACCGCGACGGGGCTGTCGCCATTGCCCTGGGGGCGTTCAGCGGACATGGCCGGACCCGGCGCGGCAAGCGCGGCACGCGACGACGACATCAAGTGGCGAGAAAAGGCGCCGCGCGCCTACCAAAAAGCACCGAATGAGTTGCATCAACTATTTTCCACACTAAAAAGGGAAGGTGAGCTGTTGTCAGTAGGTAGATAGCCTATTCTGGTCTTGCACAGGAATCAAGACCAGAGTAAATAGACAGAGCGAAAACTTGGTCCCTGCGTATAGCAGCACTTTCTATTGCAGTTTGTACGTCCACTGGAGCTGTACATGAAGTTCACACCCACTGTCCCAGAAGTAGACGCACTGCCAGAAAGGCTGAAGCTTCTGTCTGGAGCAGAGACGATCCGCGGGACGCCCTTTCAGGCCGTGTACAACACGCTCGTCAGGCACCGGGGTGAGATCGTTGCCACCGAGGCTGCCAGGGAAGCCGAGATCCATGAACTCCGGTTCAATCCGCTGAAGAACTATCCCTTGCGGAATTTTCTCAGGTTCGAATATTCGGCGGCCCGCAGATTGGCACCTGGCCTGAATGGCTTTGATGAAGCCATCTTCCAGTTGGGGGCCGCGGCCGTGGAACCATTCTTTAACTCCGTCGCCGGGCGGACGATGAAGATCCTCTCCGGGCACGAGCCGCACCGGCTCTTCTCAGCGGTGCCCAGCGGCTACCAGCTGCTGCTGAACGGGGGCAAGCACGCATACGAGAAGAATGATCTGACCTGCGGCACCTTCTCCTTTTTTGGAGACACCCTGGGACCTGTACACAATAGCGGAATCTTCGATGCAGCTTTGCGCCAGATCTATGGTGTACGTGCAGAATTTGCACTGGAACAGTCCGCGTTGACTGATTTCAAATTCAGAATGACCTGGTAGGAGCGATCATGAGTCCACCACGCAGCGGCGTAGCGATTTTCCCGTCGCCCACGTTCGCGCCCACCCCTTTGGCGTCAGTGACCTCCCGGCTGCGGCCCGGCCTGCGCAGCTATGAGGCGCTGATCAATTCCATCGATGGTCTGGTGTGGGAAGCCGACGCGCGGACCTTTCAGCTCACCTTCGTCAGCCCCAAGGCGGAGCAGCTCCTGGGCTACCCCCTGGCGGCGTGGTTCGACGATCCGAGCTTCTGGCGGGACCACATCCACGAGAATGACCGCGAGGAGGCCGTGCGCAGCTACCAGAAGCGCACCGCGGGCCTTCTGCCCTTCACCCTTGAATACCGCATGCTGACCCAGAGCGGCGGCACGGTGTGGGTGCGCGATCGAGTGACCGTCATCGCCGACGGCAGGGAGCCCAAGACCCTGTGCGGCATCATGGTCGACATCAGCGAGCGCAAACAGGCAGAGGAGGCGCTGGGTCAGACCACCTCGCTGCTCTCGGCGCTGCTGGAGAGCCTCCAGGTGGGCATCATGGTCGAGGACGAGACGGGCAAGATCGCCCTGGTGAACAAGGAGCTGTGGCGGCTTTTCGGACTGCCGGCTGCGCCTCATGCGCTTTTGGGGCTGGACTCGATTCGCGCCGCCGAGACCAGCAAGCAGTGGTTCGCCCAGCCCGAGGCCTTCGCCCACCGCGTCGCCGAGATCCTGTCGCGTAGGGAGATGGTCCGCGCCGAGGAAATGCGCCTGGCGGACGGGCGCACCTTCGAGCGGGACTACATCCCGGTGTTCGCCGATGGGGTATACCGCGGCCACCTGTGGCAGTACCGCGACCTGACCGCGCGCAAGCACGCGGAAGAAGAACTCATCCGCGCCAAGGAGACCGCCGAGGGGGCGACCCAGGCCAAGTCGGCGTTCCTGGCCACCATGAGCCACGAGATCCGCACCCCGATGAACGGCATCATCGGGATGATCGAGATCCTTCTGGGCACCCCTCTGACCAGCGAGCAACGCGACTACGCGGAGACAGTTCGCTCCAGCGCCGAGAGCCTGCTGACGATCATCAACGACATCCTGGATTTTTCCAAAATCGAGGCCGGCAAGATCGAGCTTGAAAGCCTCGACTTCGACGTGCGCCAGGTGGTCGAGGAGGCGATGGGCCTGCTGGCGGAGAAGGCCCAGGCCAAGGATCTGGAACTGGTCAGCCAGATCCGGCCCGACGTGCCGGCGCGTCTGCGCGGCGATCCCACGCGGCTGCGCCAAGTGCTCATCAACCTGGTGGGCAACGCGGTCAAGTTCACCGCCATCGGCGAGGTGGTGGCACAGGTCACGCTGGATCGCGGCGACGAGGGCAATGACGGAGTGCTGCTGCGCTTCACGGTCAGGGACACCGGCAGCGGCATCCCGCCGGACGCCCGCGGGCGGCTCTTCCAATCGTTTTCGCAGGCGGATAGCTCCACCACCCGGAAGTATGGCGGCACGGGTCTGGGATTGGCGATCTGCAAGAGCCTCACCGAGCTGATGGGCGGGACCATCGGGATCGAGAGCGAACTGGGCAAGGGCAGCACCTTCTGGTTCACCGTGCGCCTTCACCGCTGCGTCCCGCTGGCCACCGGCCCGACCGAGGCCGAGGCGCTGACCTTGCCGGCGAAGCTGCACGGCACGCGCATGCTGGTAGTGGACGACAACGCATCCTGCCGGGCGATGCTGTCCGAGCAGTTCCTGTTCTGGGGCTTGCGCGTCGAGACCGCGGGAGACGGCACCAGCGCGCTGGCCCTTTTGCGCACCGCGCGCCGCGTCGGCGACCCGTTCAGGCTGATCTTGCTCGATTCCGACGTGGTGGGCGTGGATGGCCTGGCCCTGGCCTCGGCGATGCTGGACCCGGCGGGGCTCCTTTCGACCCCGGTGGTCCTCCTGGCAAGCCTGGCTCGCACCAGGGAGGCTCGGCTGAGTGGCGCCGCGGGGTGCCTGACCAAGCCGGTGCGCCACTTGCCGCTGCGCGACGCGATCCTGTCGGCGCTGGGCCTGCCGGTCCCGGCGCGCGGGCGTCACGCCGACGCCGCCCTGCCCGCCCAGTTGCGCAAAGCGGAGGTGCTGGTGGCGGAGGACAACCCGGTCAACCAGAAGGTTGCCGTGTGCCTGCTGGAAGGCCTAGGGTGCCAGGTTGACGTCGTCGAGAACGGTCTCCAGGCGGTGATCGCCTGGGCCGGGAAGCCCTATGACCTCTTGCTGATGGATTGCCAGATGCCCGAGATGGACGGCTTCGCCGCCGCAACCGAGATCCGCCGGCGCGAGGCCCCGGGGCAGCGCGTCCCCATCGTCGCCCTGACCGCCAACGCCATGAAGAGCGATCGGGACCAGTGCATCGCGGCGGGAATGGACGACTTCCTGTCCAAGCCGATTCACGGGGCCGATCTGGCGACAACCCTGGACCGCTGGCTCAAGACCTCTGGGCCCGAACAGCCGAAGGCGACGACCCCGCCTTCGGTCGACCAGACCGCGCTCTACGAGATCCGCGATCCGAAGCTCCTGACCCGCATCGTCGAACTCTTCCGACGCGATGGGGTCCAGCAAGTGGCCTCGATCAAGGAGGCGGTGGCGAAGGCCGATCTGCGCACGCTGAACCAGGCGGCGCACAAGCTGAAAGGCTCGGCGCTCTGCCTGGGGCTTTCCGATCTGGCCGCGACCTGCTCGGAGCTGGAAGCCATGCAAGGGACCGGCCTCTCGCACGAGGCCGCCACGCTGCTCCAGCGTCTGGAGCGGGAATTCTCGCGCGACTGCGCGTCACTGCAAGCCAAACGTTGAGTCGCGAAATGAAGAACCGCACCAAGGTCTTGATCATCGATGACAACGAGATCCAGCTCATCATGACCCGGCAATGGCTGGAACTGGATGGCTTCGACGTTGTAACGAAAAGTTCCCCCTTCGGGACGGCCCTGGCCATCCGGCGCGAGCAGCCGGACATCGTCCTTTTGGACCTATCCATGCCGGGGCTGGATGGCCACGGGGTCGTGGAGGTTCTGAAACAGCAGCCGGGGAGCCCGCGCATCGGCATCATCTTTTACTCCAGCCAGGACCGCCTGCAGCTGGACGCGGTGGTCCGCAAGCACAGCGCACTGGGGGCCATCCCCAAAACTGAGACCGGCCAGGCCTTCATCGCGGAATTCCGTCGTTTGAGCGACGCATGGATGGCGGGTGCGCCCGCCCTTACAAAGGGCATCTCTGGCCCCAACAAAAAATGAACGTTAGCGAGGCGAAAGTCGATCCAACAAGTGCGATAAGTGCTACTCTGCCTTGATGCCCATCCACGACAAGAACGAACGCACCCCGAGGCGCCGCCCCCGTACCCTGCTGAATCCCCCGACTGCGGAGTCCGCCGAGCAGAAGATCCCCGAGACCGCCCTGCCATCCGACCCCGAGAGCGAATTTCTGCTGGACAAGCTCCTCTATGGGCCGCAGAGCCCGGAGACCCGGCTTTTCACCGAACTCAAGAGCCATTTCGCCTCGGACGCGATCCTGGCCCCGGGGGGTTGGCGCTTCGCCGTGG
>JBBRLA010000108.1:0-16884 GCA_038231615.1 Polyangia bacterium | reverse complement strand
GCAACGGCGCGGCGGGCGGACCTGCCGAAGCCGGTAGCGCTCATGCTGGTGGCCCACGTCGCCTCACACGAAGACCAGGCATTCCTGCCGGTGCTCAAGGTGTTTGCGCAGTCGCGGGACGCCGAGGTGCATGCGGACGCCAAGGAGGCCATCGAGAAAGTCCAGCAGGCAGAAGCGGCGCGCCAGGGCCAGGGCCAAAGGAAGTAGGGCGCCTTTCGGGCTGGTCTGTCCCGCTCAGGGTGGTGTATACTGATCCGGCATGGCCCTATCATTTTCGCCTGCGCCGGTTTCGTTACCTTGGCTGGAGCGACTCCTTGTGGGGCAGCGGGCGGCGACCCTGCTCCTGCCTGTTCTGACTGTAGGCGCAATGGGGTGCTTCGCTCTCCTTCACCCCGGGTGGCCCGCGTTCACCTGGCCGCTCTCCGGTTTGCTCTCGGCAGCCCTGATGTGGGCCCTGGCCGATGCGTGGCGGGCCTCGGCACGGCTGGCCGCGTCGCGTCGGCGTCTCGAGGAGCTGGGCGGTGCCGCGGGAAATCCTCCGCCGGGCGAGGCCCGGGAGGAAGCGCGGCGCTCGCCCGGCCTTCTGCGCTGGCTGGGCGCTTCGTCACTCCTTATCGGGCTGGCGTGGGCTGCCGGGGGGATCACCGCCGCCTCGGATGGGGCACTGGCGGTTGTGGGTCGTGGCCCACAGGGGCCGGCGGCGGCGGTGGGGGTCGCGCTGCGCTTGCTGCCGTTCTCCGTGTTTGCTCTGTGCGCGGGCCTCGCGGCCAGCGTGATCATCGGTGTGCTCCGGGCGGCGTACGATTCCGCCGCCCGCGCATACCTGGAGGCGCTTTCGAGATCGCTGGAAGCAGCGGCCCCGAAGGAGACGCTGCAACTGGCACCGCCCACGGCGGAGAATGAGCAGCGGACGGAGCGGCTGCTGGGCGAGGCGACGAGGCACATCACCAGCGAGACGACGAGGCAGCTCGCCGGCCTGGAAGACAAGCTGCGGGAGCTGAACATGAATATAGCTCCGCGGCTGGACGAGATGGGCCGGACTGCCAGGGACGGCGTGACGCGGCTGGAGAAGGCGCTGGAGGAGAAAGTCCGACATGCGGCGGAGACGCTCGCTGCCCAGCGGGCGGAGTTTACCGCGGTGGTGAGGGCGGTGGCCACGATCGATGGCAAGCTGACGGCGATGCAGAAGGAGGTGCGCGGCCCACTAGCGGAGATGGTGGCTTACGTACACCGGCCCCTGCCTCCGGCGGATGGAGCGGGGCCGATGCTTTCTGCCACGGCGGCGAAGCTGGGGGACGCCATGGCGCGGATCGGGGAGACTGCGTTTGGCCTGGCTCGCTCGGCGGGAGAGATCGCCGGCAAGGTGGATCGGGTCCAGTCCCAGCTGGCCGTCATCGATCAGGCAGGGGCGCGTCTGGATGAGCTGCGCGGAATGATCGGCCAGAGCGCGGCGACGCTGGCCGAGACTGCGGAAACCACTCGACTCGCGCTGGCCGAGACCGCGGAAACCACTCGACTCGCGCTGGCGGGTCTGGTGGATGAGACCCAGAATGGGATGACGCAGGCGCTGGGGCAGACCCTGGAACAGTCCCGCGCGGCCCTTTCCGCTCTGGGGGATAAGATGCAGGCTGCCACGAAGGCCGGCGCGCAGGCGATCAGCGAAGGGTGCACCCAGACCGTCCGCATTTTCACGGGAGTGGGCAAGCAGCTGGATGGGACCGCGGGTCATGTTCAAGAGGTCCTGAGCGGGGCGAAGGCCGCGGGCGAGGAGCTGCGTCGCATCCGCGCCGCCCTGGAGGGCGTGGTGGCCAAAGTGAGCAATTTGCCCGGGGAAAACGCGGAAGATGACGAGCAGATCCAGGCGCTCAGCGAGAACCTGGAGGCGGCCCACAAAGCGGTCATGGATCAGGGCAAGAACCTGGAACGGCTCATCAGCCTGGCACGGGCCGAGCAGAGCGCCATGGTGACGACGCTGGATCGGGTGCGCAAGGGTGTGGAGAAGCTGGACAGCCCGACACGCCGGTTTTAGCCCCGTTTTTCGTACACGCTCCTACCCCGGTGCCGATCGTCATACGAAGCTTGCATCCCAATCATTTCGGGCACCTGCTGCTCGACCCTGCGAAGTCCGTGGACTCCGCCAATCAGTAGTATAAAATACAGTGCGGACAATTGCATCTTTGGCAGGGGCGAACAACCATGTTGATCAATGAACCGCGGCGCCTGCGGCGCTTCGCGATCAATGAACCGCGGCGCCTGCGGCGCTTCGCGATCGATGAACCGCGGCGCCTGCGGCGCTTCGCGATCGATGAACCGCGGCGCCTGCAGCGCTTCGCGATCGATGAACCGCGGCGCCTGCAGCGCTTCGCGATCGATGAACCGCGGCGCCTGCGTGCTGCCTGGGCGCTGGTGCTCCTCGTCTTTATGGGCTGCAAGGCGGAGGACGCCTTGATCCTGGCGGTCCGGGCGCCTGATGGGACCCAGGCCAAGAGCTACGCTGTGCGCATTCAGGACCGCCACTCGCGACAGGTGGTCTATTACTCCGGCGTGAAGGTCCTCGACATGCCGAGGGACCTGTCGGCGACGCCCCTGCGCCTGGGTCTGAGCTTCGATCAGCATGGCGACTTCCTGATCCACGTCATTGCCGCCAATGTCGTCGACGTCGAGTCCCTGCCCGCGGCCGGGTCGAAAGAGCCGATGCTCTTCTTCGCCGGCCTACTGACCGCCGATGGGGTCAGCGAGGTGGACGTGCCCCTCTTGCCGGTGCCGCCGGAGTTCGACGTGGACCGCGACCACTTCCCCGATGGGGTCAGCTGGCGGGCACAGTTCCCCGACGCGGACGCCCTGTATCACGACCACCCGGAACTGCTCGACTGCCTGGACCAGGACCCGCACGCCGGCGATCTGTCCCCCGCCACCCTGCGGGCCTTCGACGTTCACCCGATGGCCAGGAACATCTGCAATGCGCAGCTTCGCCCTCAGGGCGGCGCCGGGGCGACCACCCAGCCGCCGCTCCAGCTCCTGGACGTGACCTGCGCCGGCACCCCACAACCTTGCCTGGACAACGATGCGGACGGCGATCCCGCCAACACCGACTGCGACGACAGCGATCCTCGTCGTTTCCATGGCAACCCGCGTCCGCGCAACTGCTGCCAGTGCACCGACCGTGCAAGCTGCAAGGTCAGCAGTGCCGCCGTGGTCCGCACGGTGCCCAATGTCGGCATCGACAAGGACCCCGGGTTCAAGATGGCGATGGACAAGCTGCAGCGGGCCGACCTCGGCGCCTGCCAGCCGTCCCGGTGCGACACCAACTTCGACTATGACTGCACGGGCCACTCGGTGAGCTGCTTCGTCGACGAGGACTGCGACGGCTACGCGGCCAACGACCCGGACCCCTCGCTGCGCGATTGCGATGACCACGATCCGCGGGTGCATCCGCGCGCCAAGAAGGACTGCAACCCCGATCCCGGGGACGTCGACAAGGACTGGGCGTGTGACCGCAACCCGCAAGGCGGCTGCGTTCCCTGCGACCTGGACGGGGACGGTTTCCAGCGGATCGAGAAGGATGGCAGTTGCCCAACCAAGGTCTACGTCCTGAAGCATGGGCAAAACAAGGACATCGACTGCGACGACACCGACAGCGGCGTTTTTCCCGGCTCGTCCGCCTTCCAGAGCCCGGGTCAGATCTTCAAGGACCTGGACCCGATGAGCCGCTCGGGCAGCGTTGTCGCGGCGCTCCGCGGCCTGTGCAGCAGCACCGAGCTGGATGGCAAGACCAGCCTGAACACCAACTGCGATGACGTGAAGGTGGACCCGAACAAGCCGCGCAAGGGCTGCCCGCCGGCGAGCTGCGATCAGGACCACGATGGTTTCCCCAACTCCAACGACATCGTTTGCAACCCCAACGGCCTGCCCCTCGATTGCGACGACAACGACCCCCACACCTTCCCCGGCGCCCCACAGTTCTGCCATGACAAAAAGGACCACGACTGCGACCACATCATCGACACCTGCGCCAATGGCGACGACGTTGACAATGACGGTTACGGGAACCGTTACGATTGCAACGACAACGACCCGAACATCCATCCCTGGGCCCCCGAACTGTGCAACGGGGTCGACGACAACTGCGACGGCATCATCGACGAGCACAACCCTGGCGACCTGGGCAAGCCCTTGGTCGAGGCGTTCAATGGCGCCAAGGTGATCAAGAGCTGTGCCGACAACAAGCTGGGCGATTGCGGCCTGAATGTCACCCGAAATGCGATCACCCATCACCTGGGAGGACAGCCCAGCGGGGCCTACTCTGGACGTTGCGTGTGCTCCAGCCTTCAGCCGAGCAGCATGATCAACCCGGATGCGACCAAGCGGGCCGACTGCGCCGCGCCCTCTACCGGCGCCACCACCCCGAAGTGTTTTGGCGCGATCCAGCCGGAGATCCAGTCCTGCGACTCCGCGGCCAATGACGCCGATGAAGACTGTGACGGATTCACCGACGATCCGACCGGAGCCAACCCGCTTCAGGAGAAGGGCCTGATCTGTGGCGTGACCCGGGCCAATTCGCAATGCTCAGCCGGCACGGTTTTGGGTTGTCTCCGGGATGTCAAACGGCCAAATTACCCCAAGACCCCTTATCTAAATCCGTTCTCCTCGGGGGCGCGACCGGCCACCGCTTTCGGGCGGCCCGCCATCGACGACAAGGGGATCGCCTTCGACGAGACCGGCAAGTTCCTGGTCTGCAAGACGGGAAGCTTCGCCCCGCCACAGGGCGAGATTTGCAACGGCATCGATGATGATTGCGATGGATACCTGTATGGTGCCGTGTCCGGGGACAACGTTCAGAAGTCGATGGCTGAGCTGGATCTCGACCAGGATGGGTACCTCGCATGCCAGTGCGACAAGAGCATCGACACCACCATCCAGTCGCCGAAAAACTTCACGCTCGGTCCGCTCAATACCAACTGCACGGACCCCCAGAACAACCCGCAGGCCTGCACCAAGTTGAATCTTCTGGGTTGCGGCGACTGCAACGACAGCGATTCCACGGTCTACCCTTCGGTGTTCAAGGGCACCGCGGCCAAGGAACTCTGCGACAACCAGAGCAACAAGTGCTTGCTCTCGTATCTTGATGGATCGGAGGATTGCGCGGGACTTTCGTGCTGCTCTTCTCAGAAGAGCTGCCGCAACCTCAAGACCGACAAGAGCAATTGCGGCACCTGTGGCATGACCTGCGATGCGAACTACTCTAATCAGTGTTTCGGTTCGGGTTGCGTGTGCGGAGGCGTGATGACGTCCTGCGACAAGGTGATGGGGGCGAATTTCTGCCTGCCGGCCAACAACAACGCCAAGTGCGTGCAGTGCCGAAGCACGGACGATTGCAAGACCTACCCTACCCTCGCGTTGCTCAAGTGCAATTCGGACGACGCCGGCAGCCCGACCTTGAACACCTGCGTCCAGTGTAACCAGGACGGGGATTGTGCTGCCAAGCAGCACTGCCAGGCGCACTTCTGTACGGCCTGCACCAAGGCCACGCAGACCGGCGATTGCACCGCCCCCAAGGCGTTCTGCTTGGAGGCCGCTGGCAATCCGCTTCAGAACAAGTGCGCACAGTGCAACGACAACACACAGTGTATGGTGCACGCAACCGACCAGTGCAGCATGGACGGTATTTGCCTGTGCCATGGGAAGACCTGCGGCGGGGCGACCCCGGCCTGCCTGGCGGGCACCGGCTGCGTCGAGTGCACCCTGGACGGCGACTGTACCGGCAACGCCAACGGGCCGGCCTGTGACATGGCCCTGAACAAGTGTGTGCCGTGTCTGAAGAACGCCACGGAGTCGAACTACTGCTCGAGCCCCAAGGCGCACTGCCTGGAGGACGCCGACAGTTCCGCGAAGAACAAGTGCGCGGCATGCAACGATCCCATGCAGTGTGACGCCAAGGTCGCCGACAAGTGCACCGCCGGGGTCTGCATGTGTCAGGCGGCGACGGCGTGCAGTGGTGCCGCTCCGGCGTGCAAGGCGGCGAAGGGTTGCGTGCAGTGCAAGGTCCCGGACGATTGCAAGAACGTCATGGGCAAGCCGGAGTGCGACACCAACACCAACAAATGTGTGCCGTGCCTCGTGGCCACCGAGGCGGCCGATTGCAAGGTGACCGGGCTCTTGCATTGCGCGGTCAATGCAGACACCATGCTGAACAAGTGCGCCCGGTGCGCGATCGATAAGAACTGCCCGGCCGGCAACTTCTGCGATACCGACTTTACGTGCAAGGGCTGCAACAACGCCGACCACTGCGGCGCGACCCTGTGCAACGTCTGCACGGGCTCCGGAGAGCCGATCTGCACCACGCAGCAGTGCGTGTGCAGCAAGGCCGCCGATTGCAGCGACAAGGACACCTGCACCTACGGGGTCTGCACCCACACCTGCACGGCCGCGGACGACTGTGCCAAGGCCGGCCAGGGCAACAAGTGCGTCTCGGTCACCCTGCCCGCGGACGGCGGCACCTCGTCCCAGTGCGGCTGCAATGGCGATGGGGATTGCGCGTTCATCGCCAACACGACCTGCGTGGCCCACGTCTGCACCTGCGGCGGCACGGTGTGCAAGAACGATCAGATGTGCAGCATGACAGGCGTTTGCATGTAGGCGCCCGGCTCGCCGGATGTCGTGAGGGGCGCGCCCTTCAACACGCTCAGGGATCAGGCAGCAGCCGTGCCGGAAGGGCCAGGGCGGTGCGCAGCCGGGTGAGGTACTCAGCGCGCGGGACCGGGCGGGCGCCGATCCGGGCCAGGTGAGGGGTCATGGCCTGGGCGTCCAGAAGCCGGAAGCCCCCAAGCCGCAGGCGCTCTATCAAATAGAAGAGGGCGGCCTTGGATGCATCCGCCCGGCGGTGGAACATCGACTCGCCGCCAAAGTAGCCGCCGATCGCCACCCCGTAGAGCCCCCCGACCAGCGCGTCTCCCTCGTGGACCTCGATGCTGTGGGCATGCCCCCTGCGGTGCAACTCTTCATAGGCGGCCACGAAGTCAGGGGTGATCCAGGTGGTCTGCCTCTCGGGGCGCCCGGGGGCCGGGTGGGCACAGCCGCGCATGACCTCGGTGAAGTCCTGGTCCAGGGTGAAGCGCCAGCCTCCGCGGGAGGCGCTGCGCCGCACGCTGCGGGGCGTCGAGAGGTTTAGGTCAAACACCGCCCGCGGGTCCGGCGACCACCATGAGGGCACCGGCTGCGAGGACCAGGGGAAGACCCCGGCCCGATACGCGGAAAGCAGCCGCTCGGGTTCGAGGGTGCCGCCCAGGGCGACCAGGCCATTCTCGTCGGCCCATGCCGGTAAAGGGGTCTCTGTGCCGTGCAACCACCTGGGCATCCCCCATCATATAGGCGGCTTCGGCGCAGGCAGTACCCCCACCTTGCGATTCGACTTGCCAGGCCCGCCCGATTGGAATACAGGTAGGGCGTGCAACGCGAAAAATCGATCTCCGCTTTTTTCCTCCCAGGCTGTTGAAGCCCGCGCCATGTGCGCGCGAAAGGAGAAAAAAAGTGATGATCGAAAAAAATGCGTGCCCGGCCGCGGCGCCAACCCCAGCCCGCGAAGAACTTCCCGCCACGGCGGACGTGGTGGTGATTGGCGCCGGGCTCGTCGGTCTGGCCACGGCCTACCGCTACTTGGAACGCCGCAAGAACGACGCCGTGCTCCTACTAGAGAAGGACGATCGCGTCGCCTGCCAGCAATCCACCCACAACAGCGGGGTGCTTCACGCCGGGCTCTCTTATCGGCCGGGATCGGAGAAGGCGCGCCTCTGCGTGCGCGGCCTGTCCCAGATGGTGCAGTTCTGCCGGCACCACGGGCTGCCCCACGAGATCTGCGGCAAGGTGGTGGTGGCGACGCGGCAGGAAGAACTGGACCGGCTGGACGGACTGCTGGAACGGGGCCTGAAGAACGGCCTTGGCGGCCTGCGCCGGCTTGGCGCCGAGGAACTGCGAGAGATCGAGCCTCACGCCGCCGGGCTGGGGGCGATACAGGTGCCACAGGAGGGGATCGTTGACTACCGGGCCGTCGCCGATCGCCTGGCCGCGGAGATTGCCATCCGGGGCGGCAAGATTGTCCTGTCCGCCCAGGTGCGCGGATCGCGCCGAGAGGGCGATCGCCTGCGCCTTTTGACCACGCAGGGTGAGATCGCCGCGCGGCTGGTCATAAATTGCGGGGGCCTGCACTCGGATCGGATTACCCAGGCGCTGGGTGATGAACGGCCCGCGCGCATCGTGCCCTTTCGCGGCGAGTACTACCAGCTCAAGCACGGACGCCGGCACCTGGTGCGGCACCTCATCTACCCGGTCCCGGACCCGACGTTTCCCTTCCTGGGGGTCCACTTCACCCGGATGATCCACGGCGGGATCGAGGCCGGTCCCAACGCGGTGCTGGCGCTGGCGCGGGAGGGCTACAAGAAGACCCACGTGCGGCTGGCCGATGTGTGGGACGCCGTCGGCTTCGCCGGTTTGTGGCGCTTCGTCCTGCGCCACCGCGGCATGGTTGCCCAGGAACTCTATCGTTCGTTCGTCAAGCGGGCCTTCTGCGCCGCCCTGCAGCGGCTGGTGCCCGAGATCCAGGCAGAAGACCTTGAACCCGGGGGGGCAGGCGTCCGGGCGCAGGCCATGCGGCCGGATGGATCGCTGGTCGAGGACTTCCTTTTCGTCCGGCGGCACAATGTCTTTTCCGTGGTGAACGCCCCCTCTCCTGCGGCGACCGCGTCGCTGGCCATCGGAGAACGCATCGTCGATGAGGCGCTGATCGCGATGACGTGAGCGAGCAAGAACTGCATCCACCGGTCATTTTGTATACACACGCCCGGGGTCGGATGGCCCCGTCGAAGATTTATCGGTTTGGGTATTGTCCGCAGGCAAAGATCCGGGTTAGGGGTAGTGACTCGTGGAGCGCAGCATGGCAATGGCGGGGAGTGAAGGAGTGAGCCTGTCGAGGTCGTCACAGGACCGCCCCGCCTCGCCGATCATCGTGATCGAGGCCGGGAAGACCGAGGGCCAGTACTACCGGGACCTGTGGCGGTACCGGGACCTGTTCTTCTTCCTCATGTGGCGCGACATCCTGGTTCGCTACAAGCAGACGGCGCTGGGCGTGCTGTGGGCGGTGCTGCGTCCGCTCTTGACCATGCTGACCTTCACTTTCGTGTTCGGGCGGCTGGCCAGGCTCCCGTCCAGCGGCACCCCCTATCCCTTGTTGGTGCTTTCCGGGCTGGCCCTGTGGCAGTTTTTCTCCGGCGCGGTCTCCGACGCCAGCGCCAGCCTGATTGGCAACTCGAACCTGCTTTCCAAGGTCTATTTTCCCCGCATCATGATCCCGGCCAGCGCGGTGGCGGTCAGTCTGGTGGACTTCCTGATCTCCGCGGCGCTCCTGGCCATCCTGATGTTGCTCTATGGGCTCGGGCCCAGCTGGCGGCTCCTTTTGATCCCGCCGCTGGTCCTCATCACCATGGCCGCCGCCACCGGGGCCGGGCTCTGGCTTTCCGCGCTGAACGTGAAGTACCGGGACTTCCGCTACGTGGTCCCCTTCATGGTGCAGTTCGGCCTTTACCTTTCCCCCGTCGGGTTCAGCAGCGCCGCGGTGACGATGATGTTCTCCAACCGCTGGCGGGCCCTGTACTCGTTAAACCCGATGGCCGGGATGATCGACGGGTTCCGCTGGGCTCTTTTCGGCCAGCGCGCGGCCCTGTACCCGCCGGCGATCCTTTTTTCGCTGCTGATCGCCGGGGTGCTCCTGCTAAGCGGGGTGTGGTACTTCCGCCGCGCCGAGCGGACCTTCGCGGACGTGATCTAGGAGGAGCGCGTGTCGGACCTGGCCATTCATGTGGAGAACCTGGGCAAGGCCTACAGCCTGACCCGACAGCAGCGCGGCGGGGCGGCGTACCTTTCCTTTCGCGACGCCCTGACCCATGGGATCATGGCGCTTGGTCGCCGTGCCCGGGAGCCCCTCTTCGCTCGCTCGCGCCATACAAAACGGGAGCCGTTCTGGGCGCTGCGGGACACCAGCTTCTCGATTCGCCAGGGCGAGACAGTCGGGATCATCGGGCGCAACGGCGCGGGCAAGTCGACCCTGCTCAAGCTCCTCTCGCGCATCACCGAGCCGACCACGGGCAGGATCACCATCGGGGGCCGGGTGGCGAGCCTGCTGGAAGTCGGCAGCGGCTTTCACCCAGAGCTGACCGGCAGGGAGAACATCTTCCTGAACGGCGCCATCATGGGCATGGGACGGTACGAGATCCGGCGAAAGTTCGACGAGATCGTCAGCTTCGCCGAGATCGAGCGATTCCTCGACACCCAGGTGAAGCACTACTCCAGCGGGATGTACATGCGCCTGGCTTTCGCCGTGGCGGCCCACCTGGAACCCGAGATCCTCCTGGTGGACGAGGTGCTGGCGGTCGGGGACGCCCCGTTCCAGAAGAAGTGCCTGGGCAAGATGGACGACGTGGCCCGTGGCGGCCGGACGGTGTTCTTCGTCAGCCACCACATGTCGGCGGTGACCCGGCTGTGCCAGCGTTGCATCCTCTTCTCAGGCGGGCAAGTGGTGGCCGACGGCCCCGCCGCGGAGGTCACCGGCCAGTACCTTCAGGCCGGCACCGGGACCTCGACCACGCGGGGCTTTGCGGCCGGGCAGGGGCCGGGCGACGGCGTGGCGCGGCTCTGCTCGGCGCGCGTCACCTCGTCGTGGATGGCGGCGGACGCGGTCGACATCCGCGAGGAGGTCAGCGTGGAGATGGACTTCGAGACCCTGCAAGAGGGGGCCAGCCTGATCTCCTGCTTCAGCTTTATCAACGATCAGGGGACCACGCTTTTTGTCGCAGCGGACTTCGTGCCCGAGGGGCTGGCGGCACGACCGCGGGCGGTGGGTACTTACCGGGCGCGCTGCACTGTGCCGGGCAACCTCTTCTCCGAGGGGCTGATACGGGTGGTGGCGGAGGTCAGCACGCGGGAACCGGTGTACCAGATCCACTTCATCGAGCATGATTGCGTCGCCTTTCACGTGGTCGACCGGGGCGAGCCGGGCAGCGTGCGCGGGGGCTGGGGGCGTCCCATTCCCGGGGCGATGCGCCCTGGCGTGCACTTTGAAAGCGAATACCTGGGTCCGGTCCACAAGGGCACGGCCGCAGATGGGGCCATTCAGGAGTCAACATGAGTCGCGTCGTGGTCCTTGGCGGTACGGGGTTTCTGGGTCAGCAGGTGGTTCGCCTTCTACGGGAAGCCGGGCACGAAGTCGTGTCTCTCTCCCGTCAAGAGGGCTGCGACATCACCGACCTCGAAGCGCTTTGCGCGCGCCTGCGAGAGGCCCGCCCCGAGGCGGTGATCAACTGCGCGGCCCACGTCGGCAGCGTCCAGTACGCGGTGCGCTACGCCGCGGATATGATCCGCGACAACACCCAGATCGCCCTCAACATCTACGAGGGTGTCCGCCGCGCCTGCCCGGTGGCCAGGCTGATCAATCCGCTCTCCAACTGCTCCTACCCTGGCGAGGCGAACACGCATTACGAGCCCGAGTGGCAAGACGGGCCGGTCCATGACTCGGTCCTGGCCTACGGATCGACCCGGCGGCTGCTCTACGCCCTGGCCGAGTCGTACCGCAAGCAGGGCGCGTTGCGCTCGGTCAACTGGCTGATCGCCAACGCCTACGGCCCCGGGGACCGCCTGGACCCCAACAAGGTCCACGCGCTGAACGGCATCATCATCCGCCTCATGCAGGCGCAGCGGGCAGGGCAGGACAGCTTCGAGATCTGGGGCACCGGCAAGCCCATCCGCGAATGGGTTTATATCGAGGACGTAGCCCGCATCCTCATCGCCTCCCTGGAGGTCGACGAGCAGGTGTATCCGCTGAATTTGGCCCAGAACCAGGCCTATTCGATCACCGAGATCGCGCAGGTCGTCGCCCAGCTCCTGGAATACCCGGTGGAGTTCCGCTTCAACACCGCCTACGTGGACGGGGCCCCCTTCAAGATCCTCGACGATCGACAGTTCCGCGCCCGATATCCCGACTTCACCTTCACCCCGCTCGACGAAGGCATCCGCCGCACCATCGAGTATTACCAAAACCACCTTTAGGCAGGACTTATGACCCATGAACCCAGGGGCGCATCCCGCCAGTTCGAGTATTCCGCCCTGGCCGGCTGCGGCGAAGACGTCTTCATCAGCGCCAACGTGGAGATCCGCCGACCCCATCTGGTCCGCATCGGCAGCCACGTGGCCATCGACAGCGGCTTCTACTGCACCGTCGCGGCCACCCTGGGGGACTACATCCACATCGGCCCCTATGTCACCGTGATCGGCGGGGCGCAGGGCGTGTTTCGCATGGGCAGTTTTACCGCGATTGCCGCGGGCAGCCGGCTGGTGTGCGCCAGCGATGAGCACCTCGGCGAGGGCCTGATCGGCCCCACGATCCCCGATCGTTACCGCGACCGCGTCGTGTGCGCGCCGGTCATTTTGGAGGACTTCGCCACCGTGGGCACCAACGCCGTCATCCTCCCCGGAGTGACCCTGGCAGAGGGCAGCGTGGTCGGTGCCTGCTCCCTGGTCACCAAGAGCACCGAGCCGTGGACGATCTACATCGGCGTCCCGGCCCGGCCCCACAAGGTGCGCAACCGACAAAAGATGCTTGAGAAGGCGCACGAGCTGGGCTATCGGCCCAGGCCGGCCTGAGCCGCCAAGAGGAGCCAAGAAGATGGACTTTTTTCATACCCATGTGTCCCCCGGGGCCCTGGAATTGAGCGCCCAGGTGCTTCTTTCCGGGCGTCTGAGCGAGGGACCCATGGTCAAGCGCTTCGAGGATGAGCTGGCCCAAAAGCTCGGCCTTGTGCACCCGGTGGCGGTGAACAGCGGGACCACCGCCCTGCACCTGGCCCTGGTCCTTGCCGGCGTCGGCCCCGGGGATGAAGTGGTGCTGCCGGCGCAGACCTTCGTGGCCACCGGGCTGGTGGTGTTGATGCAAGGGGCGACGCCGGTGTTCGCCGACATCGATCCGCGCACCGGCAACCTGTGCCCGCAGGACCTGGCCCGCAGACTGACCCCGCGCACCCGGGCCATCCTGCCGGTACACTGGGCGGGTTACCCCTGCGAGTTGGACGAGATCCACCGCCTGGCAGAAAAGCACGGTGCGACCGTGGTCGAGGACGCAGCCCACGCGCTGGGGGCGGTCTACCATGGCAAGCCCATCGGGGCGATTTCGCACTACACCGCCTTTTCGTTTCAGGCCATCAAACACCTGACCACCGGCGATGGCGGTGCCCTGTGCTGCCTGGATGCCGGCGGGGCCCGCCAGGCCCTCACCAGGCGCTGGTTCGGCATCGACCGCGTGCGCAGCCAGCCTTCCATTTTGGGCGAGCGCGTGTACGACATCCAGGCTGTCGGCTACAAGTACCACCTGAACGATCTGGCCGCGGCCCTCGGGGTCGGCAACCTTCAGGACTTCCCGGAGCGCCTCCTGCGTCGGCAGCGGATTGCCAGCCGCTACCGCGAGGCGCTGGCCGGCGTCCGCGGCCTGAAGCTCTTGCGCATGGATCCCGATCGCAGCCATGCCTTTTGGCTCTTCACCGCCTTGTGCGACCGTCGCGAGGACTTCATCCGCGCCCTCGCCGGGGCGGGGGTGCCGGCCTCGGTGGTCCACCTGCGCATCGATCGCAACTCGGTGTTCGGCGGGGTCCGGGGCGATCTGCCCGGGCAGGCCGAGTTCGAGGCGCGGCAGATCTCCATTCCGGTCCACGAGGGCCTCAGCGATGAGGACGTGGCCCACGTCATCGCCACCGTGCAGGGCGGGTGGTGAGTTTTCGATCCCCTTGATTTTGTCCCAGGCCAGCCGGCCGATTGAAAAGAGAAAGAGTGCACAAATGAAGATTCTCGTGACGGGTGGGGCGGGCTACATCGGTTCGGTGCTGGTCCCGCTCTTGTTGGAGCAGGGGCATCACGTACGCGTGCTGGACAACCTGATGCAGGGCGGCAGCTCGCTCTTGCCGCTCTTCCGCAACCAGCAGTTCGACTTCATCAATGGAGACATTCGCGAGCCACGCACGGTGCGCGACGCCATGACCGGGCGAGACGTGGTCATCCACCTGGCGGCCATCGTGGGCTTCCCCGCGTGCCGCAAGTTCCCCGAGCTGGCGCAGACGGTCAACGTCGAGGGCACCCGGAACATCGCCAAGGAGGCCGGCAAGGACCGGCTGGTGCTCTTCGGCTCGACGGGCAGCAACTACGGCGCCCTGACCGACGAGGTGTGCACAGAGGAGACGCCCCTGCGCCCCTTGAGCCTTTACGGCAAGACCAAGACCGCGGCGGAGCTTCTCCTTTTGGAGAACTGCAAGTCCATCGCCTACCGCTTCGCCACCGCCTTCGGGCTGTCCCCGAGGATGCGGCTGGACCTGCTCATCAATGACTTCGTCTACACGGCAATGAAGCTGCGCTACCTGGTGGTCTACGAGAGCCACTTCATGCGCACCTTCATCCACGTCCACGACATCGCCCGATCGTTCCTCTTCGCCCTGGAAAACGCCGACAAGATGAGCGGCCAGGTCTTCAACGTCGGGACCGAGACCATGAACTTCAGCAAGGCCCAGGTCTGCGAGATGGTCCGCCGCAAGGTCGACCACTACCTCCACTTCGCCGACATCGGCGAGGACGCCGACAAGCGAAACTACGTGGTCAGCTACAAGAAGCTGCACGGCCTGGGCTATCGCACCTCCGTCGCCATGGAGGAAGGCATCGACGAGCTGGTAAAGGGCCTTCAGGTGCTCGACTTCAAGACGCCTTACTCCAACATCTAGCCGGCGGTGCCCCTTGTCGAACCTCAGCATCAGCTTCATCCTGACCACCCGCAACAAGCTCCCGGCCCTGCGTCACTCGGTGCCGCGGCTCCTTTCAGAGATCCGCCCGGACGAGGAGGTGGTGGTCGTGGACGGCGCCAGCAGGGACGGGAGCGCCGAGTACCTAGCCGATCTGCACCGGGCCGGACGCATCCACCAGTTCCTCTCGGAGCCGGATAAGGGCGAGTCCCATGCCCTGAACAAGGCGCTGCTCCGCGCCCGGGGCGACCTCATCAAGTTCATCACCGATGATGATGTCTTCCACTGGCCGACAGTGCGGGAGTGCCAGCGCTTCCTTGTGGAGCAGCCCGCCATCGCCGGGGTCTTCACCGATGGGGCGGACACCGACTGGCGCCTGCCGGATCCCTTCCTGTGCGGAGACGTCAGCCCGCGCTTCGAGCAGTGGATGAGCACCAGGAAGCCGATCCTGCTCTCGTGCCTGGGCCTGGTCCTGCGCCGCGCCTGCCTGCCCCTCACCGGGCTCTTTCACACCGGCATCATCCCCGTGGACCACGAGTTCAGCCTGCGGTTGACCTCGGCCCCCCTGGAACTGGCCCTGTACACCGGCTACGGCTACGTCCGGGTGCTCAACCCCCGCAGCAACACGGTGGCCTATCAGCAGCAGGTCCACAGCCAGGTGGAGCGCATCCGCAGCTTCTACCAGGCGTCCTCGGAGATCTCCCTCGGGCGGCGCCTGCTTGTCGAGGCGAAGACCGCGATGCGGCCCCTGACCGCCGGCCCTGTCGAGTGGCTGCGCGAGCGCTTCGATCATCCACGGCGTCGCGAGGTGGCGGCGGCGTGCCACGTCCCCCACGAATGGGCCGAGACGTTCCGGCGCTGCGAGGCGTGGCTGGAGGAGAAAAACCGGCGGGTCCATGGCAGCTTTCTGTCTCGCGCCGCGACCTATACGTCCCCAGAACTGCCTCCGCCAAGCACCGCATAACAGAAGCACCTGGCCGGGCAGCTTTTGGCGTACCTCCTCGCTTCCTCGGTCACGTACAGTAGTACGCTCCCTCGGTCGCTGCGGGGGTGCGCCAAAATCTGCTCCGGCCATGTGCTTCTTCCTTAGGAGCCGCCACAAAATAACTTTCCCTTGGGTTCGATCGATCTGCCGTGAGCAGGCTTCCCGTCCTACCTTAATGGGGGCCACAGTTCGCGGGCTGTCGCAATGCGTCACAACCTGCTCATCCGTACATAGTGGCAATGGTCGGACCTATCCATCCTCGGGAAGTATCATCGGTGCGGGTAGTCAGACGTAAGTATTTGTTCGTCAAAGAAAAAAGTACGAATACGGTGAGGGACTGACGTTGACATGGCGTCCTTGTCTATAGAAGGATGGTAGAGGGTCAAAACGTCGGATCTGGCAGCATGGAGAAAATCCCTTTGTAGATAAGTAGGGTCTGGAGGCTTCTGATGCGGCATGCGTCGGCAGGTGCAGGAAGTGGATTCGTGATGTCCTTGCTGGTCCTGTCGTCCGGGGCACATGCGGATGCAAAGGGGGTCAAGGGCAGACAGGGGGCAGAGGTCATCCTGGTCCAGGGGGTCATGCAGGGCGAGTCGGGGCCACAGGATGGCGCGCTCACCCAGGCGGTGGTGCGCCGCCTGGAAGAGATCGGGGAGCAGGTCCTTCCCCCGCCGGCCCTGTCTGACGGAGAACGGCGCTGCGAGACCGGCGAGTGCCTGCCGCGGCTGGCTCGGCGCTACGCCGCCACGCTCCTCCTCGGCGGCACCCGAAGGGACGATGGGCCGCAGGTGGTCAGCGTGGACCTGCGCCTCTTCGATGCCTCGGGGCCGCAGGGCTGGGAGAAGACCACCACCTGCGTCGAATGCACCCCGGAGCAACTTGCGATCCGGGTCGCCGAGACGGCGGGCGCGCTCCTGGAGCAGCGCAAGAACCCCACCCAAAGCCCGCCGGTGCCTCTGTCCAGGGAGAGAATCGCGGCCGACCCGCAGCCGCCACCCATCGAGCGGGCAGAGGGCCGGGCGCCCCTGCCCCGGTGGCGGCGCAACCTGGCGATCGCCCTGGGGGCGACCGGGGGCGGGTTGC
>JBBRLA010000107.1:0-16888 GCA_038231615.1 Polyangia bacterium | reverse complement strand
GGTCGAGCACCTGTCTTGCGTGCTCTTCGGTCCACTGCTTCCAGTGCCTGCGGTTTGCCTCGACGACGACGCTCCCCTTCCCCGTCACCGAGACGGGGCCTCATTGAAGCCTGCATGGCTCCTCCATTGCCGTCAGCGACGGTGTAGCGGACCCTTCCCCGTCACCGAGACGGAGCTTGAAGCAGTATATCGAGGGTTACCCCAAAAACTCTCGCTTGCAGACGTTGCTGGCCCGGCGATGGAGCAAGCCCGTGTGTTGCGGCAGGCGGCTCGTCTTGCGCCAGAGAGGGCTGATGGAGCGAGGGGTGAACGAACAGGAAGCTGCTGTTGCGCAAGCCTGAGTTTGAGGCGCAGCGTCCTCGCCGTTTGTTATGGGCTCAGTTGCTTCAGCGGACATTCGGGCTCCGCGTGCCGGCGCTCCTCGTCTCGCCCTTCGCTCGGCGGGGCTACGTGGAACACCAGATCTTCGATCACACCTTCGTGCTTAAGATGATCCAGTGGCGCTGGAACCTGCTTCCCCCTCAGGGTCGCTTAGAGGAAGACATGGTGGGCCGGGTGTGATTTTACCTTTCGACCCGCGTCGGGACCGAGGTGCGATCCACCAGATCGATGCGGTAGCCGTTGTGAAAGCGGCCGTAGAACTCCTCCTGGTGGGAGACCAGGATCACCCGCGATAGATGGCCGCTCAGCTCCTTCAGGACGGTCACCGCATCCTCCCTGGAGGCACGGTCCAGGCAGCCAAAACCCTCGTCGATGATCACCGATTCCACCCGCCGCGTCTCGCGCGCCAGGTAGCGCCCGATGGCCAGCGCCAGGCTGATGGCGATGCGGAATTTCTGGCTCCCGCTGGCCAGCAAGAGCGCAGTGGGCTGCTCGCCGGTCTCCTGATTGTACACCAAAAGGTCCAGCGCCTTCTGCGCCCCGTCATCGCTGTCCTTGCTCTCCTTGTTTTCTTTGCCTGGGCGTAGCGCCACGCAGATGCGGCCCTGCGTCAGCCCCCGGAGTTCCTGGTTGGCGAGTTGCACGATGGCCTGTTCGGCATCCCGGACCAGCCGCCGCTGCAGTTCTTCCGGCCCCAGACGGTCGGCCAACAGACCATACAACCGCCGCTCTTTCAGTGCCACCTCATGCCCAGCAGAAAGCTCCACTCGCTGCTGACATTCCAACCGCACCCCAGAAAGCTCCGTCGCCCGCTGGTCACGCAGCTTTTCCGCCGCCTGCTTCGCCTCCCGCTGCTCGCCAAGCGCCCTCTTCAGTTCCTCCGCCGGCCGTCGCGCCGCCACGGGGATCCCGTCGAGCTGCCGCAGGATCTCCTGAAGCCGCCGTCCGGCCTCGTCGGTCTCCGCTTCCTGCAAGCGCTGCGCCTGCTCGCGATACGGCGCCAGCAAAAGGACCCGCGCCGCAGTCTCCGCCACTTGCTCGGGTCGCGCCTCGCACAGATGCTGCGGAAGCAGGCCGCGCAACGCCACGAGCTGTCCCAGCGCCTGCTGTCTTTGCCCGCGCACCTGATCAAGATCCTGTTCCAGCCGCTTGCGCTCGGTCTGCGCCTGGCGCAGTCGGGTCGCCGCCCCGGTCTTTTCGCCGCGCGTCGCACGCAACGCCTTCTGCTGCGCCGCCCGCTCCTCCTGCAAACCCCCCAGCGCCGGCTGAAGCTCCGCCAGCCGCCGCGCCGCCGCCTGCGCCGACTCCTCCGTCAGGCCCTCCAAGATCCGCGAGAGGCTACGGTTCCCATCGGTCTGTATCTCCAGAAGGGCCCGGCGCCGTTGTCCTTCGTTCGACGCCTCCGCGTATACCTGCTCCGCCCGCTTCACCGCCCCCGCCGCGTCGTTCTGGCAGGCCGCCGCCGCCAAAAGCACCGTTCCCTGCCGCTCCTGCTCGATCCCCAGGCGCTCGCGTTCCTCCTGAGCGTGGGCCGCCGTCACTGCCTGCCCGCACAGGCCGCAGGGCACCGACTCGCCGCTCATCTGCCCGGTCAGCTCGTCGAAGCGACGCAGACGCTCCAACAAAAGTTCCTGTTCGGCCCCGGCCCGCGCCTTCTCCCCTTGCCGTGCGTGAAGGGCCTCCCGCGCCGCCCCCAACGCGTGTTGCGTCGCCTCTTCTGCCGGCGCCGGCAGTGCCGCTATTTGCGCCGCCCTGCCGGAAAGTTCCTCCCGCAGCGCCTCGGCCAGCTTCCACCGCTCCAGCAGCGGATGCAGCGTCTCCCGCTCCGCCCGCAAGTCCTCTTCCTTATGTCGCGACTTTTCCTCCCGTTGCTGCACCTCCTCCTCCCGCAGCCGCGCCGCCTGCTCCGCCTGTTCCGCGGCCTCTTCCAGCACTCGAAGCGCGGTGACCTTTTGTTCCCGATCGGCGGCATCGCTCTCCGCTTGCACCAGCCCCGCCAGCACCGCCGCCGCCTCGCGCAGCGGACGAAGGACTGGCTCCAGCACCACAAGTTCGCCCATCCCCGCGCGGATCTCCGCGGCCCGCGAGAGGATCTCCTGCTGCTTCACCCGCAGCCCCGTCCACTGCACCTCCTCCACAAGAAGCCGCTCCCGCTCTTCCGCCGGCTTCAGCAACCCGCTCAACTCCTCCACCACGCCATTCAGCCGCTCTCGATCCTCCGTCGCAGCCGTCAGTGCCGTCGCCGCCAGCACCACATCTTCCGCCCCCAGATCGCGCAGGGACTGAAGCTGCCGTCCCAGGTGCTCCACCTCCCGGCGATGGTCATCTTCCTTCTCCTTGGCCCGAGCATGTAGCTCCTCGTAGCGCGAGAGGTCGATGAGCTTCGCCAACAGCTTGCGGCGGTCCCTGGGGTCCGCCTTGATCAACTTTTCGCTCTCTCCCTGTAGCAGCAACACCGATGTGGTGAAGGCATCGTAGTCGAGCCCCAACTGGTCCGCCACCCAGGCGTCATATCCGGCCTTCTGTTCCGTGCCGGTCTCGGGCAAGAACGTCCCGTTCGCCTGCCTGCGCGAGATGGCCCACGTGGCGCGTCCCTTGCGGGGCACGCAGCGAGACAGTTTGTACGTCCCATTCTCCAGTTGCAGCGTCAGATCAACCTCCAGGCTGTCGCAGGCGTGGTTGATCAGATCGCCGTGGTTCTGCTTGCCCAGGCGGTGCTGCCCGAAGAGGACGAAGGTGATGGCATCGAAGATCGTGGACTTGCCCACGCCGTTGTTGCCCTCCAGCACCCACAAGCCATCGCTGTCGAAGCATAGCTCCTGGGGATCGCGATAGCTCATAAATCCGCTCAGGCGAATGCACGTCGGGATCATGAGCGCACCTCCGGGACCAGCAAAAGAGATTCGAGCCGCCCAAGCGCTGCTTCCCGATCGGGATGGTCGCGCAGGGATTCTTCGACGAAGGCCCGGGTGGTGCCGCGGATGTCGCGCATCTGCGCGCTGGACACCCTGGCCGCCGCGATGGGCCCGCCATCGATGATCTCGACCGCGGCGCTGTACCACCGGGGGAAGAGGCGCCGCACGGCTCGATCCAGAGATTGTTCGTCCTGTGCGCGGCAGCGCAGGCGGTAGCGCAGGTAGCCCCGCTCCCGTTGCGCCGCGGTGTAGGTCTCCTCCAACCGGGGCAGATCCTCCGGTCCATGGATCTCTTCATCGAAGATCGCCGTGGCGTCCAGCGGCAGGACCCGCGGGGGGCCGGCGCCCTGCGCGCCGATCTCCACCACCACCACCCCCTTGGCATCATCCCGCTCGGCTACGTCCATGCGCTCGATGCTGCCGGAGTAGCGGATGTACGCCGATCGGTCGATCTCCTGCGCCCGGTGGATGTGTCCCAGCGCGGTATAGGCGAAGGCCGGCGAGATCAGCCCCGAGTCCAGCACCACGTCGTCGCGCTCTTCCAGCCGATACAGGCTGTGCGACAACTCGCTGTTGCGCACATGCAGATGGGCGACCAGCACGCTGGGCAGCGGCCGGCTGCTACATTTTGTGACCTGTTGCTGCAACGAGATCACCGCCCTGCTGCGCAGAAGCTGGTTGCGCTCCTCCGCGCTGTGGAAGACCTCGTCGCGCTTGAAGTGGACGGACGGCGTCGGATAGGGCAAAAGCGCCACCTGCACCTTCTGTCCATCCCGCCCCGCCATGAGCAGGACCATTGGCTGAGCGACCAGATAAAGCCGCCCCGGCGGCACCGCTCCATCGCCTTTGGGCACGCTGGCGGTCAGGTCCTGGGTGGTGCGCAAGAGTTCGAACAGGTCCTCGCTGTCGTGGTTGCCGGAGATGGCGACGGCAGTGCCGCCCGCGTGCAGGAAGGGGCGGAAGGCCTCCTGAAAATCGCGCAGCGCGGCCCGCAGTTCCGGCAGGCGCGCGTGCCGGTCGCTGAAGAAGTCTCCGGCGATGAGCATGACGTCCACCGCCTCTGCCTTCAGCAGGGCGGCGATCTCCTCCATCCGCGCCCGCAGGTCGGGCTGGCGCTCATGCCGGCCCAGCTTGTCGTTCAAATGCCAATCCGAAGTATGCAAGATGCGCATGTTCATGCTCCTATTCCACGACACACCGGTCCCCCGGGTCCGCGGGTTTTATTGACCCCTTGCCCAAAACGCCGAAAAGGACCTGTCAGTACGTTGGCAGTTCGTCCGCCTCGCCGGGCTCCGGATCGCGGCGCGCATCCTCCCGGCGCATGGCCCACGGCGGAAAGGGGACCCGCACATGCATCGGCGCGCGGAAGCTGTCCTGCAGGATCAGCTTCTCCTCCACCGGCAGCCCCGCCGCCTTGCTCCTGGAACTCGACGAGAGTGCCCGCCACACCGGGTGGGCCAGTTCCAGGCTCCCCGTGCGCCCGAGGATCTTGATGCCGGCATTCTCGATGACTTTCGTCGACACCAGGGAAGCCTGCTGCTGGGCCCCCAGGATGATGATCCCCTGAGACCTCATCTCCGCCGCCACCAGTTCGAAGAGCTGGGTGATGGGATCGCGGGCACCGTGGGGAGCGAAGCGGTTCAGTTCGTCGATGCAGATGAGATAGCGCAAGCCGTCCACCGCGCGGCTGCCGGTGCGCTCGTCGATGAGCTGCCGCAGCGTTGCGGCGATGACAAATCGCTGCAACGCCGGCATGCCGGCCAGGCCGTTCAGGTCCACCACCTGCGGCTCCCGGGTGTCGCGGGCGGCCAGGTCCAGCGGACGGCCGCGAAGGTCGGTGGCGCGCAGCACGCCGCCCCCCTCCAGCACCATGCGCAGCACGCGGCGCCGCAGCTTGGCCCACGTTCCTGGGGCGTGGCCCGACAGGCGGCGCTCGCCATCCTTCTCTTTCAGTTCCGTCTGCTGCTTGACCCACTCGGACAGATCCTGGAAGGTCCGGGGCCGTCCTTCTCCCTGGCGCAGGCTGCGGCGCAGTCCCCCTTCTGCCCGTGGCAGTTCATCGGCCAGGTAGTCTTCCAGGTGCAGCACCAGTGTGCCGAAGGTCGCGTCCTGCACGTCCTCCTCGGCGAACAGATAGGTGAAGAGGCCCCGTTCGATGACGTCGGAAAGGCTGTAGCTATAGGGCACCACCGCCCCGACGCGGCCGGTCGCCACAGGGATCGTCGAGCGCGGCTGCTGCGGGGCGTAAAAGGTGGCGTTGGCGAAAGGCCGCGGATCGTCCGTCCCCAGGGCGTGCCAGGTGGACAGGTGCTTTTTTGGGTCCCACTTTTTGCTCCAGCTGTCGATGTGGAACAGGTCGTAGCCCTTCACGTTGAACACGATGGGGACCACGCGCAGGCGTTCCGGGTCCGAGGGACGCAAGACGGCCTGACGACGTGCCTCGGCGAGCAGCATGTAAAGAGTGAACAGAAGGAAGCTCGACTTGGTGCCCCGGCCGGCGACGCCGTTGACGTTCATGTGGCCGCCGTTCTGCCCCAAAAGGTAGTCCAGATCGATGATGCCCGGCCCGGCGACCGCGTCCCCGCCGTTCTTGACCATCCCCAGCACCAGCGGATGCTCCACCTCGTCGGCGCCGAAGGCCCGCATCGCCTCGGCGCGGGCGCCCAGGACCACCGGGCTTTCTTCCATCGGCGGCGCCAGCACCGGCGGATCCGCCCGCAGGATGGTGGCCATCGCGTAGCTGACGCCGCCCGAGCGCAGCGGCGGCTGATAGTCCACGTCGCCGTCGAAGGTGTCATACTCCTCGCTCATGTGCCGTTTGCGGCTTTGCCGATAGACCTCGTCGACGATGCCGTAGAAGCGCACCGATCGTCCGCCCACCGAGCTGTCCACGCGGACGATCTGCGTCTTCTCCACCACCTGATCCGGCGGGATCCAGAAGTGGAACTGCTCCGAGGTGGCCTCTTTTTGAGGCGGAGAGGCCACCTTGCCGATGACCTGCGTCCCTTCCTCTGGCGCTTTCTTTTCCGCCTCGTCTTTTTCGCGCTCCTCCGCCATCGAGACCCTCCTTGGTGGCCTACATCCTGGTCAAGCGATAGAACTGGCTCTGGATCTGCTGCATCGGCGAGAGCAGAGCGCCCAGGCTCTCCTCCGCACGCAGCACCGGGTCCAGCGTCACCGGGGCGCGACCGTAGTCGCCGCGGCGGGTGCGGTGGGCGTGCAGCGTGACCGCCAGGCGATCGGCATAGGCCGCATCCAGCGCCGCCATCCGCTCATAATAGCCACGGGGCACTTCCACGCGGACCACCCCGTAGCCGGGGCTCCTGCCCCACAGCCGCAGATAGAATGACATCACCGCCAGGCGTTCCTCGATCTGCAGGGCGAAAAGCGGCGTGCGCTGCCCGGGCAAAAGTTCATGCAGCGTCCGCAATCCCTGGGAGTGCAGGTAGCGCTGCCGCTGGGTCTTTATGACCCCGATGGCCGGCGTGCGCGGCCCGCGGCCCCCGGATCGAGGCTCCAGCCGCCCATCCACCAGCGTGGGGACCTCGGGCTTTAGTGCCGCCAGGTGCTCCTCCAGCGCCGCCATCTCGTTGCCGGAGCGACGCTGCACCGCGGCTCGCATGCGTTCCACGTCGAAGAGTTCGGCCTCGTCCTTTACCTCTGGCAGCCGCGCCAGCAAAAGATGCAGGCCGTGCTCTTGCAAGGCGATCGCCAGGCCTTCGATCTCGGGCCACGGGAAGACGTCCCCCAAAAGGGTCACTGCCCGTGCCACCGACTCGCGCTCGCGGCGCAGTTCGCCGTCCACCTCGTGCAGGACCACGGCGCCCAGCTGCGACAGGCGCACCGGGACCAGATAGCCCCCCCCGGCGCGCAGCCAGGCCACCACCTCGCCCACGTCCTTGCCATCGACGAAGCGGCGCGGCCGGTGGGGCCAGGCAGCCGGGGTGAAGCCGGACCCGGGGTCGGGACTTACGGGTTGCCAGTCGGCGGGCGCCCTTTCGATACTCAGATCGATGCGCAGTTCCTCGCCCTCGTCGTCCTCGCTGGGGACGGAAAAGAAGAGATCCGGGATCGGCGGTCCTTTTTCGGCGCGCAACGCGCCATGATCCGAGAAGAAGCGCAGGCTCATTGCAAAAGCTCCGGCGCGGGCACGGCCAAGAGGTTTAGGTCGAGAAGCCGGATGCGCATCGCCGCCGGGCTGACCAGAAGCTCACTGGCCAGTCGCTTGGCCGAAGCCAGACTTCCGCCATGGCGCTCGACCAGGCGCCGGCACAGGGCGGCGGGCATCAGTAGGGCCGCGGCAAAGGCGTTGGCCTCCCGCTCCAGCTTTTCGCGGACGTCCCCCCCGTCCGGCGCGGCATCGGTGATCAACAGCCGCGCCTCGGGCAGCGCGCCCCCGACCGGCTCGTCGCCAGGTCCCCCAGACGCGCGATACTCCATCCCTTCCACGAAGGTCGGGTGCTGATCTTCGGACATGCGTGCCACCTGGGGGCGAAAGTGGAGCAGGAAGTGGCCCAGTTCGTGAGCCGCGGAGAAGCGGCGGCGCTCGATGATGTGGCCCCGCTCGACCAGCACCAGGCCCCAGGCCTCGCCCTGCACCCGCGCGCCGAAGAGGAAGCCCGCCAGGGGCTCGTTGTCGTCGAGTGGAACCGGAGACGATCCGGCCGAGGCGGGGGCCAGGCGCCGCAGATGCAGCGCCGCGCTGCGGCACGACAGACCGGAGACCTCGGCGGAGCACAGCGGGAAGGCGCGAAGAAGCGTGTCCAGCGGAGTCACTGTGGCGCGTCCGTCCTGTGCCGGATCCGGCAACTCGGCTTCCCGGTAGGCCAGGGCGATGGCGTCGTCGATGGCGGCCCGATCCGCGGCGGAAAGCTGGCTCATGGAAGATCCTTGCCTTTCCGGTCGTGGGGTCCGTCCTTGTGCGGGTCGCCCTGGTCTTTCGCGTCGTCCCGCGGGGCCTGCTGTGCCTGACGACGGGCATAGGCGGCCTGCTCCTGGCTGGCGGCCAGCCCCAAGACGATCGCGGTATCACGAAAGAGGCGCTGGAAGCGTTCGCTGGTGCGGGCGCCTTGCTGAACGAAAAAGTCTCGCACTGCCCGCCCACTGAGCCTGGCGGGGAGCGGGGACGGGTTCGACAAAAGTGACTGTACCGCGTCCCTGTCGGCGTCGGCCACCTGGGCATCGGCCTGCATCCGCGAGATGACCTGGCCCAGCGAAAGCGGCGGCGGGGGCGCATCCGGCTCGGTGGACAGGTGATGATGAAGCAGGTCCCTCACCAGCGCCCGGTCCCAGGCCAGCATGGCTTCGCTCCGCTGCCCTTCCGCCAGGACCTCCTCCATTTCGAAGATCTGCCGCCGCAGGATCGGGTCGGCTTCCAAAAGAATGCCGCACACAGTGTCCATGTCGCCCGTGCCGGCCGCCAGGTAGTAGCGGAGAAGGGTCTTGTCGCGACGTTGCTCTTCCCTCTTGCTCATCGCGAACTCCTCTTGCCGGTCGCCTCAAGGGCACGGTGGCGCAGCACGCGCGCATTCCCCGGCGAGATCTTCATGGCGTCGGCCACTGCTTCGTTGTCCTGGTCGTGCTCCAGGTAATACAGACGAAGTACCTCTTGATGCCGTTCGGACAGGTGAGACAGGATCTCATTCACTTCTTGCCGGTGAGATAGCACTTGCTCCGGGCTGCTGGTTTCGCTGATCCTTTCGCGGCTCGTTTCATTGGGCCCGCGGATCGAGATCAACCGCTCGTGAAGCGCCTCGACAGCCTCGGGGTCAATCCCCGGTTCTGGGGCCATGCGGCGTCGCGCCACTCCGAATCGCTCGACGCGGCGGCGCACCACGTTCATGGCGATGGCAAATACCCAGAGGTCCAGATCGCCACGGGCCGGGTCGTAGACAGCCTCCGAGCGCAGCGCCTCCAGGACGGTCTCCTGGAAGACATCGCGGGCCTGTTCGGTCAGTTCCGCGTCTTTGGCCAGCCCGGCGCTTAGCAGGCGAGTGCGAATGATCGGCACCAGGCGCTCCGCGGCTTGCGCCAGGTGGTCGCGCAACCGCGAGGCCGGCGGAGGCGATGGGAGTGCCGGTGAGCTTGTTTGTGCGGAAGAAAGCGGTGGCGATCGCATTCACGGTTCCTGGCATGGGCCGCATCTGAGCTTGTTCCTGTCATTCCTGCGAACAGGCCGGGATGTTACACAAAGGAAATTTTCGCTCTTCATTACCAAAGACGCCTTGTCGGTCGTTTTTCTTCGCACTGAAATCATTTTTTTCTGAGCGAGGATTGGCGCCCGAAACGGCATCTTGACCCTCGGGTGCTCTTTATCGCTGTAACAAAACCCGGCCTTCCCAGGAATTTGATCACGAAGGAGGGATCTCGTGCCATCCACTCACCCTTGCCCAGGGCCCGCGCCGCCCCCGTGTCGCGCGCAAGGGGCCGACCCGGCCACCATCGACAAGATCACCCGGCACATCGCCAGGCTCCATGGGCAACTTCGACGCTGGCTTTTGCACGACCCGGCGCTGGCTGCGCGGGTCGGTGGACGGCTCTTTCCCGAGCACCTGGCCGCCTCGACGGGAGATGACGAGGGCTTTGACTTCGACTATTATGATGGTCGTATCCGTCTGGGTGAACGCCTGCTTCTGAGGTGGTCGCGGCTTCTTGGCGCCATCGGCCCGAAGCGCTGGGAGGAAGTGGTGCGCCTCTTCCTCTTACACGAGGGACACCACATCGGCCAGGGCATGGGCTACAACAGCCGGAACGTGGGGCGCGCGGGGTTCGCCCTGGAGGCCGTCGACTATGATGCCGACGTGGCCGCCGTCGAGATCTGCCTGCGCTGGCACGGGCAAAAGGGAGCGCCGCCCCAGGGCGAGATGAGGGCGCTCGGCGGCATCCTGGACAACCTCCTCGTGGGACTCTCGCTCTTTGACGGGCGGCCCGAAGGGGGGCCCCTCCTGCGCGTCAAGGAGCGCCGCTTGCGGCGCCACCTCATCTGGCACTTCCAGCGCGCGCGGGCCCACGCGGCCCCAAAAAATCTGCCCGTGTCGCACCTGCGGCTGGAAGATCGGGTCGTCCTGGAGTTCCCCGGGCTGGTCACCACCATCGAGCGAAAGGGGCGCCATCAGGTCCGCTTCGTGCACCTGGACCGGCTGTGCCGCGCCCGCGATCCGGAGGTGGTCATCTACGCGGCAGGGCGTCTGTATCGCTGCCCGGATGCGACGTTCTGCCACGATCTACTGGCGGCATTGCGGCAGACCGCCGCGGAGGGGGTATCGCAGGTATTCCATCGCCTATTCGAGCAGCACCCGGGGCTGGTGCCAGTGTAGAACCTCATATCGGGCCCACTGGTGAATCGAATGAAATCATTACGCCGCGTAATGAAATCATTACGCCGAGCAATGAAATCATTACGCCGAGCAATGAAATCATTACGCCGCGTAATGAAATCATTACGCCGCGTAATGAAATCATTACGCCGCGTAATGAAATCATTACGCGGATGGCATGAGCGACAACTATGATGACGCGACAAGTCAGACGCACCGAGTCATCGATGACGTGGCTCGACCAGCTAGTGTGTCTCGTCATCGCGGGTTTCGCGAACTTGTGCCAGGCGGTCCACCTCCACCGCGGCCTCTTGCGCCTCCTTGAGGGCGCGCTGATACTGTCGATGGCCCGGGTTGTCGGTCACAATGCGGGTAAGCAGATTGATCGCTTCGTCAACCTGCCGCCGGGCTTCTAGATCCTCCTTCAGCCGGGCCAGGACAATGGCATCCTGAGTCAATATCCGTCCCAGGTGCCAGGGGTAGTTCAGGTAACCCCGGTTTGAAAGAAGCATGGGCCGCTCGACGTAGATGGCGGTAGCGAAGGCAGTCTTCGCCGCAGGCAGATCTCCGGTAGCCAGCGCGATACAGCCCTTGTCGTAGTCCAGGAAGCCGCTGCTCTCGTCCCCGCCTGCCTCGGCGATGAGTCCCTCCGCCCGGCGGATCTGTTCCCACGCCTCCTTGTAGCGCGCCTCCTTCGCTTCGAGTACGGCGAGGCGCCGCGCAGCCCTGGCCCGGAGGAGCAGGCCGTCGTGGTCTCGTTCGGCCGCCAGCAACCCTTCCGCGCTCTGGAAGTGGGCCCTTGCATCCCCAAGGTGATTCTCCTCCAGCAGGTAGTCGCCGAATTCGATGTGCCCCTCCGCGCCGAGCCTCCGGCCCAGGGGGCGATTGGGGGCCTCCCGGGCGACCACATCGGCCTGCTTCAGAGCTGCTTCGTAGTATCCCGCTGCTTCGGGAGGTAGGCGGTAGTTCCCGGCGAAGTCGCCCCGCCGCACATCGTACGAGAACCGGGCCTTCGCCAGTGGCCAGCCATCGGTGCCTGCTTCCGCGAGCTTCCGTAACGCGGTATCGGCAGACTCGAATAATTTAAAGCGGGCAAAGTCCGTCCCCGAAAGGTGCGCCAGCTCCTCATCGACGATTCGCTGTATCGCCTCGATGTGTTCCAGCGCGGTGACCTCTCGCCCCTCCGCCCGGTGTTTTTCTTGCAGTGCGTACCCCGAAAGTCCCAAGAACCCCAGCGCCGCCGCCGCCAGCAGGGTCATCGACCCGCGTCGCCACCGGCTTCGCCGTCGCTCTTCCGCCCGCCCCGCCGCCAGATACGTCCGCCCCGCCACGCTGGCCAGCGCCGCCGCATCATCATAGTAGCGCAGCCCGGCTGCCTCCGGCAATTCCTCGGTGGGACGGCCCATCGCCTGCCATGCCGTGGCCGCCTGCTCCAGGTCGTCGCGCCGCAAGAGCAGGTGCCGGTCTTCCTCGACCCACGCGCGCAACGCCGGCATGTGCCGCAAAAGCGCCTCGTGGATCAGTTCCACCCGATCGCCGTTCAGTACCACCAGCCGCACCTGCGCAGGCGCGCGAGCAGGCGTCCCGGGGCCGCGCCCGCCGGAAAGCCGATCCAGTACCCGATCCGCCTCCGCATCCCCGCCCGCCGCGGCCAGCACCTCGCCCCGATCGCGCGGGCGCCGCGTGTCCTCCGCCCCTCTGTCGATGTGCACCAGCGAAAGCAAAAGGCGCCGCGCCCGCTTGCGCCCCTCTGCGCCCAAGCCCGCCAGCAGCGCCTCCGTCGCGTTCGCCAGGGCCCCGGCGACACCGCCGAGGCGCTCGTAGGCACAGAGGGTCAGCAAGTCGCCGTGACGGGCATCATAGATCGCCAGAAGAGCGTGGCCCAGGAGAGGCAGACATCCCAAAAGCCCCGTCGTGTCCGCGACCACGCGCTCGACCAGGCCCGGCTCGCAGCGCAGCCCGGCGCGGGCGCAGGGGGACAGGAGCGCCTCCCGCAGGCCCGCCCGGTCCATCGGCGACAGATGAAAGCGCGCCGCGAAAGCGTTCAGCCGCTGCTCCAGCGCAGGCATGAGGGCCAGCCGTCCCAGAAAGTCGCTGCGCAGCGCCGTCAGCAGATGCAGAGGCCCGTCCGCGTCCCCCAGGGCCGCGCCGAGCAGGCGGTCGAGCTGCGCCGCGCCCTCATGGCCCTCCGCTGAAAGGGTGAATGCCTCCTCGAAAGGATCCACCGCCAGCACCACCGCTTCTTCCGGGCCCGCGACCTCCCGAAGCAGGTGCAGGAGGCCCTCTGGCGCGGCCAGCCGCAAGAGCACCCCCTCGATCGCCCCGAGTCGCGGCCAGGCGATGACCAGCGCCTGCGAAAGGTTGAGCAGCGGCTCGCGCCCCGGCCGGAATACCAGCGCCGCGACCACCCGTCTGCCAGCAATGCCGCGTCGCAACGCCGGCAAAAGCCCGGCCCGCAAAAGCGACGACTTGCCGCTTCCGCTGGCCCCCTCGATCTGCAACCAGCGCCGGTAGCCACCCTGGACCGGCCCGAGCAGCGCCAGCGCCTCCGCCACCTCCCGCTCGCGACCGTGAAAGAAGGCCGCGTCGTCCTCCGCGAAGGGCTCCAGGCCGGGGAAGGGGCAGATCCCCTCGGGCAGCGTCGCCAATTGCTCCGCGACCCGCGCCATCTCCGGCCGTTGCCGCGGGTCCCGCGAGAGCATCGCCATCACCAGCCGAGAGATCCAGCCCGGCACCGCCTCGTTGCGTTCGGCGGGTGCGGGGGGCGGCGCGGCGGACAGGGACAGTTCGGGCACCTCCGCGCCGAATGCCGGCACCCCGGCCAGCATCTCGTAAAGCACCGCGCCCAACGAAAACACGTCCGACTTCGCATCTGCCGCGCGCGGCGAGAGGATCTGCTCCGGCGCCATGTAGCGCAGCGTCCCCAGCGTCGCCCCCGAGCCGGTCTCCGGCCGGGTGTGCGGGCCCGTCGCCGTCCGGGCATACCCCGCGACCTTGGCCACGCCGAAGTCCAGCACGCGGACCTGCTCCCGCCCGTCCACCCCAGGCACCAGCATCAGGTTTTCGGGCTTGATGTCACGATGCACGACGTGGTTCTCGTGAGCGCACAGGAGCGCCGCCGCCACCTCCCCGGCCACCCGCAGCGAAAACGGCACCGACAGCGGCCGTTCCTGCATCCTGTGGCGCAGCGACACCCCGTCCAGGTACTCCATCACCAGCGCGACACCGCCGTCCGGCAGCGCTTCGACCCCCAGAAAGCGCGCGATGCCCGGGTGCGAAAGGCGCCGCAGCGCCTCGCCTTCCTGCCGCAGCCGCGCACGCTGTAGCGGATCTTGCGCCATCTCCGGGCGCAAGATTTTTACCGCGACCCGCCCTCCGTCCTCGTCCTGGCCCTCATAGACCACCCCCAGGCTGCCGCTGCCGATGGACCGCAGCAGGCGATACCGACCGACTTGCAGGCCATGCACTCCGCTCAGGCTCATCATACAGACGCCCGAGCAAGGTACTCCATGCTTCCCACTTGGCGCAAGGGTCGGACATTTTGGAAGAAAAGCGCGCGGATCGTGTAAACGGGTCGGTCGCCAACCGCCTGCCGCCCCGAGGACCTTCGGATCAGGGCTGCATCGGAGCCAGGTAGTGCGCTCTGGCCTGGTTTGGCCGCCTTGACCCCATGGCCGGTGGAGGGGGACACCACCTCTTATGGAGGGGGACTCCACCAACCATGGAGTAGGACACCACCTCTGGTGGAGGGGGACACCACCTCTTATGGAGGGGGACACCACCAACCATGGGGGTATGGCCTTGAAATCCAGCCCTGGGCGCTGATAACCAGGGGATGTACGTCCAAAACCAATCCATGTTCGCCCGGGTCAACAGCAAGGCACTGCCCTTTGTCAGGAAGGCCCTGGCAGAGCCATCCAGAAGGGACTCGTCCTTCTCCGGTGGAGGGACCCGGGGGTCCACGACCCCGTGCCAGCTCGATCTTCCCGCAAAGTGCATGCCTTTTTTCTCCGACGGGATTACATTTGTTTGAGCTCGACCATGGCGACCGACGAACCGCAAGCCCTCTCCCCCGAAGCCCTGGCCAGGCGATACGTGTGGTGGCAGGATTTTGGGGTTACCTTGCAAGACGTGCCCCACCTGCTGTGCCAGATCATGCACCTCGGGACGGCCCGCGACTACGTGGCCGCGCGCTCCTGCTTCGGAGAGGAGGCGTTCCGGCAAGCGCTGCTTTCGGCCGGGCCGGAGGCCATGGACGAGCGATCGTGGGGTTTCTGGCACATCTACTTTCGCCTCCCGATGCGACCCATGCCAAAGCGCAGCTTTGGCGAGGCCGATGGCGATCGTCCATGATCCCCTGCCTTGCCGTGCTGCCAGCGCCGCAGCGGATCTTCTGGGACCGGCATCTTGCCGGCATTCCGAGGCAGTGGGTGCTCTATGGAGGCACGGCAATCGCCCTGCGGCTGGGACATCGCCTGTCCGTCGATTTTGACTTTTTCAGCAGCAGCCCCCTGGACGAAGGTATTTTGCGTGGCGCGCTGCCCGTCCTCGACACCGGAGTGGTCCTCAAGCAAGTACCGGGTACCCTTCATCTCGTCTGCCCACTGGGCGGGGGGGACCTGAAGCTGTCTTTTTTTGGCGATCTGCGAATCGGACGCGTAGGAGATCCTGAGGCCGTGGGCAATGTGCATATCGCCTCGCCACTCGACCTGCTGGCCATCAAGATGAAGGTCCTGCATGATCGAGTCGAGGCCAAGGACTATCTCGACATCGAAGCGCTCTTGCGCTCCGGGCTGGACCTTACTACTGGAATCAGGGCGGCGCAGGCGCTCTATGGGGACCGGCTCAACCCCCTGGATACGGCCAAGGCCGTGTGCTGGTTCAAGGACGGGGGTCTCATGGCCAGTTTGCCTGATGCGACCCGCGACTATCTGACTCGGGCGGCGGCCGGGTTCGATCCGGCGGCCACGCCGTTGCCCTTGCGGGCAGCGACGATCGATCCTTGAGAGGGTCCTGCATCCTCGACCGCGGAAATCAGGGGAGCAGCGACTTTGATGAAGAATTAGAAAATTTTGGCGCGGGAAATGGGACTGGAGGGCGTCTTTGAGTGGAGAAGGCCTGGCGCTGCCGATAACCTCTGGACAAGTGACGCATTCCGCGAGACAACCGACGCGATCGGTGGTAGCGTCTCGTGCTCCGCAGATCAGGCAAAGAGAGCAGAAGAGCAACCATGCGACGATACCTGCCCGATGCCCTGAAGAAGAACCCCGAGCCCCCCACGGCGTCAGCGTCCGGGGAATTTGTGCTGGACCTGCGCATTCCTTTGCAATGTATCACCCCCGTCTTCGGCGGAGGGGTGGAGACCCGCATCCCGGACCAGGTCGAGGCGCTGCGCATCCCGGGACTGCGGGGCGGGCTGCGTGCCCTGTGGCGTGCGGTCATGGACTGCGGGGAAGACGATCTGTTCCGCCGCGAGGCGGCGCTCTTCGGCGGGGTGAGCCTGGGGGTTCTCCGCGGACCCGACGCACTGCGCAGCCGGTTGGTGCTATCGGTGACGGTGGACGACTCCGGGAAGTGCGAAGTGGCGGGCGTCCATTTGAAGGGCCCCCGAGGCGACTTCAAGGCCCTGCCGCAGTGGGATCGCCGGCTGGGCCAGGATCTGGGCTATGCTCTGTTCCCGCTTCAGCTCAAGGAGGCGGATCGCAAGGCCGCGGATCGGAAGCAGCCTTCGCTGGCCACCCACGAACTGCGCTACGGCCTGCGTTTCACGCTGCGGGTGCGTCTGCGGGCGCGATCCGGCCTGCCCGGCGGCGCGCCGGATGCGCAGGTGATCGAAGAACTACTCTGGGCCCTGTGCGCCCTGGTCCACTTCGGCGGCGTGGGTGCCCGGCAAAGCCGTGGCTTTGGGGCCCTGTCCTTGCAGGAGGATCAGATCGTCACTGGGCTGGACGCCTTGGAGGCTACCTGGCAGCCGCGCTTCGCGCCCCCTGATCGCGACCGCTTGAACAACTGGCTGCTGGGGCTGGGCATGGCCCTCGGCACCGCCGCCGACGAGGCCAGGCCGCCGCCGTGGGCCTCGCTGCGCCACGCACGGCTTTACCTGGGTCCGGCAGCTCGCAGCGCGGACGACGCGCACGCGCTTCTGGTGGGGCTTTTGCGGCAGTTCCGTCAGGGCGTGGGGATGGGGCGGGAAGAGGGCCGCACCAAGCGCGAGGGTGTGAGCCGCTGGCCCGAAGGACAGGTGCTGCGCGCCCTGCGCGAGGCGGATGCGCCGGG
>JBBRLA010000106.1:0-16901 GCA_038231615.1 Polyangia bacterium | reverse complement strand
TCTTGACCAGCCTGCGTACCGGACGGCTTAAGCCAGCGCAGGTGCTGCTGGTGGTGCGCAACCACTGGGGCATCGAAAATGACTGCTTCTGGTCCCTGGATGCGCAGTTTGGCGAAGACGAGCACCCCTGGGTGACCACGGGGCACGCGTTGCTGGCGCTGGGGCTGTTGCGGCTGATGGCTTACAACGTGCTTCAGTGGGCCCGCAAATGCCACCTGCGCCTGCGTGCGGGGCCCAGACGTTTGACCGATCCACCGTCGTGGCAGCAGCTGTTTCGGTGGGTTCAGCAGGCGCTACGCCTCCCACTGGACCCGCCCAAAGGTCCAAAGCCCGCTGATTGAGGACCGGGCTCGGAGATTCCGGCAGGGGACAGCCGGATGGGGAAGTCGGCCGGGGGAGGTGGGCCGAGGGGCAAGGACAGGACAGACAACCATCTTTAGGCAGGAGTGACAGCAGGCAGGGCGACAGAGCCTCCCAGGCCGGCGGCGCGCGCGGAAGGGCCATCGCCTCGCCCCGCCGACCGCCCTGGGTGGGGTAGCAGCCGCAAAACAGGCCCTCCGCGGCGGCCCACACTTCTCATCTCGCGATAACCGATCAAACCTGACCCCCAGCCAGGCAAGATCGACAGCCCTGGGGGTAGCCTGCTACTCTTAGCGTGCGGCCAAAGTGCCGAGGGAACGAGGAGCAGATGCCGGATCTTCGAGATGGCGAATCAGTGGAGATGCGCGGGTCGGCCGTCCGGCCGTACGTGCTGACCAACACCGGGGGGGTTTACTCCTGCACCTGCCCCGCGTGGCGCAACCAATCCCTGCCCATCGAGCGTCGCACCTGCAAGCACCTGCGCTCCCTTCGCGGCGACGCCTCAGAGGCCGCCCGCACCGGGGGGGCAACCCCCGTTCAGGCGAAGCGCCCAGCCGCCAAAAAGGCCGCGTCCACCCCCAGCACTGCACCTGAACCAGAATCCGAAGCCGCCGAAGCCGTCGAGGGCGCCCCACCCCTGCTCCTGGCCCACAGTTGGGATGGCGGCACGGACCTGACCGGGTGGTGGATGAGCGAAAAACTGGACGGCGTCCGGGCCTACTGGGACGGCCAACGCTTCATCTCCCGCCTGGGTAACGCCTATCATGCCCCCGAATGGTTTGTCCGCGACCTGCCCAACGTCCCTCTCGACGGCGAGTTGTGGGGCGGCCGGCGCTGCTTCCAGCGCACGGTCAGCATCGTCCGCCGTCAGGACCAGAGCGATCTGTGGAAGGAGATCTCCTTCGTCGTCTTCGACGCCCCGGCCCTTGTGGCGCCCTTCGAGGACCGCCTGGCCTTCTGCCGCGACCAGCTCACCTTGGCCCGCCTGCCCTACGCCAGCTACCATCCTCACCAGGTCTGCCGCGGCACCGAGCACCTGGGCGAAGAACTGCGCCGCGTCGAGGCCCTGGGCGGCGAGGGCCTGATGCTGCGCCGCCCCGGCTCGCGCTACGAGGCCGGGCGCTCCCACACCCTGCTCAAGGTGAAAAGCTTCCACGACGCCGAGGCCCGCATCGTCGAGCACCTCCCCGGCGCCGGAAGGCACAAGGGCCGGCTGGGCGCCCTGCTCCTGGAACTCCCAGATGGCACCCGCTTCGCCGCCGGCACCGGCCTCTCCGACGAAGATCGCCGCCAGCCGCCGCCCCTGGGCGCGGTGGTGACCTTCCGCTACCAGGAACTGTCCAACCGCGGCGTTCCCCGCTTTCCGTCCTACGTCGGCGTGCGCCACGACTTCATCTGGCCCGGCGAAGCCGTGAAGGACCCCAAAAAGACCACAAAGTAGCATCGGCGCGGTGTTTCCCAGTGGAAAGCGCGGGCGTCTCCGTGCGATACGTCTTGCGGCATGACGCACAAGCAATTCCCCCACTCGGCGGCTTTTTACGACGTCGATGGGACCCTCATCAAGACCAACATCGTCCACGCCTTCGCCTACTACGCGCGAAACCAGCCCACCCTCTATGGTTCCCTGTGGAAGTCCATGCAGGTACTGCTTTCGGTGCCGATGTTCGCCGTGGCCGACAAGCTCTCCCGCAAGCTGTTTAACCAACTTTTCTACAATTACTACGCTGGCCAGTCCGAGGATCGGCTGATCATCCTGGCAGAGGATCTGTTCGAGGAGGTCATCCGCCCCAGCATCTACCCTGGGGCCATCGATCTGGTCGAGGAGTCCCGCCGCGCCGGCTGTCGGCAGGTGCTGGTCTCTGGCGGCCTGGATTTCACCGTCCGCCCCCTGGCCCGCTTCCTCAAGATCGAGGACATCATCGCCAACCGCCTGGAATTCGAGAACGGCTACGCCACCGGGCAATTGGGCAAGCCCTTCGTCGCCGGGGCCACCAAGGCCACCATCATGCGCGACTTCGCCAGCCTGCATGACCTGGACATGGCAAAGTCCTGGGGCTACTCCGACAGCTATTCCGACTACCCCATGCTGGCCGCCGTCGGGCGCCCCACCGCGGTGAACCCCGATCTCCGGCTGCGCACCGTAGCCCGTTCCTACGACTGGCCGATCATCGACCTCCGCTGACAGACGCTGTGCGTACACCGGCCCCGGCAAGCCCAGGGCAGGCATTGGCCCGCTTTTGGTGTTAGATTTTCACTACGTGTCGTCCCTGCCTCTCATTCCCGCCGGCCCCAGCTTTCCGGATCGGGCCCTTCAGCGCGCCGGCGATGCCGAGCGCATCCCGGGCAACGCCGTCACCCTCCTGTGCGACGGCCCCCAGGTGTTCCCCGCCTGGCTGGAGGACATCGCCGCGGCCCGGCGCTTTGTCCTTTTCGAGAACTACATCATCAACAACGATCGCATCGGCAACCAGCTCACCGACGCGCTCTGCGAGCGGGCCAGGGCAGGGGTCGCGGTCCATCTGCTCTACGACTGGTTTGGTTGTATCGGCACCAGTCACAAGCTGTGGCGCCGGCTGGCACAGGCCGGCGTCGAGGTCCGCGCCTTCAACCCCGTGAGCCTGACCGCCCCGCTGGGCTTGCTTCAGCGCAACCACCGCAAGTCCCTGTGCATCGACGGCCTGGTCGGCTACGTGGCCGGTCTCTGCGTCGGCGATGCCTGGGCCGGGGACCCCGATCGGCAGATCCCGCCCTGGCGCGACACGGCGGTGCGGGTTGCCGGGCCGGCGGTGGCGGAGATGATCCTGGCGTTCAACGAGACCTGGTCGACCGCCGGCCCTCCCCTGCGGGATGCCTTCCTGCCCCCGCCCCGGCAGGCCGCGCCCCACGGCGAACCTCCCAAGCCACCGGCGCCGACCCCGGGGTCCGCGCCGGTGCGGGTGGTCTCCGGCCTTCCGGGGCGGTCGCGGATCTACCGCCTTACCTCGGTGCTCCTGACGGCGGCGACCCGGCGCATCTGGATCACCGACGCCTACTTTCTGACCCCGCCGGCCCTTTATGAGTCGCTGCTGGCCGCCGCCAGGGACGGCATCGACGTGCGTGTCCTTCTGCCCGGGCGATCGGATCTGCCGTGGATCTCCTGGATGAGCCGCTCGGGTTACACCGGCCTGCTTTCCGCCGGGGTGCGGATTTTCGAGTGGGAAGGGCCCATGCTCCACGCCAAGACCTCGGTGATCGACGGGCTGTGGTGTCGGGTCGGATCGTCCAACCTGAACCTGTCCAGCCTGATGACCAACTGGGAACTCGACATCCTGGTCGAGGACCCGGTCTTCGCCGTGACGATGGAGGAGATGTTCCTGGCCGATCAGCGCAACGCCAGCGAGCTGGTCCTTCGTCGGCAGGCGCGTTTTCGCGGCAAGATCCAGTTGACCGAGCCGGAGATCCTGACGCCCGCGGGCCTTTTCCCCGAGGCGCCTGCGGGGACGGAAGCCGAGTTCGGGGTCTTTAGCACCCGACAGGCCAAAAAGGCCCGTCGAGGGGCGACCACGCCAGGCGGCAGAGCCGGGGCCGTGGTCGCCCGGGCCAGCGCCGCGGTCCTGGGCGTGGCGCTGCGGCGGCAGTTCGAGCAGAGCGCCTGGTCCATCGCCGGGGTCACCTCGACGGTGCTGATCCTCCTGGGCAGCCTGACGTTGTGGCGGCCGGCGATCGTGGGCCTGCTCATCGGCGTGGTGCTGCTCTGGCTGGGGGTCGCGGCGCTGGGGCAGGCGTTGTCCCAGTGGTGGCAGCGGGACCAGCCGCGGGGCCCACGGGCGCGGCGACGCCGTCGCCTGCACCTGCCGTTCCAGCGCAGGCGCGAGACCCCGGTGCCGGACGGCGCTTACTTGCAGCAGGCCAAGGGCAGCGCGGTGTCGCAGGTCACGCCGCCGCCGAACCACACCGAGCCGTAGTACATGCTGTCCTCGGCGAGCCACTGATCGCCGTTGCCCAGGGCGGGGAACTTGTTGCAGTCCGAGATGGTAGTGGTCCCGTTGACGTAGTTGCCGGGCTGGCTGACCCAGGATTCGGACGCCGGGAAAAGCCACGCCTGCCAGCTCAGGGAGGCCTCTGCCCGGTTGCACACGTGGGCCGAGGCATCGCCGCAGGCCGTCTGGCACAGGATGCGGGCCGCGCGGGCCCCGTTCATCGCCCCGCTTTTGGCCAGCCCAGTGGTGGGCGAGGTCACGCCGCAGAAGCGGCCCAGGCCGGGATCGCCCTTGTCACCCTTGGGCCCCGCGGCACCCGGCGTCCCCGCGACACCCGGCGCCCCCGCGGCACCCGGTGCTCCCGAAGGGCCGGTGGGCCCGCTGGGCCCCATGGGTCCGGCAGACCCGGTAGCTCCGGCAGGTCCCTGGGATCCGGCGGGTCCCTGCGCCCCGGCCAGTCCCTGGGACCCAGCCGGTCCCGGATCACCCTTGGCCCCCGCGGGGCCCGGATCGCCCTTGTCCCCTTTCATCCCGTCCTTGCCATCCCGGGACGGCTGCAACGCGCTGGCCACCGCTTGGAGGAAGGCCGGATCGCCCTTGAGGCGCTCGACGATCTCCTGCGCCGTGGGCGAGGTGGGCGGGTCGGAGCAGGCCGGCAAGCCGATCGGTCCGACGGAGAAAGCCAGGGACAACAGGGAGATTTGAATACGGCCGAGTTCGTTTCGACTCATGAGGATCCTCTGCCCAGGGAATGATTTGAAACCTACACCCTGCCGCCTCTGGACGGAAGACCCCATCGGGAATTGCTGAGCGCAAAATCGGACCCCCTGCCGCGCCCTTTCCTTGGACCTTCGTGATCGCCGTCATCATCCAAGGGGAAAGGAGCGCCGCAGCGGGCAGGTCTTGAGCATGATTGACACTTTTTCTAAAATAGGTGCAAAACACGGCTACACGTGATCGTTCACAGTCACGACGGAGCTAGGGTACTTTGCCGCCCATGGACGAGGACGAGCTGATCGCGAGCGTGGGAGCCCGACTGAAGCAGCTGCGTTATGGCGCCGGACACACTCAAGAGGCCATGGCCACCCGCGTCGGGAGCGGCCTGCGCAACTACCAGCGGCTGGAGACCGGGCAAGTCAACATGAGCCTGCGCACCCTGGCGCGGCTGGCCGCTGCCCTGAATGTGGCCCCGGCGGACCTTCTGGCCCAGCCCGCGCCGCGCGCAAGCGGCAGAGGCACCGGAGATCGACATGTCGCCACCCGGAGCGCCGCCGCCCCGGGCAAGCGCAAGCCCCGTCGCTAGGTGACGGGCAGGATCGCCAAGCGCTAAGCGCGTGCTACGTATGAACCCATGATCGAGTTCCGCGACGTCTGGAAGACGTTCGGCGCCCAGCCGGTCCTGCGTGGCGTCGACCTGCGCGTCGAGCGCGGCGAGATCCTGTTCATCATTGGCACCTCCGGCGTCGGCAAGTCCGTCACCATCAAGCACCTGGTGGGGCTCATCCGGCCCGATCGGGGAGAGATCACCCTGGACGGGGTGCGCATCGACAACCTGAGCGAACAGGACCTGTACCCCATCCGGCGCCGCTGTGTGATGGTCTTCCAGCACGCGACGCTGCTGGACTCCATGTCCGTGCTGGAAAATGTCGCGCTTCCTTTGTCCAAGCACGGGGGCCTCTCGCCGTCTCGGGCTCGGGAAGAGGCCCGGGGCTACCTGGCCCAGGTGCACATGTCGGACTTCGCCGATCTTTTGCCCTCGGCCCTGTCCGATGGCATGCGGAAACGAGTGGCCATCGCCCGCGCCCTGACCCTGCGTCCCGAGTATGTCCTTTTCGATGAGCCGACCACCGGACTCGACCCGGTCAGCGCCCGGCGGGTGGACGCCCTCATCCGCGAGCTGTCCGATCGCCTTCATGTGACCTCGGTGGTGGTGTCCCACGATCTGACGTCGATCTTCTCCGTCGCCGACCGCATCGCCCTCCTTTATGAGGGCCGGGTCCGGGCGGTGGGCACCCCCGGGGAATTGCGGGGCAGCGAAGACCCGGTGGTGCAGCAGTTCATCACCGGCCGCAGCGAGGGGCCGATGGCCACCCCAGGGTTCTGACCCGGCGCTCCTTTTGCCGATCTCCGCCCCTGCTTTGGGCCTGCTCAACCGTCTATCTAAGCAGACGGTTCGATGGTACAAGGATGCAGAATTCCGTCGTGATCCCCATGGGACGGCAAAGGACACCCACAGAACGATTGACGCTGCGGCCCACCAGCCGAAGAAACCATGATCACCAGTCCCCATGATTCAGAGCGTGGGCCGGCGGCGTCCCTGATCGGCGCCAGCATCGGCACCTACCGGATCGTCCGGGAGGTCGGGCGAGGGGGTATGGGCACGGTCTACGAGGCGGTGCACAAGACCATCGGGCAGCGGGCCGCGGTCAAGGTCCTCTCTGCGATGCTCTCGAACCGGCAGAAGTTCGTCAATCGCTTCTTCGTCGAGGCCCGCTCCATCAGCATGGTGCGCCACCCGGGGCTGGTGAACATCTTCGACTACAACCAGCTCCCCGACGGGACCATCTACATCTTGATGGAGTTCCTGGAAGGCGACTCCCTGTGGCAGCGGTACGAACGGCTGCGGCGCATCGGAAGCTGGCTGGTCCTGGCCAATGCCTTGAAGATCGCCCGTCAGATCGCCTCTACCCTGGCGGCGGTGCATCGGAAGGGCATCGTTCACCGGGACCTGAAGCCGGAGAACGTCATCCTCATCGACGATCCCGACACCACCCTGGGCGAGCGCGCCAAACTGCTCGACTTCGGCATCGCCAAGCTGCGCGAGCCCGAGCCTTCCACCCCAAGGGGCCTCGGCGGGGCGCGCCGGACCACCGCGGGCATCGTCCTGGGCACGCCGGTGTACATGTCCCCGGAGCAGTACTCGGGGGATGAACTTGACGGGCAGTCCGACGTCTATTCTCTGGGGGTGATGATCTACGAGATGGTCGCGCGGCACCCGCCTTTCGAAGGAGAGAAGTGGGCGGATCTGGCGGCGCAGCACCTGCGCGACGATCCCCCTTCGCTGCGAAAGCAGGATGCCGAGGTCCCCGGCGAAGTCGAGGACCTCATCCAGGAAATGTTGGCCAAGGACCCCAACCTGCGCCCGCCGATGATGCAGGTGGTCGATCGCCTGGACGAACTCATCGACCTGCTCTCCCCCATGGGGCCGCGATCGGCGGACGATCGCACGGCCCGGGTGGACCTGCTGACGATCGACGCCCTGGTGGGCGATGGGGCCCACGACGGGTCCTGCACCGACAGGAACCCGGTGGTGCCAGCGCCAGCGTCTCTTGAGACGGTGTCGGCGTCGGTTGGGCTTGACGCGCCGGTGTCCCCCCTGCGCTATCCCGGCATGTCCCGTTCGGCCCGCTGGCCGCACTTGGTCGCCATCGTCGGGCTGCTCCTGGCCGGTTCGGCAGCGGCGATCTGGCTGGTGCGCCCGACAGGCAAGCGGGGCGACCCAACCCTGGGCCGGCCGGCCGGACAGGCGGCCCGGGTCTCGACGAGGAATGCCGTGTCGCTGGATGCCACCTCGCCGCCGCCGGTGGTTGTCGAGCCCCTGTTCCCGGGGCCGCCACCGGGCAAGGTCCCGTGTCACGTGACCAGCGACCCCATCGGTGCCCAGGTGTTGAGCGCCGACGGTCAGCGCGTGCTGGGCCAGACTCCCTGGCAGGACGAGATGGAATCTGGGGCCACCCAAGAGCTGGTCCTGCGCCACCCGGGTTACGCCGAGGAAAGGCTGAGCTTGTCGCCCGGCCCGGATTGCGACCGGCAGGTGGCCCTGGCCGCTCTGCCTCCGGTTCACTTCCACAGGAGCCGGTCCCACCGGGCCGACCCCGCCCACTCCGCCGAGGCCCACCCGAACGCCCCCGATCCCTCCCCCATCGAGTCCCCCACAGAGCCGAAACATGACACAGACAAGAAGATCGACGTCCCGATCATTCGCTTCTAGCCCCTTTGCCGCCGGCCTCGCCGCGCTCGGGATGGTCTTGCTCTGGGGTTTTCTCTCCGTGGCCGGCGCCGCGCCTGGCTCCGCCGATCTGTCCCGGGAACAGGTGGAGCGGGCAGCCCGCTTCACCGCCGCGGGAAAGTACGATCCGGCCGCCGTGGCCTACGCCTACGCCCGCGGCCCGCGGCTGCTCGCCGACATGGCGCGGGCCCACCTGCGCTGCCCGGGCGGACACCTGGGCGAAACGCTCCTGCTCTTCGATCGCTACATCAAGGAGGGGCCCAAGATCCACGCCGGGGGGGACCGCGATCTGGCCGAACTGCGCCGGCTTTCGGCCCGGGAGAAGCGTCCCGAGGCCGCCAACCTGGTCCCCCGCTATCTTGCCGGGGCGACCGATCTCTTCAAGGCCGGCGAGTACCAGCGGGCCATCGAGTCCTTCGCCACCGCCTACGCACTGGAACCGGCGCCGCTCCTGCTCTTCAACATCGCCCAGGTTCAGCGCAAGGCAGGCCACCGCGATGAGGCTCTGGCCTTGTACCGGCGCTTCCTGGAAGAAGACCCGAACACCCCGATGCGCGCCGAGGCCGAGGGCTACGTCGCCCAGGTGCAGGCCACGCAGGAAATCAAGACCGAAAAAGCGCCCCCACCGCCCGTGGTCGCCGTCGCGGCCCCCCGGGTGGCGCCCGCGCCGATCCACGAGAGGCAGCACGGTCGGCCCCTGCGCATCCTCAAGTGGGTGGTGGGCAGCGTGGGCCTGGGCCTTCTGGCCGCCGGGGCGACCCTGTGGGCCCTGGACGGCCATCAGAGCTGCGCCCTGACCAATGGCCACTGCCATGACGAGCTGGACACCAGGACCTCCGGCATCGCACTTTTGGTCGCCGGGGGGATCGCGCTGGGAAGTTCGGGGCTCCTTTTCGGACTGGACGCCCGCCGCGATGCCCAGGGCACCCGCATCGCGATGCTGAGCCTGTCTTCCGCCTTCTGATCGCCTGCCCACGAATGGCGGCTTACGTTATCCTCGTGAATGCGAATACCATGGCCGACCCGCCCGCCGATCCGACGCCGCCAAATGACCCCGCACACCCGGCCCCGGCGGAGATCCCCGACGATCGATCCAGCTACGCCCTGGGCATCTTCGCCATCTTCGCTATCGCCGCCATCGTCCGGGTGGCCATGCCGGTGGGCATCGGCCTGCTCCTGGGCACCCTGACCGCCTTCGCCCTTCAGCCCTACTATGAGCGCCTGCGCGCCCGCCTTGGCAGGCCCGGACTTTCGGCGCTCATCTGCGTCGCCGGGGCCTCCGTAGCGCTGGTCGTGGTCCTGGGGGGCCTGGGCTTTCTGCTCATCGGACGGGGGGTCAACATGGCGCATGGCCTGGTGGCCAGCCTGGAGCCCGGCCGCCCCGCCAGGCTCTTTTTCGAGCGGATGGCGGGCTACCTGGCCCGGCTGAACATCCCCACCAGCGATCTCATCGAACGTCTGCGCAACGCCGCCGCCGAGTTGACCGCACAGGCAGCAAAGCTCGCCGCGGCCATCGCCGGCTTCACCTTCCATGGCCTGCTCATCCTGTTCTTCGCTCTGCTCTCGATCAATTACGTCCTGCGCAACTGGCCCAAGATTTCCCGCAAGGCCGAGTGGGTCTCGCCCCTGCCGCCGCACCACACCCGCGCCTTGCTGCAAGAGTTCACCCAGGAGGGGCGCAGCATCCTTCTGGGCACTGTGATGACCGGCCTGGCGCAGGGCGCGCTGGCCGGCATCGGCTACTGGATCACCCGCCTGCCCGAACCGGCTTTCTTCGGCGCGGCCACCGCAGTGGCCTCGCTGATCCCCGGGGTGGGCACCCTGCTGGTCTGGGTCCCCAGCGGGATCTACCTCATTTTGTCGGGGCACAGCGCGGGCGGGATCGTCGAGCTGGTGTGGGGCATCCTGGTGGTGGTCGGTGTGTCGGACTACGTCCTGCGGCCGCTGCTGGTGAGCGGGCATGGCAAGACCCCGGCGCTTTTCACCTTCATCGCCCTTTTCGGCGGTATCGAGGCCTTTGGGCTCATCGGGCTGATTCTGGGGCCGGTGATCATGGGGATCTCGCTGGCACTTTTGCGGATCTATGAGCAGGATATGATCCAGCGGCGCCGTGCCCGTTGACCCGGCGCGAAAAGCCAGACGTCAGGTCGAGTTGAACAGGCGAATGGCGTCTTCGTAGCCTTGCCCGCGGAGGATCGCCGAAAACCGATCGAGGTTGGTATTATTGGTATGGGTAGAGGCCTCGGCGCCGGCCTCCTCCTGGATCGCGGCGTGGCGTTCCTGGTAGCGCACAAGCTCGCGGCTCACGTCCACCGGGCTACTCAGAAAGGCCGCCGAAAGGCCACCCGGCTGGCTCAGCCGCTCGTAAGCCTGCCGCAGGAGCTGGAAGCCTTCGGGGTTGTTCTGCGGGGCGCGGGTGGACAAGGCCTTGAAGTAGGCCCGCTTGATCTCCGCCATGTCCAGGGTAGGCGCGATGCCGATCTCGGCGAAGGGATTCTTCATGCTCATTCCTTGAGCGTCTTTCTTGCGGACGGCGCCTTTGGCTCCTTCGCCTTGGCGGGCATTTTCGCCTCCTTCGCCTTGGCGGGCGCTTTCGCCTCCTTCGCCTTGGCGGGCGCTTTCGGCTTCACTGCCCTCGGCTTCATCGCCTTCGTCTTCACCTTCATCCTTGCCGCGAGCCGCTGCGTCAGATACAGCGCCTTTTCATACTCCGGTGTCCGTCTCCCGGCAAAGTTCCGATCCGCCTCGATCAGGGCGTTGGCCAGGGCCCGCATCCCCGCGTCCTTCACCCCCGTCTCCTCCATGCGCAGCAGGGCACGCGAGAGGGCCAGCGGGTCCCGCCCATACTCGGTCACCATCCGATCTTCGACCACCCGGTACAAATTCGGCTCGCAATTGGGGCAGCAGAGCACCTTCAGCACCTGCAACCGCGCCTCGATGTCGCTCCGGCCGGCTAAAAAGACATCGATCAGGCGCAGCCGGTCGGTCTGTCCCGGCGTTTGCGAGAAGGCCAACTGCAGAAGCTCGACGCGGTAGGGCAGGAGCCGATCCTGAAACCGCGCTAGCAGGGATCGCTTCACCGGCCCGTAGGGGGGCGCAAGGCCGCCGTTGAGCTTCAAGCTCAGGTACACCGACCAGAGCTGCATGGGCAGCCGATCCTTGGGCGGCATCATCCTGATGGACATCTTCATGCCCGGCGCGAAATCGAGCCCGCTCTGCTGCATCAGAAAGAAAAGCTCGCTGAACGTCGCCCGTTCCGGGGCGAGGCCTCGTTCGCGGGCCAGGGCGTCAATGTCCCCCGGATCCTCGCGGTCGAGCAGGGTCATGAGCAATCCCCCGAATTCGCGTCGGCCTTCTTCGTCCGCGCTCTCCAGCCCGCGGGCCAGGATCAGCTCCCCCACCTGCGTCGGAAGGGAGATCCCGACGACCCCCAGGAAGCGGGCCCGCTCCTTGGATCGGGCGCGGCGCAGATACGCGGCCAGGGCATCGCCGTCAGCGGCCACCTGCCGCAGCACCCCGGCCAGCCAGTTGGGGGCAGGGCCCAGCCCACCGTCGGGCGTGCCGGCGTCCAGCGCCCACAAGGACAGCGCCTTGACCGCCAGCGCCGGGGTCTGGATGTGCGCCAGCAGCGTTTGCAGGACCGGCAACGCACGATCCAGCGTTTCTTTTGGCATCTCCTGCGGCAGGTCCGTGCCGGCCAGGCGATCGGCCACTGCCTGCCGGTGTTCCGGATAGCGCACCGCTACCCCGGCCACCGAAAGCAGCACCAACAGCGCCTCCAGCGAACCGTCTGCCTTGTTGGGCCACAGATCCACCGGCAGGGCCGCGCTGGAAAGCCGCAGGGCCAGGAAGATGTCGGCGGACAGTTCCGTCGGCGCGCCAACCACCAATTCGGCGACCGCCAGCAGTGGGACCGCCGCGGCCAGCCGAGCCCGGCCCTTGGCTCCCGGCGGGTCTGGTTCCGCCTGGGTTGCGAGCAACGCTTCCCGCAGAAGCAGCGGCACCGCCTGGATGGCGATCGCCTCCGCCGTCTCCGGCGAGAGCCGACGCCACTGGGTGAGCATGTCGCGCAATGCGGAGGGGCGCCGCTCCGACCGGAAGAGCCGCCGCACCGAACGAGCCGCCTCCTCCCCGGTGCGCGGGACCGGGATGGGCGGGGCCGCGCGCGCCGGTTCGTACCCCAGGCGCGGGTCGGTCTGCGGGATCTCCTTCTGCTTGGGGAGCTTGGGCAGTGCCGCCGCCTGAACCGGGGGGATCTGCCCGCGGTGCTCGATCCATGCCTCCAGCCAGGCCAAAAGGGCCGGCGAACGCCGCGAGAGGTCGGGCAAGTTGAGGTCCAAAAGACGCCGCGACCGCTGCCAGTCTTTGGAGTGCAGCGTCCCCATGAGCAGGCACCACAAAAGCGCGGGTTCCCGCCCCATGAGGAAACGCGGCTCGGCGTCGGCCCACACTGCCCAGCGGGTCAGGCCGGCGATGCTGCCCTCGGCATGGCTGCGCAGAACATCTGCGTGGAACAGCGCCATCACCTGCGGCAGCAGTGGGTCCCGCCGGTCCTTGGGCAGCGTCAGCAGGTGCTCCGCCGCGCCGGGGGCGTCCTTGCGCCGCAACGCCCGGTCCACGTCCTCGGCGGCGCGCTGCCACAACCGTTCTTTTGCGTCCTTGGGCCGCCCCACGTGTTAGTCCTCCTCGTCCTCGGCCCGAAGGAAGAAGTCGAGCAGCGCCTCCTCGGCTTGCTCCCCCGTGGCCAGGCTGGCGCCCTGATAGGCCAAAAAGAGGGCCGAGAGCTGGTCCTTTCGCGGCCCGCTCAGCTTCTCCAGCAGCTCCCGGGCCTTGCGCTCGATGGCGGTGTTCATTCCGTGGGGCGCCGACGATCCCTCGGTCAGCGCGCCCGGCTCAGGCAACATCCGGGCCGTGTCCGCCAGATTGAAGGCCACGGTCTTCTCATTGTCGGCGCCGACCTGCGCCACCGAGACCCGCACCACCCCGTTCAGGTCGTAGGAGAACTGCACCCGCAGCGGCGAGTTCGCCGGTCGCGGGGCCAGGGGAAACTCGAACGACCCCACCGGGGTGTTCTGTGACGCCAGCGGCGACTCGCCCTGAAAGGCCTCGAGCTGGAGCATTTGCTGGTTGTCGATGACCGTGTAGAATTCCTCCGTGCGCGAGGCCGGCAGGGCGGTGTTGCGGCGCAGGACCGGGGCGAAGGTATTGGCGTCCATGTCGTTTATTCCGCCCATCGCCCGGATGCCCAGAGAGTGGGCCGTCACGTCCACCAGGATGCGCTCGACCGGGACCCCCAGGAGCAGACCCGCCTGGATCGCCGCACCCAGCCCGACCGCCAGGTCCGGGTCCACCTCCTCGTGGACCTCCGCCTCGAAGGCCGACTCCAGGAGCCGGCGCACCAGGGGGATGCGCGTGGAGCCGCCCACCAGGCACACCCGGGAAATCCGCTGTCCCGACAGATGGGCGTCCTCCACCGCCCGCCTGGCCAGATCGATCGTCGAGCGCACCAGGTCCCCGATCAGATCCTCGAAGCGCCGCCGGGTCAGCGTCAGGTCCAGGTGGACCGCCTGCCCATCGACCTGCGTCAGGAACTCCTCGCGGACGCGAAGCTCGGTCTCGCTGGACAGGCGGATCTTGGTGTCCTCCGCCAGGCGGCGCAGGCGGGCCATGGCCCGCAGGTCCTCCCGCGGGTCGACCCGCTCGACCCGCTTCAGCTCGTCCAGGAAGAGCCGCATCAGAAGCTCGTCGAAATCGTCGCCGCCCAGGTGGGTGTTGCCGGCGGTGGCCCGGACCTCGCGCACCCCCGAGAAGACCTCCATCACCGACACGTCGAAGGTGCCCCCGCCCAGGTCGTAGATGAGGACGATCTCCGCCTCGCCGGTGTCCTTGCCGGTGACCTGATCGTAGACCAGCGAGGCGCTGGTCGGCTCGTTGAGCAACCGCAGCACGTTCAGCCCGGCCAGCTCGCCGGCCGAAAGGGTCGCCCGGCGCTGGGCGTCGTTGAAGTACGCCGGGACGGTGATGACCACGTCGGACACGGTGTGCCCGGTGGCGGCCTCGGCCCCGCGCTTCAGCGCCCGCAGGATGTCGGCGGACACCTGCTCCGGGGTAAGCTGCTTGCCGGCCACCTGATAGGTGAAGTCCTGACCCATCTTGCGCTTGACCGAGCGGATGGTCAGCTCGGGGTGCTGCAACTCCAGGTTGCGCGCCTCGCGCCCGACGGCGACGCGGTTGTCCTGGTACAGGACCACCGAGGGGACGATGGGACTGCCCTGCAAGGGAATGGGCGAAAGCTGCCCGTTCTCCAGCTTGGCGATGACCGAATTGGTGGTGCCCAGATCGATGCCAAATACAATGCTCATGAAAGTCTCCGGTTGGTAAGGACTTCGCCTTCACGCACGAGTTGATCGCCCCTTTTGACCGCGGCGCGGACGACCCGGGTCACGACCCCCTCGGGCAGGTCGGGCTGCTCTTCCGTCCCTACGATGCGGACCTGGGTACCGTCGGGGGGGGCGTGCAGCGGGGTCAGGCGGACCAGGCCGGCGGCGGACAGGTGCCGGACCAGGCGAAGCTGCACGCCGCCAAGCCCCTGGGCCACGCTGGGGTGGGTGGCTTGCAGGGCCGCGCTGGCCTCCTCCAGCAAGTCCATGGCGTCGAGCACGTCGTCCCAGCGAAGGTGCTCGGCAGGGCGCGCCGCCGCCTGGGTCAGGTGGCGCAGGTCGGCAAAGCCCCCCTCCAGCTTGCGTTCGAGTTCTTCCAGACGCAGGGCGCTTTTGCCCTGGGCACGGGCGGCGCGCTGGACCAGCTCGGTCAGCTCGCTGCCCCACGTCGGGGGCGTGCCGTTGCCGATCTGCTCGCCCAGCTCGACCGCCCAGGGGGGCGGATCGTCGCCGCTAAGCTGCTCGCCCAGTTCGATCGCCCACCGGGGTGGGGTCTCGGGGGGCGTCTCCTTGGACTTTCGCTTGAATAGCCGGCGCAGCCAGGTCCACACGAGGCACACGTAGCACGACGGATTTGCCCACGCAAGCCGATTGTCGTGGTGTCACAGTACCCGGCCATTTTAGCCCAGTACTTGGCAGGTCATGGCGTACCCCCCGGTGCCGGGGCGGAAAGGACCGCGGGGTCCACCCGGACAGGGGAGCGGAAGACCGACGCGGGCAGGCGGGCCGGGGCGTTGACCCCGGTGTGCACTTCGCCTTCGCCGTGGTCGCTGGACAGGAGGATGCCGCCGTAGCGTCGCCACTTGTGCCAGGGGCCGACAAACTCCGGCTTGGGGTCGCCGGCCTTGTCGTAATAGGCCCACTGCTCGACCAGGCCGGTGTCCCTGGCGACGTAGACCTCGTACTTGTTCTGCGGGGTCACGCCCACGCCGGTGAAGGTCAGGAGGAGCACGTCCGCCAGGCGCCCATCGACCATCTTGCCCTCGCCGCGGTAGCGCAGGGTGACGCCGGAGTCCTTGAGCTTGTAGGGCATGACCAGCCAGTAGGAGTCGTTGATCCAGATCTCCTTGCCCTTCTGCAAGAGAGCGAAAAGGGCGGCGGTATCGGTGACCTCGGTGCCCCCGTGGAAGGCCCGGCCCTTTCCGGAATTGAGGTTCAAGAGGATCACCATGTGCGGGCCCGCGCCGCGTTCGTCATATTCGATGCGGACATCGCCGGTCCAGCGGTCCCAGACGTGGAGGCGCTTGCCGAAGAAGCGCCAGGTCAGGTAGCGCGTGCGGTCCCATGCGGCGCGTCCGCCCATCGCCCGCAGGGTCGCGTCGGCGAGGGCGATGGCGCGGGGCTCGGAGCCCTGGTCATCGAAGCCGACGGCGGCGGGGTTGTCATCGGCTGGTGCGACGGCGCGGGCGGCCTCGGGCGCGGCGCACAGACACAACCAGCACAAAATCACGCACGGGATGACCGACAGCGGGTCGCGCATGACACAAGGTCTAGCAGAGCGCGGCGCGGCAAGTAAACAGGGCGTCCGATCTTCTTATGGGTCGATTGCAGGCTCACCCGACTGCAAGTCGGCAAAGCGCGCTGGGCGTCCGAGACCGCTCTGCTCGACGTCTCGGGGGGTACCACCCGTGGCCTCGCGAATGCGAGGACATGGGGGAGGCGCACTCGCCCTCAACGCAAGTGCTCTAGCGACGTTGCGGAAGGCGGCGCACCCACTCGTCCTTGCCGCCCAGCTCATCGACGTATTTGGTCAGCGACGTCGGGGCGTAGAGAAACAGATACGTGATCCGCTCCGGCGTGCCCTCCGCGTCGCCACGATTGCCCACCGCTACCGTGATTCCGTGGGTCGGGTAGATCCACTCGCTGTTGGTGGGATTGACTCGCGCCATGATGATCTCGGCGGGTTCGCCCAGGCGCTTGCGCAGCGACGCGGGCAGCTCCTTGATTCCGGGCTCCAAGACATCGATGAGGAGCACCCGCTCCCCGTCTCCCAGCCACACGCGTGCCTGGGTGTTACGTCCCCGGACCGGGTACTTGAGCCACCGTCGCGACACCCCGGACAGTACCCCGCGTCCCTCGACGCCACTTGGGTCCAGCGCGGCGTCCACGGCGGCGCGCGTGCAACCCTCTGGC
>JBBRLA010000105.1:0-16961 GCA_038231615.1 Polyangia bacterium | reverse complement strand
GGGGTACTCCGCCTCAACTGGCCGACGCGTTGGCAGGTCCCCTGCTGCACCTGTGGCTTATCGCCGTCACCGCCCAGAGCCCAGACACCGGATCATCCGCTCAGTGATTCAGCACTTCGGCAGCGCACCACTAGTGCCAGCGCCAGGAGACCAGGCGAAATCACCAGCCAGCCTGGTGGCAAGGACCAGGTTGGCTGGTGAATGTGCCAGGCCAACGCCGCGCCGACCGCGGAGATCGGTGGATTTTCATCGTGACAGGGCGAATCGGCATCGTGGCAGGCGAACCGGCATCCTGGCAGGCGAATCGGCATCTTGGCGGGGCGAATCGGCATCTTGGCAAGGTGGCCATGGCGGGCCGCGTTCCGGGAAATCGGGCCCGCCGGGGTTGACTTGGCGGCCCCTTATACCGATGTACATGAGAATGCGACCCTCGACTCTGCCCCCCAAGGACCCTCGTGAGGACGAGCGGCTCCGGGCGTTAAACGCCCTCGCGATCCTCGACACCGCCCCCGAGGCCCCCTTCGACGGGCTGGTGGCGCTGGCGGCAGTGTCCCTGTCCACGCCCATCGCTCAGATCGGGTTCATCGACCGCTACCGTCACTGGTTCAAGGCACGAATCGGGCTGGACCTGCTTGAACTGCCCCGTGGCGCCTCCCTGTGCGCCCCCTCCTTTTGGGCCCGGCCTCGCCCCGCCCCGCCCCTTGGGGCCGGTGGGTCCGCTGGTCATCGAAGACGCCGCCGCCGACGCGCGCTTTCGCGACAGTCCGCTGTGCCGCGACCCGCACCGGGTGCGCACCTTCGCCACCGTGCCCCTCTTCGGCGCCGGCAGCGATCTTCCGGTGGGCTCGCTGTGCATCATGGACCGCGTCGTCCGCCACTTCACGCCGAAGGAACTCACGTTGCTGCGCCTGCTGGGCGCGCAGGCCCAGGCCCATCTTTGCGGGCGCCGCCCCGCCGCCGACCTGCGCTACGACACGCTGAACGGGGTGATCGGAATGAATACCCTTTTGCTCAACAGCGTCCTGTCCGACAAGCAGCGGGGGTATGCGTTGACGGTGAAGTCGTCCAGCGAGGCGCTGTTGATGCTGATCAACGACATCCTCGACTTCACCCGGCTGGAGGAAGGCCATCTGGAGATCGCCCGGGTGGTCTTCGATCCCCGCACGTTGATCGAGGAGGGCCTGTCCGTGGGCTGCGCCGAGGCCAAGGTCAAGGGGCTGCGGCTTTTCGCTCAGGTGGCAAAAGACGTGCCCGAACGGATGATCGGCGACCCACTGCGGATCGGGCAGATCCTGCACAACCTGGTGTCCAACGCCGTGAAGTTCACCGAGCGCGGGGAGGTGCGGATCAGCGCCTCGGCGGTCAGCCTGACGGGGCCCGGCGAAGTCCCCGGGCAGATGGGCTTCCGCCTGTCGGTGTCGGATACCGGCATCGGCATCCCGAAACAGGCATTCTCGCGGCTTTTTCAGGCGTTCTCGCAGGTGGACAGCTCGATGATGACCAGGAAATACGGCGGCACCGGGCTGGGGCTGGCGATCTGCCACCGGTTGAGCGAGGCGATGGGGGGCGAGATCACGGTGCAAAGCGAGCCGGGACGGGGCAGCGAGTTTACCCTGAGCCTGCGCCTGCCGGCGGCAGATCCGCGCGAGATTGGGCATACGGGCAGCAGCAGCATGTTGGCGGTACCGACCGGCAAGCAGACGCAGGCGGATTGGGAACTGACCCCGATGGCGCGCTCGTGCCGGGTGCTGGTCGTCGACGACAACGGGGTGAACGCGCTGGTGGTCGGGGCGATGCTGGAGAAGCTGGGCTGCCAAGCCCAGACGGTGGACAGCGGGGCGGGGGCGCTTGTGGTGCTGACAAAAGAGACCTTCGATCTGGTGCTGATGGACTGCCAGATGCCGGAGATGGACGGGTACGAGGCGACCCGGCGCATCCGCGCGGAAGAACCGGTCGACAAGGTCCGGCGCATGCCCATTGTCGCGCTGACCGCCAATGTGCTGGTGGGGGACCAGGAGCGCTGCCGGCTTTCGGGGATGGACGATTACCTGTCGAAGCCGGTGGGGGTACAGGAACTGCGCGCGGCCATCGAGCGCTGGGTTGCCCCATGAAAAGCGGGGGCTCAGCGCACCGCCTTGGAGCGGATTTCAAAAGGGGCCTCGACTACCCGATAGAAGGCGTAGCACAAGATGATGGTCAGGGCGTAGGCCAAGGGCGCCCCGACGAGCAGGCGGGGCAGGTCGTAGCGTTTCACCAGCCACACCACCTGCAACTGCACAAGCTCGTGCAAAAGGTACACGCTGAAGGAGCGGCGCCCCAGGCCGCGCAGGCGCGCGTCGAACCAGCGCAGGGCAAAGGGGCTCCGGGGGCGGGCCGGTATCATCCAGGCGAACCCGGGGGAAAGGGGGTGGGCGGGTCGCGGTGCCGCGGGCAGGAGCACCGAGGCCATGATGAGGAACCAGCCGGTGCTGTAGCAGGGCTCCTCGATGATCCACTTCAGGCGCACATGGATCAGGGAGGCGGCGCCGGTGACGATGAACAGGAGGCCCAGGGCCTGCAGGGCGTGGGGCCTCGCCGAAAGCCAGGCGAAGGGCCAGCCCGCCAGGGCGCGCAGGCCGCGGCCGTCGGCGATGGCCCAGGCCAGGAGCGCCCCCAGTCCCCATTCGTAGTAGCGGGCGATGGAGAACCCGTGCAACCAGACCAAAAACGGGCCGTCGCTGAACACCAGGGGCGCGGGGTTGCTGAAGACGAAAAGCAGGCGCCAGGCCAGGCTCAGGAAAAGCAGCAGAAGGATGATGCGCGGGGTGCTCATTCTACGGCCGAGCCAGACGAAAACCAGGGGGTAAAGCAGGTAGAACTGCTCTTCGGTAGCGATGGACCACAGGGGCGGCAGGATGTCCAGGATGTAGGGTTTGAAGAAGGAGTGGACCATCACCAGATGGGTGGCGATGCTGCCCGGGGTGGGGAACTCGACGCCGTAGAGCCAGGGGGACAGGGAGATGCCGACGAAAAGAGCAATCCAATAAACCGGGTAGATGCGGTAAAAGCGGCGCAGGAAGTACACCCGGGGGGAAAATGGCGCGGCGCGGTCGCGGTGCAGGGCCACTGCCATGCGCAGATGGATACACAACCCGCTGATGACGAAGAAGAGGTTTACTCCGATGCGCCCGAAGTGCACCGGCAGAAGCAGGAAGCGCAACAGGTTGGGGCCAGCCAGGATGTGGGACGCGCCGCCAGCATCGCGAGTGATACCCCAGCCGTTGGGGAACACGAGCAAGCCGTTGATGTGGTAAAGGACCACCAGCAAGATGGCAATGCCGCGGAAACGGTCGATGGCAGCGACGCGCGGGACCTCGGCGTTCGAGGGGGTCACGGGGTCGCGCGGGACCTCGGCAGTCGAGGGGGTCACGGGATCAGTGTAACGGATGTTGCCCTACTTCTCCGGCAGGACGTAGCGTCGCAGGTAGCGCACGGCGATGGAGCCGTGGCCGATGAGCGCCTCGTTGAAGGCCCGCTGGTCGAAGGGCCGATCCGACTGCTGCTGCTTCTTGTCCTTTTCCAAATCTTCGATCTCCACAAGGCCCAGGAAGTACTGCGAGAGCTGGGTGCTGTCCATCTTGGCCCGCAAAAGCTTCTTCTCCGCCGACGCCGGCTCTTGAAACCCCTCCTCGACCATCAGGCGCATCGCCTCGGCGTCGGTCATCTGGCCGCGGTGCAGGCGCACGTCCAGGATGGCGTTGTGCGCCACCACCAGCGACCCGAGCAGATCGAAAAATCGGTACGCGTCATTGCGGTCGTCGGCCCCCCGGCCCCAGCCCTGCGCCACCATCAACGTCGTGGCGTAGCAGGCCCAACCCTCTTCCATCGGGCCGTTCCACAGCACCGCACGCACCGGATTCCAGCTCTTGCGGGCGTAGAAGTGCTGGGTGTGGTGCCCAGGGTAGGCCTCGTGCATGCCGGTGAGCTGCACCTCGTAGTTGTTGTTGGCCCGCAGGAGGCCCTCGATCTTCGCCGCCGGCTGAGACAGGTCGATTGGGTCGACGAAGTAGGTCGCCCGCCACGGCCCCTCGCGGGAAAGGACGTCTGGGGCCAGGTATTCGGCGCCGACCACGCCGCGCTTGAAGGCCGGCATCGGCTCGACAGAGAGGGTGTCTTCGGGGGGCAGGGCCAGCAGGTTCTTGTGCTCGATGAAGGTGCGCATCCGGGACAGGGAGCGGCCGTGGGCCTGCACCAGCTCGGCGGCCTGCGGGTGGTCCTTGGACAGTTCGGCCTTCACCTCGTTTATCACCCGGCCTTGCTCTTTTGGAGACGCATTTTCCGGCGGCGCGGGCTTTTGGGGGGAAAGCTTGCGGTAGAGGCGCTGGGCCACGAGGTAAAGTTCGGCCCGGGAAGCAAGGAAGCGCGCCTCGGCCCGCGCCACCACCTGGTCGGGAGAACGGTCGGTTTGCAGGGACAGGGGGTACTTTTTGTCAAAAAGGGCCGCGCCCAGGCGCCATTCGCCATCGCTGCGGGGGAGCAGGGTTTGCTGGAGGAATCGCTGGTAGGTTTGCAGGGCGGACAGGGCGCTTTTGCGAGCCTCCTCTGCGCGCGTGCGGGCGGCGGCCTGATGGGGCGAGGTGAAGCCGTCGATGAAGCGTTTGACTTCCCCTTGCACGGTTTGCATCCGCCCCAGGTTGTCGGCAATGCCCCGCTCGGTGTAGATGCGCGCCGGCCGCTGAAGCTGGGCCTGCATCGCCTGCAAGAACGCCGGCAGGTGGGCCAGGCGGGCGGTGAGGGAAGCCAGGCGGGCCTCGGCATGGGCCCCCTGTCCGCGCTGGGTCAGGCCGATCAGGCGGTCGGCGACGATTTCGCGGGGATCGTAGGGCGGGAAGCTGTCGAAAAGGCGCGGGTCCCAGGTAAACTCGCGGATCTCGGTGAGGTAGAGCAGTTCCAGGCGGATGGCGTCTTCGAGGATCTGCCCGTCGATGCGATCGTCCAGGGAGGGGCTGGCGAGAAGGAGCTTTTGCAGCTCGGCCTGCTGGGCGGTCAATTCTTTCTGGCGCGAAGCCACGCCTGCGGGGGAGACATCGGGCCAGCGGTCGTCGAAACGGGGGTCTCCCATAAAGCTGGCCAGGTGCGGCTTGGCGGCGAAGAGACCGTCGAGGTAGCGTTTGCCGAAGGCCCCTATGGGGGACTCGGCGAAGGCGGCGCCGGGAAAGGAAAACAGGAGGCAGGCGAGGAAGGCGAAGGGGACCACAAGGCGTGTCATCGTCGGCGGACGATAGGCACGGCCGGACCCGCGATGCAAGGGGAGAAACCGGCGCCGGGCAAAGTCGGCTTCGGACGGGTGGCGGCGGGCGTAGTCAGCTTCGGATGGGTTGCGCCGGGCGAAGTCGGCTTCGGATGGGTGGCGGCAGGCGCAGTCAGCTTCGGACGGGGGCCGCGCACCACGGGATGGCGGCGATCGGGTCGCTGGTGGGCGCGTCCCTGCTGCATACCTGGGCCTTGGCGCTGGCATCCGGGCAGGCCGAGGTGCCGGAGATCTTGCAGCCCTTGGCTTGGCACTTGTGCCGGTTGTCGAAGGTATCGGCACCATGGTAGGCGCAGTAGTCCTTGCACGACGGGGCGCTGCCATTGGAGCAAATGTAGCAGCCACTGGCCCGAGCGGCCGTGGGCAGGGCGCCGAGCAGAAGGACCGCGAAAAACAGCGTACGCATCAGATGTTTCCTTCCTTGGCCTGTTCCGACGTATAGACCACAGACTTCATTCATTCAGCAAGGGTGGGGCCGCAGAACTGTCGCAGGGTTCGGGCAGTTCGGAGGAGGGTGGCGCGGCGGCCCGGAGGGCGTGAAGGTCGGCGGAGCTGTAGGTGTTGATGAAGAGCACGCGCTTGCCGTCCAGCAGGCCGGCGTCGGCATCGGCAAGGAGCGCCGCCAGGGCCTTGCCGGTGTAGGTGGTTTCCAGGAACAGCCCCACCGCCGCCGCTCGGCGCACGGCCTCGGCGCCTTTCGGGGTGACGTGGCCGTAGCCCGGCCCGAGGAAACGGCCGTCGACGCGCAACGCCGGACGCAGCGCGGCACGCAAGGGGGGATGTTCGGGGGCCAGGGCGGCGTCAAGCAGGTCGGCGGTGCGGGCGGCCAGGTGGCGCAGGTAAAGAATGTTGCCGACCAGGGCGGGGACCACGCGGACGCACACCAGGGAGGCGGCGCTTTCCCCCAAGCCCAGCCACAGGCCCACGGCGGTGCCGCCAGAGCCGAAAGCGACGTAGACTGCGTCGAAGCGGGGGGCCTCGCCGGCACGGACCTGGGCGGCGATCTCCAGGCCCCCGCTGACCCAGCCCAGGTTGCCCAGGGGCGAGGATCCGCCTGGGGGGATGGACAGGGGCGTGGCGCCGGGCGAGAGGCGGGAGAGCAACCGGCGGGCGCGCAGCACCTGCCAGGGCACATCCAGGAGGCCCCGGGTCGGGAACAGGTGCGCCCCTGCGGCGAGGCTCAGGCGGGCGGTGTCCCGGGCGTGCTCGGTGGGCGGCTGGGGCAGGACCACGGCGGCGCAGCGCAGGCCCAGGGCGCGGCAGTACAGGGCGGTGGCCAGGACCTGGTGGGAGCCGTAGGCGCCCAGGGTATGGAGGCCCGGCGGGTGGGATGCGGAGAGGCGCGGGTCGGCGAGAAGGAACTCCAGCTTGCGCACCTTGTTGCCGCCGTAGATGGTCCCGGCCTGGTCGTCTCGCTTGACCCACAGGTCGACGCGCGGCGACACCAGGCCCGTCACCCGCGAGAGCGCCGTGGGAAAATTCCCCAGCGAACGATGGGGCAGGCGCGCGGCGAGCTGCGGACAGGCGGCGAAGAGCGCGCAGGACATGATTTGACTATAGCCTGCATCGATCTTCTTGCGATTTTTGCGGCCTGTTGCAGCGGAAAAGGGTAGTGAGCTGGGCAGGGGCTGATCTTCTCGCGATTTTTGCGGCCCTGTTGCAGCGGGGGCTTGTAAGTGCCGCTGCGGTGCCGAAAACCCTGTCCATGAATATTGAACATGCTCCTCCTCTCGCCCTGAAAATGGCCGTCGGCGTGCCTGCCGATCGGCTGCTCAGTTCCAACCTGGCGGCGCTTTCCGCCTGCGACCTGGACCTGGCCAAGCGCGTCGCCCAGGCACCGATTGCGACGGGTGCCAACGCGGTGACCGTGCGCGCGGCGGCATCCGGCTGGCCGACCGTGTCGGTGGGCCCGGTGCTGATCCACAGTGCCTATGACCCGATCGCCGAGGCCGAGGCGCAGGCGAATCGGGTGCCGGCAAGCGCCGGGCGGGTGCTGGCGCTGGGTTTCGGTGCTGGGCACTTGCTCTCGGTGCTACTCCACCGCAGCGAGTTCGGCCGGGTCGACGTGATCGCCTTGCAGCCCGGGGTGCTGCGGGCGGTGGCCGGGGCGGTCGATCTGAAGCCGCTCCTGTGCAACCCGCGCCTGCGCTTCCTGGTCGACGACAAGCAGGCGCTGCCGCAGCACTTCGTGGCGGTGCCGCCGCTGCTGCACCTGCCGGATCCGGCGCGGGTCGATCTGCGCGACGCGGCGCTAGATGTCCTTTCGGGAGAGTCGGCGGCGCAGCGGCTGCTGCAGCGGCGCGATCAGTGGCAGAAAAACTTGCAGGCCAACCGGGCCATCGCGGCGGCCGACCCGGGGGTCACGGCGCTTTTTGGCAAACACCCCGGGGTGCCGGTGTTCATCGCCGCGGGGGGGCCTTCGTTGCCGGCGCAGTTGCCGCATCTGTTACGCATCTTCTCGCCCCAATCGCCGGGACGCAAAAGGGCGGTGCTGGTATGCCTGCCCGAGGCCTTGATGGCGCTGGAGCAGCATGGGCTTTCCCCGAATTACGTGGTCGCCATCGATGGCTATCCCGAGGTGTCGCCCATGCTGCGCGGGTCGGGGCTGCCGATGGGGCTGGTCTACGTGCCGGTGGTCGATGCACAGGTCCCGGCGGGCTGGAAGGGGCCGCGGTACGTCGCCGGCCTGATCGGGCCCGCGGGGGTGGCGCTGGTGCCGGGGACCACGGCGGGGGGGGAGCTGCGTTCGGACGGCAGCGAACTCCTGCTGGCGATCGACCTTTCGCGGCGCCTGGGTGCAAACGCGCTGGTGCTGCTGGGCGCGGACCTGTGCCTGCCGCCGGGGCAGAAGGAAGCGACCCCGACGTTCCCCCGGCCGATCCCCGGGGTGGGCGGCAAGACGGTGGCCGCGGGGGCGTCGCAGATCGCCTGCCGCCGGGTGCTGGAAGCGTATCTTTTCGAGCACCGACCGCTGCCGATGTTCAACACCAGCCCGCTGGGCGCCCGCATCAGCGGCAGCAGCGAGCAACCCCTGGCAGACGTTCTGACCAGGCTGAAGCTGGAGGTCAACTCAAATGCGTGAACTTTTCCGTGAAAAGCCCCTTGTGCCAACCTCCCCCGTGCCCGATCTGCCGGATCTGATTGCCGAGGCACAACGCCTGGCGCGCCTCCTGCGCATCGGACACGAGGAGTTGGCCGCGGCGGAACTGGACCCGCTTTTGCGGCACATCAACGCCTCCCTGGCCGAGCTGTCCCGGACGCGGGGCGACGCGCAGCACATGAAGGACGTGCTGCCGGCGATGCAGGAGGTCGCACTACAGGCGGCGCGGCAGGACCCCATCGCCCTGGCGGACGCGCTGGAGCACCAACTGGCCCGGCGTCTTCTGGCGGTACAGGGGTAGGCTCAGAGGTGGCGGAAGAAGGCGGCGGTGCGGGCGAGTCCCTCGTCCAGCGACACCTGGGGGCGCCAGCCAAGCAGGCGGGTCGCCCGGCTGGCGTCGCAGCGCACCCCGCCCAATTCGACCCGAGGCGATGGCGAGTCCACGTGGTCGATGCGCGTCGTGGGGTGAGCGAAGGGGGCGCGGCGCACCCGATCGGCCAGTTCGTTCATGGACACCTCGATGCCGGTGGCGGCGTTCAGGAGTTCCCCTTCGGCCGGGTTCGAGGAGGCGTCGCACAGGAGGCGCACGCAGTCCCCGACGTAGAGCAGGTCGCGGGTCTGCTCGCCGCTGCCGTGAACCAGGATGGGCAGGCCGAGCTGCGCCCGCTGGCAGAAGATCGCCACCACCCCGCCGGCGGTGTCGGCCCGCTGACCCGGGCCGTAGACGTTCACCGGCCGCACCACGGTGACCGGCAGCCCGAAGCCCCTGCCGTAGGACAGGCAGAGCGCCTCGGCGGCCAGTTTGCAGCCGGCATGGGGCGAGGCGGGGCGCGGGGGATCGTCCTCGGTGAAGCGCGCGGCGCCGCGGGACTCCCCATAGACCGAGCAAGAGGACAGGAGCACCAGGCGCAGGCGGCGGTGGCGGGCCTCTTCCAAGAGCCGGAAGGTGCCGGCCACATCGCTGGCAAAGGCGTCGGCGGGGCTTTCCAGGTTGGCCGGGACCTGCGCCCGGGTGGCCAGATGAAAGACCGTGTCCACCCCGGCCAGGGACCGGCGCAGCGCCTGTTCCTCGGCCACCCCACCCTCGATAAAGCCGAGGTAGCCGGCGTGGTCGTCGTCAATCATGCGTTCCAGGCTGGAAAGGGTCCCGGAAGACAGATCGTCGAGGATGCGCACGGCGTGCCCGCGGCCGAGGAGTTCGTGGGCCAGGTGACTGCCGATAAACCCGGCGCCTCCGGTGATGAGGGCTTTCATAATGATGGCTCCTTGGATTCTTTTTTTGCACTGCCGGATACGGATTCTTTCAGGAAGAAGCACAGGGTCGGAGCAGATTTTGGCACTCCCTACGGACTCGCATTTGCGAGTCCGCGTGGGCCCATCCCGCAGCGACTGAGGGAGCGACCTACTGGTCGTAACCGATGAAGCGTGGGGGCACCACCCATGGCCTCGCGAATGCGAGGACATGGGGGAGAGGTACGCCAAAATCTGCCCGGTCCAGGTGCTTCTGTTTAGTGCCGACGACGCGTGTGGTGCAGATCGAGGAGCGCCGCCGCGATCCGTTCCGTCCCCAGGCCGTCGACGACCCGATGGGCAGTGGTCGCCAGCTGCGCCCGCCTGCTGTGGTCGGCGAAGAGGGTCCACAGCACGTCGGCAAACATCGCCGGCTGCAGGTGCTCCGGCCGCTGGCTGGGCAGGTGGATTGCCACGCCGCTCTGGGCCAGCACCTCGCTGCGACGCACGGCGGATTCTGTGCGGCTGAGAAGCACCACCGGGGTGCCCAGGTAGGCGGCCATGGCGGCGTGATCGGGATCGTCGACGATGGCCAGGTCGCAGACCAGCGCCTCCCCCAGGCTGGGCGCGGGGAGCAGGGGCCGCACCGTCACCTCGTGCCGGCTCAGTCGAGCGGCCTGCTCCAGGCCGGCCTGCTGGGAAGGGGACAGCTCGTTCTCGCAAAGCACGGTGATGTGCAAGGTCGGCCGCCACACCGACAAGGCCTCCAGGGCACGCATCGCCAGGTCCTGGGGCACGCGGCGTTCGTTGGGCCCTTCGACGGTTCGCGCCCATTCGGCATCGTCTGACTCAGGTTCGGGGTCGGTCTCGCGGCACAGGATGGTCACCTTGCCGACCTCGTCGGGTACCGCCAGCGGCCCCAGGGTGCGGCGGCGGTCGCGCAGGGGACGCAGGCCGGGGTGCAACGGCAGGTAGGACAGCCCGAAGCACCCGCCCATCTGCAGGGGGCTCGGAGCGGCCAAAAGGGCGTCGCCGAGGCGAGACTTTTTGGCCTCGGGCCAGTAACGGCCGTAGGGCCAGTGGGGCCCATAGGGATCGATCGCCAGTTCCCCCGCGGCCCCGCCGGCCAGCTTCGGCCCGTAGCGGGCCACCGCCAGATGCTGCGAAAGCACCCGCAGCGGCGCCGCATGCTCATCGCACAGGCGATCGTCATCCAGCAGCAGCACCCCGGCCCCCCGTGACAAGGCCAGCGACTCCAGCCGGAAAAGTTCTGCTACCAGGTCCTCTTCCCGCCGCACCACCACCTCCAAACCGAAGAACGTGCGCGAAAGGGCCAGCCCGGGAGTGTAGGTCAGCACCACCACGCGCCCGCCGCGACCCGCCACAGCCCCCGAAAGCAGCAGGGTGCGGTCCAGTGCCGAGGGGCCGGCGCAGGCGATCAAATACAGGCCGTCGCTCACCGCGCCCTCCAGCCAAGGGGGCTTTGGGGGGGCAGGGTCATCCCCCGCTGCAGCACCCCGCGGTTTATCGACGCCAGCACTGGGTCGGCATTCAGAAAGGCCAGGGCCGTCCGGGTATCGATCGGGCCGCCATGATAAAGGCGCAGGTAGATCGCCTCGTGAAGGGCCAGGTCCTCGGCGGTCTGCAGAAGCAGGCGGTGGTTGCCGCGCAGGTCGTGGAGCGATCCGGGCAGCGCCACCCGGCGCAGGCCGACCTGGGCCTGGTTCTCGTAGATGTAGCTCATCACGTCGGCGCGCTGCACCGGGCCCTGTGCCAGGCCGTCGACTCGCCGCAGGGTGCCGGCGGTGAAGAAGGCGGCGGAAAGGCCCGGGCACAGTTCCTCCGTCTGGTCCTCCTCGAACTCCAGGGCGGCGGCGCGCAGGCGGCGCAGGGCGGTGATGCCGGCGTCCACGTAGCCGGGGTCCAGAAGCGGCGCGTCCAGAAGCACGCGCACCAGGGGGCAGCCGTCTCCCAGGCCCAGCCAGTCGATGCAGCCCGACAGGCGCGAAAGGAGATCCCGCACCGGGCCGCGGAACACCTGGGCGCCCGCGCGGCGGATGGGCGCGATCAGCACGTCGTCCTCAGGAGACACCGAGAGTGCCACCACCACGCGGCGGATCGACCGCGCCGCGCGCACCCGCTCGATGAGATGAGCGATCACCGGCCGCCCCGAAAGCAGGCGCAAGGGTCGCCCGCCGAGCCACGCCCCGAACCGCGGGAACCCGCTGACGGCAGCGACGGTCGGGCCGGTGGGGGAGAGTTCGATCATGCTGGCCTGAATGACGGCCACCGCCTCCCTTTCGGGCGGAAAGGACGGGACCGGCGCTGCCGGCCGATCGGGCTTTGGGGTGGGGAGATCGCGATCGTCTGGTTGGTTCATGAAGCTTGCCTCGCCAGGAGAGACAATCGGCAGGACGCGGGCAATCACAAGAGGGATTCGACAAAACACGCACGTGCGCCCCGTTGGTGCGTGTCAGAAGTAGGCGATCCTGATGGAAGTGTGAAGAAAGAGTACGGCGGGTGCCCACGGACGGAAAGAAAGTCCTAGCGAGGCTTCAATTCTTCTGGATGGAACACCCGAGAGGCGACGCGATCGAGCACCTCCTTGCCCCAGATGCGGCTGGCCTTGAGCAGCCGATCCAGGTCCTTGACGAACTCCGCATCCGGGATCGCGGCAAGGTAGGTGCGGGACAGGAACACCCCCTGGTTCTCCGTCTGGTACTCCACCTGTCCGCCGCCGGCGTCGGTGCCCTCGCGCTGCTCTGCCTGGAAGCCCTCGACGACCCCGGGGCGGGGCGGCTTGTGGAAGCGGTAGACCAGGGCGTGACACGTCAGCACTTTGCGTTCGGGCAGGTACTCGAAGTACAGGGTCTGCCCGTCGATCTCGGCGCCGCCGAGGTTCTTGTCGTTCAGGCCTGGGCTTTTCATCCCCTGGCCTTGCGAATGCGCCTCCAGATAAGCCCGGGCCAGGCGCACCGCCACGTCGCGAGTCATGGTCCCCTGCCCTTGCTGATGGTTCTCCCCCGGCTTCTCCTTCGGGGGCGCTTTTCCTGGCGCGGCCCGACAGGCCACTCCCGAAAGACAGAGCAGGCTCGCCCCAAGAAGCACCGTGAGCGATGAAGAAACGCGCCGGCTGCGGGCGCCTTTGCGATCGGGGATCATGCCAGGTATCCTAGCAGGTGACCCCGGGGGTGGGTAGGAACTCAGGTGTTCACCCGATACCCGAGCCGGCCCGTCCGTACGACCATGGGCCCATGCGTACCTTGATGTCGTCGACCCGTTTTCCGGCCTGTCTGCTTTGTTGCCTGGCCTGGCTCGCCGTGCTCCCCACTGCCTGGGGCCAGCTCGACGCCCCCCCTGAGTCGCCCCTGCCGCCCCCCCCCGAGAGCGCCTTCGCTCCGCCTCCCGATCCGCAGAAATCCGCCAATCGCTACCAGGCCCTGATCCGCGGCCACCGCCCCTCGCCCCAGTTCACCCAGGACCGCAGCTTCACCAGCACCCGCTTCTGGCTCCTGGACCCGGGCAACTTCGAGACCCAGGTGTGGTTCCGCACCAGGACCTTCGCCGACAGCGGCATGGGCCGGGCGCCCGCCGAGTTCCTGCTCCAGACCGAGGTCGAGATCGGCCTTGTCCCCCACCTCCAGCTCGACATTTACGAAAACCTCACCTTCAACGTGGGTCAAGACGGCAGCCGCGGCCTGAAGCAAGAGGGCAACCAGATCGAGGCGCGCATCGCCATCCCCAGCTACTACGGGCAAATCTGGGGCAACCCGGTGCTTTACCTGGAATGGCACCCCCGCCACGGCGCCCCGGATCGCGCCGAGTTCCGCCTGCTCCTGGGCGGGGCCCCGACGACCTGGCTCTACCTGGCGATAAACCCCTACGTCGAGGCCAACGTCCAGTCCACCGAAAGCTACGACCAAGTCGGCGTGGACGCAATGGGCAGCCCGACCTTCATCAAGAGCACAAAGTACATCGCCGACATGGAGGCCGGCACCACCCTGGCAGCGGGCGTGCGCATCACCGACTGGTTCCGCGTCAGCGGCGAGCTGAAGATCGGCGGCGACATGCTGGGGGACGCCAACAACAAGCTGCACTTGGTGTGGTTCCTGGGGCCCGGCCTGATCCTGAAGCCGCTGAAGAACAACCACCTGAAGATCATGGCCACCTGTCTCTTCGCCATGCCCGGCACCGACCTTTCCGCGGGCGCCCAGCAGATCGAGCCGCTGGTAATCCTCGGTTCCCAATTCTAGGGTTCGCCGGAGATCAGCCGGTGGCGCAGGGCAAAGCGCGTCAGCGACTGCACGTCATGCAGATCGAGCTTGCGCATCAGGTTCGTCCGGTGGGTATCGACCGTCTTGGGCGAAAGGTGCAAAAGGGCCCCGATCTCCTTGTTGGTGCGCCCCTCGGCCACCAGTTGCACCACCTCTCGCTCCCGCGGGGTCAGCCGCAGTAGCTCGTCGGGCCCGGCCAGCGGTTCCAGCGCGTCCGCGGCCACCAACCGCTGCGCCTCCCTCCCGAGAAAACGCGCCCCGCCGGCCACCACCCGGATGGCCCGCACCAGGTCGTCCAGGCCGCTGCCCTTCACCACGTAGCCATCCGCCCCCGCCCTCAGCGCCGGTCGCACATACTCCGGCGCCCCATGCATCGAGAGCACCAGGACCCGCGTCCGCGCCGCTGTCGCAGTCATTCCGGGGCCCCGCACCCGCGAGATCGCCTCGACCCCGTTGCACCCCGGCATCGACAAGTCGATAAGCAGCACGTCCGGGCCATGCTCGATCACCGCCGCCACCGCCGCGAAGCCATCCCCCGCCTCGGCCACGATGCGCATGTCCTCCTCCCCCGCTAGCAGCGCCCGCACCCCGGCGCGGACAATGGCGTGGTCATCCGCCACCACCAGCCGGATCATCGCCCCTCCCGTGCCTGCGCGTCGTCAGCCGGCGCGTCGAGGGGAAACTCCACCACAATCTGCGTCCCCGGCCCCCGCAGAAAGCGGACCTGCCCGCCCAGAAGTTCGGCGCGCTCCTTGATTCCCCGCAGGCCCCGCCCATCTCCCCCGCTCGGCGCTTCTTTCGATCCCCGCCCATTCCGCTCGCCGCCCGCGAGCCCCACGCCATCATCGCTGACCTCCAGGCGCAGCGCGCTGGCGCTGGTGGACAGCCGCACCCGGGCGCGGGTCGCCCCGGCGTGGCGCACGATGTTGGTCAGCGCCTCCTGGATGATCCGGTAGCTGGCGGTCTCGATGGCGGGTGGGACCGGTCGCAGCCCGTCCGCCGCCTCGCAGGTCACCTGTAGCCCGGCGGCCCGGGAAAACCCGTCGCAGTGGCGCGAGAGCGCCCCGAACAGACCCAGCTCGGTCAGCGCCGGGGGCGCCAGTATTTGCGTCGAGCGGCGCACTTCCTCCAGCGCCTCGTCCAGATGCCCGGCGATGGCCGCGATCGCCTCATCGTCCCCGGCGGTGCGGCGCAGCGCGAGCAGCCGCAGGCGGGCTGCGGTGATCGCCTGACCCGCCCCATCGTGCAGGTCGCGGGCGATGCGCCGCCGCTCTTCCTCTTTCAGGGTCAGCGCCAGCCGCGCCATCAGCGCCGCCACCCGGGCCTCGGCCCCGGCCACCGCCCGCATCGGCACCACGTAAAGGACCATTGACAGCAGCACCGAAATCAAGAGAAACACCCCGCCCAGGGTCAGGGTGCCCACCCACAGCGAGGTCGTATCCACCCCTACCCATACCGTGGCCAGGCGCCGCCCCGAAATCAGCACCTCCGCGCGCCCGAAGAGCAGACCCCGCCGAGCGCCCCCAAACGCCGAGGTCCCCTCGATCGGCACCGCCACCCCCGCAGCGTCACGCACCACCAGCGCCGCCGCCTGCGAGAGCCCCTCCGCCGCCAGACGTTCGGAGAACTTGACGCTCTGGTAGCGCCACAGAAGCGGCCCGGATTCGATCTCCCCGCGCAGCGCCACCGCCACCCGCTCCGCGTCGCCGCGGGCGCGGGACAGAAGCTCGTGCCGCTTCTGCACATAAAAGGCCGCCGGCGCCGCCGAGGCCACCACCAGCAGCGAGAACACCACCAGGGGGATCATACGCCGCCGGAACCGACTGGTGATGCCAAGGTAGGTCACGTCACGGCCCCCACGGGGGGGCCTCCGGTGCCCGCGGAAGGGGCAGATAGCCGCACGCGGCGGTCACCTCTCGTCCTGCCTTCGAGGCGACGAAGGCCAGAAAGCCCCGCGCCCGATCCAGCCGGTCGCGGCGCAGCACGAAGGACAGGTCGCGCGTCGCCTGCCAGCTTCCGTCCGAGAGCGTGTTCATCGTAGGCAAGTGGCCGTCCAGGGCCAGCACCCGCAGCGGCAGCCCATGGGCCAGAAGCGCACCCAGGGAAAACACCCCCAGCGCCCCGGGTGTCGCCGCCAGCGCCCCGGCCATCGCCCCATCGTGATAGAGCACCCGCAGCCGGTGCTCGCCATAGGATGCCTCGCGCAGCCCGGAGAGGCCGGGAACGATCCGCTCCAGAGCCGCGTTGGCTGACTCCTTGCGATCGCGCAGCAGCAGCACCGCCGGCGACCCATCGGCGAAGGTGTGGCGCTGCCCGCCGTAAAGCTGGCGCAGTTCATCCGAGCTGACCCCCGCCGCTAGCACTTCGGAATGGGCGGCCAGGATCACCGCGTCGCGCGCCACCTTCACCTCGATCAGCCCCAATGCCCGCTCGCCATCCTCCAGGGGCCGTGACACCATCCCCAGATCGACCGCGCCATCCACCGCGGCCCGGATGCCCCCTCCGGATCCGATGCTCTCCTCCACCACGATCTGGGGACCTCCCCGGCCCAACGATCGGCCCCGCCGGACGAAGGTTTGTGCCAGACGCCCCGCCAGGGGGCCCATGGCGCCGGTCCCGGCCAAATGGATGGCCAACGGGTCGGCGGCCTGCGGCATGGCGGGCCGGGCAGGCGGCGGCGGGTCTCCATCGCAGCCCACGGCAAGGGCCGAAAGGAGCCCCAGAACCAGGCTTCCGCGTCCCTTTGCACCCGGCAAAAGCGAATTATGCTCCACGATCTGGCGTTGCGCGTCCAGGCGGTGCCCTCCAAAAATAGCGAACATACGTGGCGCAGGCGCAGGGATGATGAGGGTCCCTGGCGCCGTCGCGTACCTCCCCAAGGACTCGCATGTGCGAGTCCGCGTGGGCCCACACCCTGCCTCCCCACGCCCCGGCATTATTCACCGGGGTGCGTGGGTCCACTCCTTCAACTGGCGCAAGCGGGTGAGGGTAGGGTTGTCCTTGAGGGCCTATGCTTAGCGACGCTCTACTTGTTCCGTCAGCGTCTGCGAATGGGGTCACTTTCTTG
>JBBRLA010000104.1:0-16984 GCA_038231615.1 Polyangia bacterium | reverse complement strand
TGGGCAGCGCGGATCTGTTCACGGGCGTCCGCCATGTAGCCATCCACCTCGGCCTTGATATCCGCCGGGGGCTCGGATTCCGCGGTCAGGAACGCCTCGTAGAAATGCAGCGCCTGGGCCGCCCGCCCAAGGTGGTGATGGGCTCGGCCGATGTTGAGCAGCAAGCGTGGCAGCTTGCGGACGGCGTAGGCATCCTCGAACTCCACGATGGCCGCCTCGTAGCGTTCGTGCCGATAGTAATCGAGCGCCCGCTCGTAGTGCTCGCGAAAGCCGATGTCGCCGTAGGCCCTCAGCGGGGCGACAACAAAAAGCAGGCAGGCCACGAGCCCGAGAAGTTTTTTATTTAAGGACCGGAATCTCTTCATTGGTCATCTCAGGCTTGACCGGCGCGGCCTTGCGCGCCCGCCGCTTGGGGTCCAGGCGTTCCTCCCGCTCCTCGTTGGATTGCAGCGAGAGCGAGAGCATCTTGTCGACAAACCCCTCCCGCTGCAGGCGCACGGAGGTCTGTCCTTCCGCGGCCGGCTGCTCGATGTGCCAGGGGGTCGTCCCCAGGACTTGCCCGTCGGACATGCGGATGACCTGGGCCCCATCCGGGTCGCTGAGCACATCCCATCGCACGATTCTGGTCGGGGCCGGCGGGTGCGCCTTGGCGATGGCCGCAGCCGCGGCGAGGGCTGACGATGTCATCGCTGGGCTGGCCAGTTTGACCTCGACCAGAGGGACCGCCGGGGCCACCTTCCCGCGCGGCCCGCCGCCCATGTAGATGCGCGCGACCCCCACGGTGCCGACAAGACCCAGCACGGCGATGGCGCCCAGGACCATGAACGTGCGCCGACGCGGGTTTTTGGTAAGCCCCCTTTCCGCCGTCGCCGCCCCCAGCGTGCTGGCAAAGACTTTCGCCGGGTCGAAGGGCATGTCGGTTGGCTCGCTGAACCCCTCCTGGCTGCCGGCCTCGTCCACCGCCTCCCCTGTGCCGGTCGGATGTGCACCCAGCTGCTCCAACCGCTGCACCACCCCCATCATGGACGGTCGCTGCGCCGGGTTTTTCTCCAACATGCTGTGGATCAGCGCCGCCAGGTCCGGCGCGGCGGAGGCCGCCTGCTCTTGAAGCACCGGGGCCTCCTGGTACATGTGCATGGCCATGATCTCGCCGGTGCCGTTGGACAGGAAGGGCGGCTTGCCGACCAGGCATTGATACAAAATGACGCCGAGAGAATAGACATCCGACTTGGCGTCCACGCTGCCTGCGCCGCGGCACTGCTCGGGGGACATGTAGACCGGGGTCCCCATGAGCGTCCCGGTGCGCGTCCGAAAGACGAGTCCGCCGTCCTCCGCCTGTTCGGCCTCTCCGTCTATGATCTTGGCGATGCCGAAGTCCAGCAGTTTGGTCCGCTCGCCTCCCGGGGCCTCCGCGTCGGACACGATCATGAAGTTGTCGGGCTTCAGGTCACGGTGGACGATGCCCTTTTCGTGGGCCGCGGTCAGGGCGGAGGCCATCTGGCGGCTCAGGCGCAAAAGCTCCCCTCGGGACAGGCGCCCGCCCCGTTTCTTCAGACGAGCGGCCAGCGATTCGCCGTCCAGATACTCCATGATGATGTAGGGGACGCCATTGTCGAGCTGGCCCATCTCGGAGATCGCGACGATGCCCGGGTGCCGGATGATGTTGACGGAGCGGGCCTCGTTCAGGAAGCGGGCGATGATCTCGGGACTGGTGGCAAACCGGGGATAAAGTACCTTGATGGCCGCCCGGCGCTTGATCTGCTCGTGGACCGCCTCGTAGACCTCCCCCATGCCCCCGCTGCCAATCTTGCGGCAGATGCGATATTGCCCGATCCTCTCTCCGACGTTGGCTACTTTCATGAAGGCTCTCTTGAGACTATATACTGATTCTGGTGAGGGGGGCCAGGCGATCGAGAGGATTGCGACCCTGTCTTTTTGGCCGGTCCAAGTCTGCCTAATTTCCTGCGCCGCGAGAGATAATGTCAAATAGCTCTTGCCGGGCGCGAAAATAAGCCGCGCCCGATTGCGGCCAGCTCGCCGGAGCGCCTGCCTTGGGGCCGTCTGCCCCAGCCAGGGCCTGGGGAATCAGGGCCGCGGCGATGTCGTCCGCCTGCTTCCGGGCCGAAGGTCCCATGGCGCGCGCGAGCTGGAGGTACCCCGCATCGCTGATGCCCCGCCGCCACTGCTTCAGCCGGAACGAGGGGATCACTCCATCCATCCCCACCGAGCGATTTCCCGATGCGACCTGAATGCCCGGGTAGACCAGCACGCCATCCCCATCGGCATGATCGCCGCTTTTGTTGTGAAAGGTCTCCGCGCTGACCAACGGATCGTAGGGCCCGTGGCCGCCGCGGTTGTTGTCGTTCCAGAAGGTCTATTCCCAATAAAACCAGCGATCGATGCCGAAGCGCTGCTGGATCCAGCCGTTGGCCCGCAGGGACAGGGCGCCCCCATCGCTCAGGAAGGCGCCGGTCTGGGGAAGCTGGCCGTTGTAGATCCACACCTTCTTCCCGTTCTGCCTGGCGGTTTTCGCCCAGTCCGGGTTGTAGGCCGAGGCGAACATCATCGCCAGGTCCACCGGCTGCGTTCGCGGATCGTCCGAGCAGGTCTGGCCCACCAGGAGCTGCCGCACGGCGGGAATCTTGCTTTTGCTAAGCGCCGCCCGCCAGTCCGGTCCCAGCGTGCTGCTGCAATCCTCATCGACGGCATACAGGAACACGTCGCGTTCCGGCGGCATCGCGCGGATGGGCAAAAGGGCGGTGACGGTCTGTTCCACCTGGGCGATGGAAGCCGCGGTGGGCGCCTTCAGCGAACCATAGGTCCCCAGCGGGATCACATCGATCGGACGATTCATCCCCGGGCCGTCATAGCCCTGGTCCGCGGTGAAAAGCGCACCCGTCAGCTCGTCGTGCTGCGCGGCGACGTCGGCAGGCGTGTTGACCTGGAACACCGGGGTCAAGTGATGCCGATGCATGACCTGCAGGTAGTGCCGGACCGCGTTGCTACTGCCCGTCCTGCCGTGGATCTCATCGACGTCATAGAAGACCATCGTGCGCACCGCGGCGTAGGGCAGCGCGACGGGCCCGACGGCGATCTCCAGGGGCAACTGGGTCACCGGCGTTAGCGCCTGGGTCTCCTGGGCCACGGCCTGCACCCAGATGCTGCCGGTGTAGGTGCCCGCGGGAAAGTCCTGTTCCGGCAGGGTGATGTCAATCCAGATCGCCCGCCGTTCTCCCAGGGGAATCGTCATGGGGTAGTCGGCCCACGAGGGTGCGACCTCCACCGGGATCAGCGGTTCCGGCAGCCGCCCGCGGTTGCCCGAATCGTCCGGCATGGCGCCCTTTGCCCAGCCCAGGGAGACCCCCGCATCCGGGCCTCCCGAACGCTGGGCGAGGTCCAGGTTGGCGACGACGAAGCGCTCGATGTGCCGGAAAGGCGGCGGCGGTGTGACGGCGCCGCGGGCCCGAGCCGGCGGGTCGGGGTCCGAAAGGTCCCTGGCGCCGTGCAGTCCCGGCAGGTCCACCGTGACCCCGGACAGGGGGACATCGCCGGCCGCCACCACCACCTGGATGGCCACGGTCTCGCCGGGCAGCGCGAAAAGCCGCACCGGCTGCCCGGGGCCCCACACCGGGTTGCCCACCCCTTGTGCCAGGGGCAAATCTCCGCCCTGCGGAAAAATGCGCTCCCCGTCATCGACGACAAACACCTGGGCGGGCACGGTCCCGGACACCGGCATCGGGAAATCGCCGCTGGCATCGCAGCCGGCCATGGCCAAAGCCAAGGAGAGGAAGGCAGTGGGACGACACAACAAAGTCATCGTTACTACATGAATTACCGAAGGAGGCGCATCTTGGCAAGGAATATTATGATGATGTTCCTCACACTACCTTGCATTTGACGGCCCACGGCACAAAGCACCGGTCCCCGCCCAGAGACCTGGCGGAGCTTCTCCTGCGCGCCCAGGCGCTGACCGGCCGCACTGTCGGTGAGCTGGCGCAGGCGTTGGGGGCGGCCCTGCCCACCGCGCCGCAGCGGAGCAAGGGCACCTGCGGCATCCTCGTCGAACGAGCGCTGGGGGCGCGGGCCGGATCGTTGCCGGGGCCGGACTTTTCGGAGCTGGGGATCGAGCTGAAGACCCTCCCCATCAACCGCCGGGGACGCCCCAAGGAATCCACCTTCGTCTGCGCCCTGAACCTGTCCACCATCACCAGCGAGTCCTGGCCCACATCGACGGTGCGGCGCAAGCTGGCCCGGGTGCTCTTCATGCCGGTGGAGGGATCCGACAGCGGGCCCCTTCCGGCCCGGCGCTTCCTTAGCCCCTTGCTCTTCGATCTGGGGGGGCTGGACGAAGAGCACCTACAGGCCGACTGGGAGGATCTGGTCGGCCGCATCGGCGTCGGCGGGGTGTCCGGCCTGAGCGCCCGGGTGGGCCGATGTCTCCAGGTGCGCCCCAAGGCGGCGCGGGGCAGCGTGCGGGTGGCGGTGGCGGTGCCCCTGGAAGAGGACGGCTGGGGCGGCGGGGTGACCCTGTGCCCCAGGGGGTTTTACCTGCGCACCGGCTTCACCGGCCGTTTGCTCGCCCGCCGCACCACCGGCTGAAGTGCCCCCCGCGCGGCGGTATTTATGGTATGACAGCATAGGCCGAGCCTAAGGACCAAGCTCGGGCGGAGGTTCCTCATGAGTCGATCCCCAGCATGCCGGGCGGGCACGCTCCTTGCCCCCCTTCTGCTCCTTGGCTGTCAGCAGCCTGATCCCTCGGGCGCCGGCCCCTCAGATGCCAACCTGGCAAAAAACTCGTTCCTCTTGCGCCTGTCGAACCCCGGGGACATGTCGGCGCAGATGGGCGTCCTGCGTGGCGAACTGGCCCGTCGCGGGATCGTCATCCGCCGCGAGTACGGCGACGCCGTCGGGCTTCTGGGCACGGTCAACGTCCGCGCCACCGCGGATCAGATTCAGGGCCTGCTGCGGGAGGCCCCCATGGGCCAAAGTGGCATCGAGGCCCACGCCGACGTCCTGCGCTACCTTCTCGACGACACCTGCGGCGATGGGACGTGCGCCTCCACCGAGAAGGCCAGCCCCAGCCGCCCGACGACCACGTGCAGCACCGACTGCGGCGTGCCCGCCTCGCCCGAGCAGCAGGCCGAGTTGACCAACAGTTGGCAGGTGGGCACCCTCCACGCGGACCAGGCGTGGGCCCAGACCCAGGGCGAGGGCATCGACGTGGCGGTCTTCGACACGGGCTACGATCGCGGCCCCAATTCGACCCACCCCGACAAGCCGGCCCACCTGGGCTACAGCTACAGCTTCGCCAGTGAGAGCCCGGACTTCTCCGACATCGACCAGCACGGCACCCACGTGGTGGGCATCGTAGCCGCCGCCCGCAACGGCTACGGCGCGGTGGGCGTCGCGCCGGGGGTGACGATGCATATGTACCAGGTGTTCCACTCCGAGGCCGGGCGGGTGGTCGCCAGCAACTCCGACCTCATCGCGGCCACCGAGTCGGCCATCCGCAACAACTACCACATCATCAGCATGAGCCTCGGCGGCCCCGGCGACAGCGAGCTGGAGCACCAGGCGGTGCGCAAGGCCTACGACTCCGGCCTCCTGGTGGTCGTCGCCTCCGGCAACGCCGAAAGCTACGACACCGGGGCCATCCTGACCGCCCCCCACAACTTCCCCGGCGCCTACCCCGAGTCCATGTCCATCGGCGCCACCGATCGCGCCGATCACATTACCGACTTCTCGTCCCAGGGCAGCACCGTCACCGTGTCCGCCCCGGGCCTGGATGTTTATTCTTCGGTGCCCCAGCGCAAACTCCAGGACGGCTCGGTGGTGGGCGGCGGCGATCGCGAGGTCAGCGCGGTGTTCACCATCGACGGGGCCAAAAAGACCCTGGCCAGCGCCGCCCCGACGGGAGGTTCCGACACGGCCCTTTCCGATCAGCCGCTGGTGTCCTGCGGCTTCGGCATGACGGCCGAGGTCTTGGCCTGCGCGCCCGCGGGCAAGGTGGCCCTTATCCAGCGCGGCCCGTTCGGGGCCATGGCCATCCCCTTCAGCGAGAAGCTGGCCAACGCCCGCAGTCAGGGCGCCATCGGGGTGATTCTTTACAACCACCGCGGCGGCGACCCCACTACCGCCGGGGGCCTTTTGCAAAGCATCGGCCTGGGCACCTCCCAGCCGGTGCCGGTGGCGACGCTGGCCGCCGGGGACGGCGAGAACCTGAAAGGCTTGCTGGCCGCGGGCAAGAAGATCACCCTCAGCCTGAGCTTCAACTATTCCGACTATTCCGTCTTCAGCGGCACCAGCATGGCCACGCCGGCCACCGCGGGGATTGCCGCCCTGGTGTGGTCCCGCAACCGCAACTTGACCAACGTGCAGCTCCGGCAGCTCCTGGCCGAGTCCGCCGTGGACCTGGGACCGCCGGGGCGCGACGATGCCTTCGGCTGGGGACGGGTGGACGCCATGCGGGCGCTTTCGCAGGCCGCCCCGCGAGGCCGCTGCGGCGATGGCACCCTGGATCGCGCAAGCGAAATCTGCGATGGCAAGCTCGTCGCCAATCTGACCTGCGAGGACTTCGGCTGGGACCTGGTCGCCGGCGTGCAGCTCGGCTGCAACAACCGCTGCACCTCGCCCGACCCCAAGGGCTGCACCTGCGCCGGCAGCGCCCCCTTCGAGGTCAGCGAGACGGTGCAGTCAAACCAGTCCCAGCAGGGCCTGACCGGCACCCTGGCGACCTACCACGTGCAGCTTGGCGGCAAGCCGGTGCGCGGCGCCATGGTCCACGTGACCGTGACCGGCCCGCAGCCCTTCGACTATACCCTGGGGCCCAGCGACTCCAACGGCGACATCGCCGACTTCACCCCCTACACCGGCACCATGATGACCGCCGGGACATACGTCTTCTCGCCGGTCATCACCAAGGCGTCGGGCCGCTGTCACCCCGACACGCCGATGACTCCGCCCACCTACACCATCGTCATCAAGAGCTGACCCGCCCGACTTCGCTTCAACGCACGCGCTCCGGCAGCACCAAGCGGGTGGCGGCGGCGGTGGGCGAGGGGTCGATCTGCGTCCAGCTCGTACACAAGGTGCTGCAGGAGTAGGCCCGGATCCGCTTACGTCGGCGGCGGGGGGGGCCGGGTCAGCACCTGCCGGTGCTGAATCTCGGCCTTGGTGGCCTGACGCACCCCGAGCACCTGGACGGTCATGGAGATCTGCCGCCCCGCCAGCGGGTGGATCAACCGGACCTCGACGCTCTCTTCATCTTTGTCCAGCGTCACGACCTCCAGGGTGATCTTCTGCCCCCCGGGAAGGCCGGCCTCGAAGCGGGTGCCTACCGCGAGCTGCGCGCTCTTGGGGAACTCGCCCCGGAGAATGCGCTTCTTCGGCGCGTCTTCCAGGCGACCGAACGCCTGCTCCGGCGTGAACTCGAAGGTCGCCTCCTGGCCGGCCTCCATACCCTCCAGCTTCTCATCCAGGCCCTTCAGGATGGCCCCCTCGCCGTGAAGAAAGCTCACCGGCCCGGTGAGGGCCGAGGTCTCGACGATCTCGCCGTCGTCCTTCGACAGGGTATAGCTGAGGGTGACGACCGAGTCTTTGGTGATTTTCATGAAAACTCCGCGAAAGAAGCCCGTGCCTCTATTATAAGCCCGGATGCTCGGCAACGGTGGTGTCAGTGCTGCGCGGTGTGGGCAAAGGCTGCACGGTCAGGTTCTGCGCAGCGAAAGCCGATGTTGTTGTAGGCCGCGGCGGGGTCGGACTTGCCGCGATAAAAGAGGCCGTTTCCCTGGCACGTGCTGGCCCCGCACCACCACGAACCGCCGCGCAGCACCCGCCGGGCAAGCGTTCCATCTCCCTTGGGCTGGGCCGGGCCGGTCGGGTCCACCACCTCGTTCACCGGCGCCGCGGCGGCCCTGGCGTAGGTGGCATAGGTGTTTGCGGCATACCAATCAGCGGTCCACTGCCACACGTTGCCGACCGGGTCGTGGATGCCCCAGGCGTTCGGCGGAAACGCCCGCACCGGCGACACGTAGACGTGGCCGTCGAGGCGCAGGTTCTTCCGGTGGGACTCCCCTTGCCAGAAGTTGAGCCCCAATGACCCCTTTCCCCGCTCGGGCCGATCGCCCCACGGGTAGCGCGTGTCGCCCCGCCCGGCGCGCATGGCGTACTCCCATTCGGCCTCGGTGGGAAGGCGCTTGCCCAGGTGCCGGCAATAAATCTGCGCATCTGCGAAGCTGACCATCACCACCGGGGCGTCCGGGCGCAGGAAGGCGGCAGCGTCGGGCCCTTCCCGCAGGAACGGACGGCGCCAGGAGCCTCCCGGCAGGCGCTCCCATTCCCAGTCGTTCATGCCTTCCTCGGCGGCCACCCCGAAGCCGCGGTGCTCGGCGGTGGTGACATACCCGGTATCGGCCACGAAGCGGGCGAAGTCGGCACGAGTCACCAGCGTGGCGTCGATGAAGAATTCGTGCAGGCGCACCCGGTGGGGCGGCCCCTCATCGCCGCGCTCGGCCCGGTCATGGCCGCGCACGAAGCTGCCGGCAGGGACGTGGACCATGCCCGGCGGCGCCGCGACCGATCCGGCGGCGGAGATCGCGGCGGAAAGAGCGAGTCCGGCGAGGTCTGGCATGGTGGCCTGTTCCGCTCAGTCTTTCTGGAGCGGGTCGATGCCCATGCCAAATTCGCCGGGGCACAGGCCCAGATCGCAGGAGGGCGGCAGCCTGGGCGCGCAGCGCTGCTGGCACATGGCGAAAGCGTCGTCGGCCTTCTCATTTTTGTGCACGCAGCGGGACAGGCACGGCCCGTACGCCTTGCAGATGCGCGGGCAGCCATTTTTCAACCAATCGGCACGCAACGTGCTCCGGCACTCCCTGGCCACCTGGGCGCAGGTGCCGGTGGCGCAATGGTCGCGCGTCACCAGGCACGCCTGCCGGCATGTGCCGCACCCGGTCGCGCAGGCGCGGATGCACGCATCGTCCTTGCACTTCTGCTTGCAGCTCTTGCAACTGCCGGCGCAGCCCTTCTGGCAGGAACCGCAGGTCTGCACGCACATGGGCTTGCAGTCCTCGCCCTTGTTGAAGCATGGGTCGTAGACGCAGGACTGGTCGAACTCCAGCGTGCAACTCAGGGGGCTCACGTCCTGCGGGTTCTGGGGTTGGTCCAAACCCTCGGGCACGTAGTCGCAGTCCCGGGAAAACCCCGCTACGATCGGCGGATCGGTCCATGCCCTGGGCTTCGGCGCGCCATCGGTGACTTCCTTGACGGGGGCGGCCGGGACGGGAGGCGTAGCGGATGCCGGGGCGGGGTTTGGCGGGACAGCGGCGGAGGCCCGGGGCTGCTTGCATCCGGTGAAGCCGGGAAGGACCAGCAGCGCGACCACGAAGAGCGTCCCGCTCAGGCGGCGCCCGGACATCATTCTCACCATCTCTTTAGTATACGCTCCACAGGGCACGCCACCCAGCGAGGCTAGGTCGAGGTCCGGATCCACCTACTTGCACTCGGCGATCTGGGCCTTCCGCTATCGAGCCAGCGGCCCCGGACATCGGCCCAGCGGGACTGATGATAAGCGCTGCCATGGCTGAAGGGGCGGGAAAAGTCGATTGCTACGAGGAAGGGGCGTCTTTTGCTGCCGAAAGCGCGGCCAGAGATACGTCTACGATGTAGCAGAGCACGCCCAAGAGCCGGGCCGTCTCGACGATCATATACGTGTCCGCGTCGACGTGGACCATTTTGCTCGCGCCGTCCAGGTACAGGCACTTCCAGTCCAGTCCGGTGGTGACGCAGCCGTAGATGCGGCCGAGCTTGCCCTGATTCAGCAGGTAGGCGGCGTAGAGTTCGGCGGCACACTGCGGCAGCCCGGCGTCCATGTCGTCCCTCTTGGCCTCGACGATGCTGATGATCGGGAGCACCTTCTGGTTGGGGCTTGCCGAGATGATGAAGTCAGGGATGCCGCACAGGCCGTCCATGCCCTTGACCTCCATCGGCATCTCGGGGATGGACGAAATCTGGCCCTGGCGCAGCATCTCCAACTCCGAGAGCACCGGATCGATCAGGCGGTACGCCTTGGCACGTTCGTTGACCAGACGGGAACGCCGGCCGCGCCGCAAGTTTTCGATCAGCGCGGGGCTTGGCTCGACCGGAGGGCAGGTATCAAAGAGCACCTGATTGGTACGCGACCCGATCCCATACTTTTCCTCAAGGAGGTCCCAGGTCATCTGGCTGAACGTAAGCTGCTCAGGCATGGCCACACTGCCTGCGCAACCCATAGCACCCCCCTTCCTCAGGGTCAAGCCCGACGAGGATCGGTTCAGCGATCGGAGGCGGAGGCGGAGGGAAGAGGGCGGCGACGGCAAGCAGGGCGGACGCGGGAGATTGAATGAATCTTTGAGCATAGACTGACTGTCTGATGCGGACCTTCTTTATGGCAATTTCCGCCAGTCCCGCCAAGATGTTACAATCGGGCAACCCTGGTTACTACGAGGGCAGATCGGCGAACATGGTGAGAGCTGCGACGGGTCCTGAAGCGACAGACGATGCGATTGTCCTGGCCCTGGTAGAAAAAGTATCGCCCCGGCAGCGCGACGTGCTGCAACTGACTGCCAAAGGGTTGACCAACCAGGAGATCGGCCTGGTTCTGGGGATGTCGCCCGAGACCGTACGCACCCACCTGAGCGCGATCTTCGCCAGGCTCCACGTCAGCAATCGCGCCGAGGCAGCAGCAGCGTACGCGGCGTGGGACGCGAGCACGAAGCCGTGGATGGGGACCCCGCCGCACGGGAGGGCCGACGCCAGCTCGACGCGGGTGGCCGAGATCCTTTCCCGGCCGGCCATCGCCATCTTGCCCATGATCGCCCTGGACCATGACCCGCACACCTTACCCGCCGCCGCGGGCCTTTCGCGGGACCTGGTGGTGCTTTTCTCCCGCTGGTGCTGGTTTCCGGTGATCGCCCACTCCTCGACCCGCGACGTCCGCGCCTTGGGCGACACGAACCAGGAGATCGGGGCCCGGCTGGGCGCTCGCTTTCTCATCGACGGCTCGCTGCGGGCGTCATCCACCACCTACCGCCTGAACATCTGCGTGACGGACACGCTGACCGGCAGCGTCGTGTGGGCCCAGAACTTCGACTTCGCCCGCTACGACCTCTTCGTCGCGCAGGATCAGGTGTGCCAGGCCGTGGTCGCCGCCGTCTACCCATGCCTCGTCGCCTCGGTGAAGGAGACGCTGCCGCCCTTTCCTCATGCCGCCGACGTCGATGCCTGGGAGGTGGCTCACCACGCCTTCACCCTGCACGATCGGCGGGATCGGGAATCCAACCAGAAAGCGCAGGCCGGCTTCTCCATCGCGATCCACCGCGATCCGACGCTGGTCCTGGGCCACTTCGGTCTGGGTCTTTCGGCCTTCGACATCATCCTCAATCAGTGGGGACCGATCGGCCCGGAGGTGGACCGCCTGGCCGGGTGCGCCGACCGCTGCATCGAGCTGGCCCCGCACATGGCCGAGGGCTATTACCTTCAGGCCCGGGCCCAACAGTCCCGCGGCGATCCGGATCGCTCGATCGACCTTCTGGAGCAGGCCATCGGCCACAACCCCAGCTTCGCCCTGGCGCACGTGCTTTTGCCCAGGTGCTGCTCTTTTCGGGGCGGCTGGAGGAGGGTGTGGTGCGCATGAAGCAGGCCTGCCGCCTGGGCCCGCGCTCGTTCGTCACCGGCATGGCGGTGGCGCACTTCGTACGCCGGGACTTTGCCCTGGCGCTATACGAATCGGAGCGCGCCATCGAGAGCAACCCGCGCTACCCCTTCGCCCGCGCCGTGGCCGCCGCCAGCGCCTTCTGGCTGAAGGACCATGGGAAGGCCCGCGCCCACGCCGACACGCTGGCCGCGATGCAGCCGGCCTTCGACGCTGGCGCCCTTCTGCGCACCTTTGGTGCCAATGTCGACGCGGTGGCCAGCATGGCCACGGCGCTCAAGGCCATCGGTGAGCGCTGACAAGGCCGCATCAGCGCGGCCCGCCATACGCCGATCGGGGGATGGCGGGTGAAGGACAATTTTCCCGATACTCAAGACAGGCGAGTCCGTCGCCTCCTTGGCTTATTCACATCATGGAGAGAACCCACATGCTAACCCTGGCTAACCGGAAGCTGAGCGGCTTGTCCCTGCTCTACCTGCTGGCGGCGGCGTGCGCCGTCGTCGGGTGCGGATCCAACAAGACCACGGCCCAGAGCCCCAGATGGGGAGGTCTGTCTGCCGAGGGCCCAGCGATCTCGGGCACGGATCTCGGCAAAAGGACCTTCGTGCTCTCCAACGGGACCTCGGTGACCGGCGAGGTCTATGACTCGAACGGCGATGGCGTCGCCGACGAGGTCGATCTCGATGGAGACGGCATCTCCGACGGGGAAGACATCAACGGTGATGGCCTCATCACCATCTGGGCCGACCTCATGGGAGGCGACGACACCACCACCGCCGACAGCCTGCGCAAGGTCTTTCCCCAGACCTCCGACACGGTCGAGAACCTTCTGGAGAAGATGGCGCCGCTCCCCGGCGAGACGGCGGCCGGGCCCGTCGTGGGGGCCGCGGGCGGCGTGAACCTGGTCGGTGGAGCGGTGCCGACCGGCATGCCCATCCCCGGGGTGCTCGCGGCACGGCAGCAGGCGGGGATCGGCTCCTGCGGCGCGTTCGCCGCCGCCGGCGCGGTGACCCTCTTGCGCTACGCGCGGGAGCAGGTCGCAAACCCCGCGATCGACCCCAACACCCTGTGGCCAAGCCCCCTTTATGTCTATCAATACAACGCCAAGTTCGAGATGGGGGTGTGCAGCGGCACCAACATCCAGGACAATCTGTCCCGCTTCACGCTCTTTGGCTCGCCCTCCGAGGCGGAGCTTTCGTACCCGCCGCTCGATCCCTGGCCGAGCGGCAAGAACGCCGCCTACTGCACCGCGCCCATGATCGACCCGTCCGAGCAAAGCCCCAATCGCAACGCCTTCCGCATCAATGGCTACGTGGACATCACCGGCAGCGGCGCCGCCTTCCGCAACTCGGTGAAGCGGCAACTGGACATGGGCCGGCCGGTGGTCTTCGGGACGACCTTGCCGATCGGGTTTCAGGAGTTCCGCGCCACGACCGCCGACGCGACGGACAACATGCCCGGCGCCGCCACCGACGTCACCAAACCCTTCAAGGGGGGAGGAATGTGCACGACCAGCGGGCACTGCGGCGGACACGCCATGGTGTTCACCGGCTACGACGACGCCAAAAACGCGTACCGGGTGCTAAACTCCTGGGGCGGCGACTGGGGCGACAACGGCTACCTGTGGTGGGACTACGATTCCCTGGAGGCGCTTTCGCCCTATGGCTCCGCCCCCATCGCCCTGCCGACGGACGCGGCGCCGCTTTTGCCCCCCGATGCGATGGGCCTGACGGTGACGGCGGTGATGATGGCGCCGCCGGTGTTCGCCAAGGTGCCGCTGTGCTGCAACCAGACCGGGTGGGGGCTTCTCCTGCGCGTGCGCTTCAGCGAACCGGTAACCGTCACCCAGGTGAGCCTTTCCCTCAATGGAGGTCCCGGCTCGCCGAACGCCGCGAGCACGGGGATGTTCGAGGGCGACGTGCCGGCGCTCATCGGCGAAAGCGTCAACAACGCCGCGTTCGACCCGATGTCCGTGGTCGGCCAGTCAGGCACCGTCACCATCAACGCCACGCTGCGCAACGGCGCGACCGTGACGCACACCATCGGCCCGATCACGGTGCCGGCCCCAACCCAATAACCCTCGTCACCTGACCCAGGAGATGGAAATGAACAAGAAGATCGCCGCCAGGTCCCTGCCCCATTTGCTCGTTTGCTTTCTGACAACCGGGGCGCTGGGCGCCTGCGGGGGGTCCGCCGGGGGCGGCACGCTGGACGTGAATGTCGTCAACGGGATCTCCGCCGCCACCCTTTCGGTCTGCCAGCAGGTCGCCATCAACGCCATGGGCACCGGCACGGGCGGCCTGACGGTCGGAAACGGGATGGTCAGCGGCAAGCTCATGAATCCCAACGGCGGCTCGGTGACCGTCACTGGCACGCAGACGACGGCCGGCACCAGCGTGAACAACAACCTGACGCTGGCCTTCACCAACTGGGTGGACAAGGCCGACAACATCACCTTCAACGGCACCCTGACCGACGCCGCCACCAACACCGGCAGCGACTACTCGATCGCGCTGACCGGCACCCTGAACTTGAGTGGCGCGGTCACCAACACGGCGGCCTTTAACCTGGCCTATACCCAGACCGGCGCCTGCCAGACGGAGATGGGCACGCTCGGCGGGGGGATGCTCAGCGCCAAGGTCGGCTGCTAAAGGGTCCCCCAAACGTCGTATATCCCACCCTACGACGTTTTGGGGATGGCCGGGAGACGGCAAGCCGAGAAAGGGGTCCAGGGAAAGGGACGGCAGCCCTTGTCCCGCCTCAGCTCACATTGGCATGGAGCCCGATCAGCGCTCCGAACCGGGAGTTCCATTGACCATGCACCGAGCGATAGAAGGAGAGTCATCATGAGGCTCGCACCCAGACAACCGTTCCCACGGAGCGCCATCGCTGCACTCCTGTCCCTTTTCGGTGGTTGCCAGCAGGCGCCGCCCGCTTCGGCGCCGGCAGTCGCGACATATGACATCACGTCGTCGTTTGCGTCGAAGTTCGAGTCCGGCGCAGTGCGCCCGCTGGCGTTGTCCGCGGATCGGCACTGGCTGTACGCGACCAACACGTCGGACGGACGCCTGGAAGTCCTGCGGCCGTCGCACGGTGGACTCAAGCGCATCTCCTCGGTGACGGTGGGGCTGGAGCCCGTCGCCGTCGCGGTGCGCTCCCACTCGACGGAAGTATAGGTGGTCAAACACGTCTCCGACAGCATATCGGTCGTCGACGTGCACGACCCCCTCCATCCGCGCGTGGCGCGTACTCTGCATGTGGGCGACGAGCCGCGGGGCATCGTGTTCGCCGGCCCCGCATGAAGGGCTGAGGGTTTGAAGGGGGCTTGTACGACTACGCGGGCTTGTATGACAGGGGCTTGATCGGGCGGCCCGCTGCCGAGTCCTCGATCAAGGTCGCCAGTCGGCGCTGCCGGGTCTGCTCCTGCTTGGCGCTGATGACCCAGTGGGTTGCGGCCTTGCGGTACCACGGGGGGCGCGCCTGGAAGAATTCCCACGCGGGCTGGTTCGCGCGGAGCAGTGCCTCGTGCGCAGGATCGAACTGGCTGCCGTGGCGCTGCTCGTGCGAGTAGATCGCCGAGTTGTCGTCCTTGCGCAGGGCGAAGGCGTCGAGCCCCGGCTGGCGCATGCGCCCCTGCTCGCTCAGTTCCTGCACCCGGCGGATGTTGACTAGGCTCCAGGTGCTGTCCGCCTTGCGCGGCGTGAAGCGGACGCGGTAGCGCGTCACGTCGATGCTCTTGCGCAGCCCGTCGATCCAGCCGAAGCAGAGCGCCTCGTCCACGGACTCGGGCCATGTCAGGCTGGGTGTGCCCGAGTCCTTTTTGTGGAAGCCGACCCAGAGTTCGTAGTGCCGGTCATAGTTGTGCTCCAGCCAGCGCCGCCAGACGGCGGCGTCCGCGTAGTACAGGATGTCAGGGGCCTCCGGGGCAGAGGCGGTACGCATGGCCATACAGGTGGTATAGCACACTGCCCGGCCGCCAATTGTGGCAATGGGATAGGTGCGCTCAGGAGTTAATCCAGATGTCGAAAAGCAACGCATGACTCAGAACGATGACGACTCCGTCGAGCACGCACAGCCTGGGCGCAAGCGAGACCACTCGCGGGACGCTGAGATCCTCGACGCAACGCTCGAGGTTCTCGCGGACGTGGGCGCGGCGGGCCTGACGATGGACATGGTCGCCGCGCGGGCCGGCGCAGGGAAGGCGACGATCTACCGCCGTTGGAAATCGAAGGCGGAATTGGTAATCGACGCCGTCACCCACATGAAGCGCAATCAGGTCGATCTCGAGCGTCTACCCGACTCGGGCACGCTGCGCGGAGACCTCCTCGGCTTGTTCAAACCGCAGTCGATCGAAGAAAGCGAGCGCAGGCTGAAGATCATGACTGGGCTCGCCTCGTTGCTTTCGCAAGACCCGGCGCTCGCAGACGCGGTAAACGCCGCAGTCGTCCAGCCGTGGGCCGAAGCACACATCGCGCTGATGCAGCGAGCTGTCGAGCGCGGCGAGATCTCGGCCTCCGCCGACATCGGCACTCTGTCCCGGGTCATCCCATCGATACCCGTACAAGACCAGCCTGTACAAGCAGATGCTGAAGGGGATGCGCTTCCTGTTCCGGTAGAAGCGCCCGGTGCTGGTGGTTGGCAGTTGCCGATCGGCTGGGTGAACCTGCCGCACACGTTTTTGTAAGAAACCACCCTTGACGTCTTCGCTGCCATGTCTAGAACTTCTGGATGCGAAAGTTCATCCATAGACTTGTTGCTGGAGCACGGCAGTGGGCCTGCGTGCTCCGCGACTTTTTCTTTCATCTGATCCGCCCCAGCAACCCCTCCGCACCGTCGAGCAAGGCGGCCCAGCCGGGCGCGACGCCAGGGCAAAAGCCGCCTGCCGGCAAGCCCAAGGGACGCCCCGCCCCGAAGCCCGCCGCAGTCCAGAACGGCCCCACCCCGCCGCCTGCCGCCCAGAACAGCCCTATTCCGCCGCCACCCGCCGCACAGGCCCCCAGGTCCGGCCTCCCCGACGAGGTCCGCGACTTCATCAAAAACATGGACATGACCCATCTCATCATCCTCCCGGGCGAGCATGGCCAGGAATACGTCCCCTTCAAGATCCCCCAGCTCATCCTGAACCTCCCGATGCCCCCAGACTGGCTGGAGGACCCCGACTTCCGGCTCATGCCCTTCGTCACCGCCGGCACTGCCACCCCCGGCGCCCACATCGGCGTCCTGGGCCGCATGACCCGCGCCAACGAAAAAGTCGCCGTCTGCTACGACCGCCCCTTCGCCCACGCCTACTTCGGGCCG